>NZ_CP016286.1:2208500-2524000 GCF_001679785.1 Rhizobium leguminosarum
TAGGTCCAGTTGGACGCAATCGGCGTCCACCACCACGGGCTCAGCACATGGAACAGCACGGAGCCGACGACAATCAGGACGAGGATCAGCACGACAGCCATGTCCGCTCCTCCTCGAGCAGGTCGACCCGTGAAACCGCATTCCGCAAAAAGTCCGTGTTTATTATCGCACAGATAGAAAATATCGGCAATTACGGCAATTTAGGCACGCGCCCTCGGGCCGCGACCCGCCATTTGGAGTATTGCCCATCACTTGGAATATTGCTTGAGATAGGCGATGAGATCGGTGATCTCCTGCTCGTCTTTCACGCCGACAAAGGCCATCTTCGTGCCCTTCACCTTCGCTCTCGGATTGTGCAGATAGTCGCGCAGCGCCGTCTCGTCCCAGACGAGGCCGCCGTCGCCGGCCGCCTTCATCCCGGCCGAATAGGCGTAATTGGGATGCGTTCCGGCCTTCCGGCCGAACAGCCCGTTCAGCGACGGACCGACCTTGTTCGTATCGGAATCGGCGACATGACAGGTCGCGCATTTCTTGAAAACGGCGGCACCCGCCGTCGCATCGCCCTCCTGCGCCCCGGCGTCAGCAGGGGAAAGAGCAATGACGGATGTGGCGATCAGCAGAACAACTCGGTAATCCACGGCAAACCTCATCCTCCTCAAGGTTGCCAGCCACTTGCACCCTCCGCTATCTCTCGCGTGTGGGTAGTGGTTGTTATGGCTTAAAGCTTAGTCCTTCGTGGCAACAAGTCAATCGGTTCCGCAATTGCGGCACGGGTGTTCGCTGCCGCGCCTCCCGCCGTTCATGACGTCCGCTCCGGCAGATCGCCCTGCCCGACCAACCCTCTCACGATCTCCAGGAAGCGCTCGCCGCCCGCCGACAATGCCGGCGGGCGCCATGCGGCTGCGATCGGTAGGGATGGCGGCGGCGGCAGGACGGGACGGTAGGCGACGCCCGGCCGGGCGGCTCTTGCGATGCCCGAGGTGACGAAGCCGAGACCGGTTCCGGCCGCAACGAGGCCAACCAGCGCCGTCATCGGCGTCACCTCCTGGACGATCCGGGGGCTGATGCCCTCGCCCCTGAAAAGGGCAATCACACGGTCGTATATGCTTGGGCCGATCGCCCGCGGCGCAAGCAGCAAGGGCTCGCCGCCAAGATCGACGACGCGGATGACCGGCTGCTTCGCCAGCCGATGCGTCGCCGGAAGCGCCAGCACGAACGGCTCGTCCGGCAGGGAATGGATGATCAGATCCCGCGAAATCGGTGGATGCAATACGCCGAGGTCGATGTCGCCCGATGCAAGGGCTGCTTCCAGCAAAGGCGAGCTCATCTCGACGAGATCGACCTCGATTTGTGCGTAGCGGGCACGAAACGCCTGCACCGCCTCCGGCAGGACGCCGTAAAAGGCGATCGGCGTGAAGCCGAGCCGCAGGCACCCGACCTCGCCGCGCACCGCCCGCAGGGCTTCGGCCTTCGCCATGCCGGCATGCAGCACCGCCTCGCGGGCCGGGCCGAGGAAGGCCGCGCCCGCCGGCGTCAGCGCCACGCCGCGGCGGTCGCGCTCGAAGAGATCGGTCCCGACCTCGCCTTCCAGCACCCGGATCCGCTGGCTGAGCGCCGGCTGGGTCAGGTTCATCCGTTCCGCCGCGCGGCGGAAATGCAGGTCTTCGGCAACGGCCACGAAACAGGCAAACGTGCGGATATCCAGGACAGCCTCCTGATGCGAAATGCCTATCACAGGCGACAGGATTACGATTGGAAAATTATCAGCAACGGCGGCATTTTCAAAGGACTACCAAAAAGGGAGCAGGATCATGAAGGGACCAGTCCTCACCGCCGCGACGCTCGCCGTCACCTTTAGCCTCGCCACACCCCAGAGCACGCAGGCCGCCGAAGGCGCGCAAGCCGCGCCCGAGATTCTCGGCCGCATCTCGGCGAGCCGGATCGCCGTCATCTCCGACGGTGATTTTCTCGCCCGGACCTATGGCACCGCTGAGCTTGCGCCGCGAAATGCCGGCTATCGCGATCTGTTGACGATCATGTCGCCGGCCGGGGACACGATCATCACGGCATCGATACCGGTCTCCAATTCGGTGACCTCGGCGCCTGAAATCCTAGCCCTCAGCGAAGACGGGCAAACCGCCTTCGTCACTGAAAGGCTGGGCGAACGTCCAAAGGGCGGCAACAGGATCAGCGACCTGCCGCCGGGCCGGCGGCTCTTCGCAGTCGACCTTTCGGACGGCGCGGCACTCCGCCTCTCCGACACGGTGGGGATCGAAGCCTTCCCCGAGGCCTTGTCCCTCAGCCCTGATGGAGAGAGCGTCGCCGTCGTTTCCAACACGCCGGAGGCGAGCTTCGTCCAGATCGTCGCCTATCGCGATGGCCGCTTCAGCCGCCTCGCCAGGTTCGACCTCGCCGACCTCGGGGTCAGAGGATCCGAGCCGGCCCCGCGCGGCGGCCGCGACCAACGTCCACTGGCATCCTTCAGGCCGCTTCCTGGCGGTCAACATCAACACGCAGAACCGGGTCGCCTTCTTCGAGGTCACCGGGGCCGACGCGCCCATCCTGCGCCCGTGGGGCAATATCATGGAGGTTGGCGCCGATCCCTTCGTCGGCCGTTTCACACCGGACGGGCGCCATTATCTCACCGCCAACTGGGGCCGGAACTTCGCCGCCACGAATTTGGAAGGCCGTATCCCGCAGACACCATCGACGATCAGCGTCATCAGGCTCGCCGATCCCGCGACATCGCCGCAATCGGCCCGCCACGATCTCCTCGGCGGCGCCGAGACCGGCCTCTCCTCCGAGGGCATCGCCATCAGCCCGGACGGCCAACTCGTCGCCACCGTCAATATGCGCGGCACAGCCTTCCCGCCGGGCTCTGCCCGCTTCCACCGCGACGCCAGCGTCACGCTTCTGAGTTTTGATCCGGCAACCGGCGCCATCGCCAGGCTCGCCGACTATCCCTTCGAGGGTTCCCTGCCGGAAGGCGGCGCCTTCGATCGGACAGGAGACCACTTCCTCGCCACCGTGTTCCAGGGCCATGACGGGGCCGGCCCCGAGGCCGGCCCAGGGCTCGAAGTCTTCCGCGTCGCAAAAGGCGACCGGCCGGCGCTTAAGCGGCTCGGCCGCGTGCCGCTGCCGCATGGCGCCCACCATGTCGATCTCGCACCGTAGGGCGCCCGCAGATTCACGCAGACGGCGAAGGTGAGGAAATACTATTCAATGTCGGACTGATACCTTCAACGCTACCTCAGCTGCCGCCATTTGACTGCGCCCCGATCGAAAGCGCCTCCTTTACCGCCAGCTCGGCCATGGCGAGAGCGGCTTCGCGGGTCCTGGCAGCGGCAATGAAGCGGCCGTTGTGGCAGAAGCTTGCGCCCTCAATGCCGCAAACCGCCTCCAGTGCGCCATTGGTGAGCCCGGCCCAGCCGGCCGGCAGGTCGGCCCTGAGCTCGAACCCCTCCTCGGCGCGGCGGATGCCGGTCACGCACCAGTCCTTTTCGCGCGGGTGGACGACGAACAGCAGATGATCGGCGCCCGCCTTGACGATGGCGGGACGGAAGGGCATTCCTCTCGGTAATTCCAGAACACGCCCCTGCCCCGCAGCCTCGATTGCCCGATGCACGATCGCCTCGGCCCGCAATTTTGCGGCACTCTGAGCGATCCTGGCCTCGACGAAACTGCGGGCAATGGCAAGGGCTGCGTGAAAGGCGCGATCATCGGCCTCGGGGCTCGCCTCGTCGAAAACCGGTTTCAGGGTTTCCAGCAGCGCCGGCAGCGTCAGCCCGGCCAGCGGACCGGATGGGCTGAGCGCGCCATTATCAGTCAGATCGACCGGCAGCACGAAGCCGGCGTCGAAAGAGCCATGCATCGCCTCGACATGTGCTTCGGGAAGGCCTGAGGCTGCGAGATAATCACGGCCGTAATGCTTCCAGATCAGCCCGAACGAGCTGTAGGGCTGGCCATCGTCGCGCAACGGAGCGCCGCGCTGGTGGTGATCGAATATCCCGGCAGCAGGGTCATAGGCTCCGCCGACATCGTAGATGATCCGGTCTTCGCCCGGCGTGATCCACTCCGGCGCCCGGCTGCGGACGATACGCGCCTGCGGGAAAAGCCGGGTCAGGATGACGCTCGACAGCAATTCGTCGGCATGAAAGCCACCGGAATGGGTGACGAGGAAATCGGGGATCATGGGAGCTATGCGCCTTGTCGTTCGCGGAGGATCCGCTTGCCGGTCGGGTTGAGATAACCGTTGCCGGCTGCCATCTCAACCCATACCTTAAATTGCAGTCGATTTAACGATAAAATTGCGCAGCAATCCAATGTGTTACAGCGTCCCCTGGGGCATCAGGAGTAAGAGGCAGTCCGTGGAGATCCCTCAGCGCTTTCACGTTGTCGAGACGGCCGGATGGCTTGTGAACCACCGCATGAACTCCGCCCTTCCCGGTTACCTCATGATCAGTTCCAAGACCGACACCAACGATCTGTCGGATCTGCCTGAAGACGCTTTGGCCGAATTCGGCCCATTGCTCGCAAGGGCTCAGAGCGTTCTGAAACAGCAATTGAATGCTCAGCGCGTCTATATCGGCCGGTACGGGCACATGCCCAGTTATCCGATCCACTTCCATGTGATCCCGATATATGACTGGGTGGAGGAATTGTTCTGGAAGGACGCTCGATATCGCGTGCTCGAGAATTTTGCAGAGGGACCGGGGAAAACCGCAACGGATGGCGCAGAACTGACGCTGTTTGTCTGGCGAGAGTTCTGCGAACGCGCAGAGCCGCCGCCGATCAGAGGGCCTTCGGTCTCAGAGGCCATCGAGCTGCTGCGAGAGGCAATGCGGTTTCCGCCGCTTTAGATCATGCATGTCGCCGGAAAATGCCCAGCGGTTTTGGCAGGACGGCATGCATGAAGAGAAAGGGGTCCAAGACAGCGCCGGCCTCGTGACCCCTGGCGATCCTATGGCCGAAAGCGAGGTCGAAGGTCTCCGGCCGTCTCGACCAATAATCGCGGATCTCCTCCATGAGATCGAAATTCCCGACCATCCGTCAATCCATGACGTACTGGATATGATGCCGGCCGTGCACGGCCGATTTCTGGACATGGGCGCGAACGCCGAAGACCCGGCCGATCATATCCTCGGTCAGCGGCATGGGGGATGACGAGGCCGACGAAGCCGATCGAACCCACCATGCTGACGACGCTTGCATGGCTTCATGCCGCAGTTCGGTGCGCGAATTGTCCCCGCGCCAGCGCGACCTGCGAAAATTATCCGTTGATATGGTCCAGCGAATGGTCTAATTTTCCAGAAGAAACTGGGCTGCACTGGTCCTGGGGAGTGCGAACGATGCGAGTGTCTGTGACGGATGCCAAGGGGCAATTGACCGAACTGGTCCGGCGTGCCGAAGCCGGGGACGAGGTCATTCTCACCCGGCACGGTCATGCCGCCGTGAAACTGGTTCCGATGAGGGCAGCGCCCGATCGGAAATCCCGCCGGACGCTCATGGAAGCGGTGCGGGCCTCCGCCATTGCCAAAGCCGCAGATGGGCCGCCGGCCGCACGCAGCCAGGATTTCCTCTATAGCGATGACGGCCTGCCCGAATGATCGCCGTCGACACCTCCGCCCTGATGGCGATCGTGCTTGGCGAACCACAAGCCGATGCCCTGATTGCCGTCCTCGAAGCCGAGGATGATCTCCTGATCTCCGCCGGCACGGTCGCCGAAGCCTTGATCGTCTCGGCCCGTCGCAACGTCGGCGATGAGATGGAACAACTGATCGACGGCCTCGGCTTCGAAATCGTCGCCGTCACCCCTGCCTCCGCCCGCCGCATCGCCGAAGCCTACCGCACCTGGGGCAAAGGCGCCCATCCCGCCAGCCTGAACTTCGGCGACTGCTTCGCCTATGAGGTAGCTAGTTTCCGTCCATAAACGCTGGTTTTCTTGAGCTTGCAGCGCACTTGGGTTCCGCTTGGTGGCCGCTTTGAAGCCATGCGGTGTGGCTCATGGGTGCTAATTGCGGCGGCCAGGATTTCTGGTGGACATGCGCGCATTGGCAACTGCCGGCGTCACGCCGGTCCGGTTTTGGCTGGCGACATGGGATGTCAGGTCGGCCTGAGGCGGGCGAAGAGGGCGAGATTGTATGCGACCACCGAGGACCAGACATAAGCCTTGAAGTGGTCGAGCCCACGCCAGGTGCAGCGCCCCAAGCCGTAGGCGCGTTTGAGGCAGGAGATGCCGGCCTCGATGCCGGCGCGGAAGTTGCGCAGCTTGCGATAGACCCAGCGGCTCTTGACCATGTCTTCGATCCTGAGGCCGCACTTCTTGTGGAAGGCCATGTCGCAGATGCCCCAGGCTTTGGCTCGGCTCAAATTATCGCGGCTGGCATAGCCGCCGTCGGCCGCCGCCTGACGCGGCGCCTCGCCCCAGATGCCGATGTGGCGTTCCAGCATCGGCAGCAAGCGCTCGCTGTCGGCCGGGTTGCCGGTTTCGACGACGAGGTCGAGGATCAGCCCGCTTGTGCCGGTGGTCAAATTGATCTTATGGCCATACTCGACGTCGCGGCTGCCTTTGACGATGATGTCGGCATGCGGCTCGAACAAACTGACCAGCTTGTCGCCAGCCGGCACCGCCTCGCCGGCCAGGACCCGCCGCTCGGTCTGGGCGATGATCCGTTCGATCAGCGGCTTATAGTGGCGGAGTTGGGCCTGCCAGAGTTCGACCGCCGGGCCCGCCGCCAAGGGCAGTTGCGCCGCCGCCTGTTCGAGATAGCTCAAGGTGGTGCGCGTGATCCTGACCAGCGCGCGATAGTGCTGAACTCGTTTCGGACGACCGCGGGTAAATTGGATCGCCCGGGATCGCTTCTTCGCCGCGCGGCAGTGATCGTGCCATGAGATGGCGCTGCCCAAGGAAGCCGCCTGCTGCAACAGCCGCACCATCACCCGCACGCAGTCCCACAAAAGACTACTGTCGCTCGGTTCGTGCATCAGCGCCGAAGTGACGGTGCTGTCGATGCGCACGACCTTGCCGCGTTCCACCTTGTCCTGCCGGGCGCTCGTCAACAGCACGCGATTGATCGCTTCAAAGGTCCCGGCCCGGATCGCGCTGATCGTCTTGTGCAAGACCGACTTCTTCGGGTTCCACCCCCACGGCAGCCGGGCAAAGGCCCGGAACGAGGCGGAATCTTCCAGATGAAAGGCCAACTCCTCATAACTCAACTGACGGTGTTGTTTGAGCAGGGCGCAACGCAGCACGGCCTCCGCCGGCAGGCCCTCGCGGCCGGTCTCCTTGACGCCGTGGCGGCGCAGGTCCTGCGCTACCAGCCCGAGCAGATCACGATGCTCATCCAGCCATTGCGACATGGCTTTCAGCTCGCGGCCGATCTCGTGTTCGGCGAAAAGATCGAATATATTGGCTTGGACGGTGCGTTCTTGGCGCATTGTCGGCTCCGGCGGTTGCGGGTTTGTCTTTAGAATCAATGGCTTGATCTAAAGTATACCTGAAACCGCCGGGCTTTGCCCGCCGCAATATCGCAATTCCTCCAATAATTTCAGTGGTTTACCGTTTGTGGACGGGCACTAGCTAGGGAACATGGATGCCGGCTGCTATTCGTGGGGGACGACTTCGTTAGGACCGATATAGAAAACGCGCTTTGAACGATGCGGCGGTTGCCAGCACCGGCCGCCCCTACAACGCATCCAGCGGAATCTTCAAATACCGCCTGCCATTCCCCTCCGGCTCGGGCAGCCGCCCGCCGCGGATATTCACCTGCAGCGCGTGCAGCATCAGCTTCGGCTTCGGCAGCGTGCGGTCGCGCGCCTGCCGCAGCGCCACGAAGCCGGCCTCGTCGATGCCTGATATATGCGGGTTGGCGCGCTTCTGCGCCGCCACCGTGCTTTCCCAGCGCGGGTGCCGGCCGCCGGGCTGGTAGTCGTGGCCGGAAAAGAGGCGGGTCTCCTCGGGCAGCGACAGGATGGCCTGGATCGAGTGCCAGAGAGCGGCAGCACTTCCGCCCGGGAAATCCGTGCGCGCCGTGCCGGAATCCGGCGCGAACACCGTGTCGTGCACGAAGGCGGCGTCACCGATCACATAAGTGATCGATGCGAGCGTGTGCCCGGGCGAAAACATCACGCGGGCCTTAAGCGCACCGATCTCGAACGTGTCGCCCTCGGCAAACAGCCGGTCCCATTGCGAACCGTCGGTTTCCAGGGCCGGCCAGTTGTAGATCTCCTTCCAAAGCTTCTGCACCTCCGTGACATGTGCGCCGATCGCGCTCGGCGCGCCGGTCTTTCCTTTGACGTAGTGCGCGGCGGAGAAATGATCGGCATGCGGATGGGTGTCGAGGATCCACTCGACCGTCAGCCCTTCGCTTTCGACATGAGCGAGGATGGCATCGGCATTGGCCGTCCCCGTCGCCCCCGACATCTCGTCGAAATCGAGCACCGGGTCGATGATCGCACAGCGTTTCGTGGCCGGATCGGAAACCACATATTGCACACTATAGGTGCGGGGCTCGAAGAAGGCCTTTACATGAGGCGCCTGCCCCGCCCGCTTCTCCAGAAAACGTCGCGCGCCGGCAAGATCGAAGCCGAGGTTTTGACCGAAGGCCTCGACATCCCCGGGCTTCATCCGCCCGTCGAGCACCTCGCCCAGCGCATAGAGCGTCAGCGCCCGCGTGCCGCTCTTGCAATGGGCGACGACCGGCCCCTTCGCTTGCGCCATCGCCATCTGGAAGGCGCGGATATCAGCCTCGGTGATCTCGGAGCTCTTCACCGGCACGAAGCAGTAGGAAAGCTCGACGGCGGCCGCCGCCGCCTTTTCCGCAGCATTGCCGGGCTGATCCGGCTCCTCGCCATCCGGCCGGGCATTGATGACGCCGGCAAAGCCGCGCGCCGCGAAATCGGCAAAGTCCGCGGCATGGGGCTGTCCCGCTACCGATATCAGCTCATTGACCCTCACGGATGTCATCGAAGCCCCTGCGCCCGCATCATGCCGTATCGCATGTATTACGCTACAATCTCACAAGTATATCGCCGAGCGCAAGAATAGCTTCCGCCCGGCGCGTGCCTGATTAAAACGACAGCGTCGCCGCCCCCTGCTTGATCTCGGCATGCATGGCGCTGGCGCCGACGATGACGACGCCGTCGAGCAAATCTTCCTTGTTGTAGCCGCGGGAAGTCACGCAGGGCGGGCAGGCCCAGATCGTGCCGCCGCGCTGCTGGAAATTCTCGATCAGGCTCGCGAGCGGTTCGAGCGGCGGCACATGCGTCATGCGCTGGCCACCCTTGCGCACCAGGTCGATCCCGGTGCTGGTGAGGAATACCGAGACCTTCAGCCCGGCGGTGATGCCGCCATTGGCAATGGTGAAGGCGACGGAGGACAGTTCGGATTCGATGCCCTTGGTGACGAGCACGACCAGTTTGTCGGTTGCCGTTTGCATAGTATTCTCCTCTCATTGGGTTTGAATGCACTGATGATAGGAGCGCGCGCGGCGCGCGTATTTGGCCGGAATGCGTGAAGCCTTGTCCGAAAATCCAGACGCTGCGGGTGTCGCGCGCGACGACGTGCTGTCGGCGTTGCTTTCGACGATCCGCCTTTCGGGATCGCTGCAATTCTGCTTCATGCCGACGGGCGACTGGCAGACCGATGCCGCGCCGTCGCTTGCAAATCTTTCGGCAAAGGCATCGGGCACGATGCCGTTTCACATCGTTGTGGCCGGCCGCTGCTGGCTGAAAGTGGAGGACGAAGAGACCGATCTCGAGGCCGGCGACGTGCTGGTCTTTCCCTTCGGCACCGGACATCAGCTCGGCGCGGGAAGAGACGGCAAGCTGGTGCTCCCGACCCGCGACCTGCCGCAGAAGCCATGGCGTGAGATTCCCGTGCTGCGTTACGGCGACGAGACACAAGGCGTGCGGCTGCTCTGCGGCTATCTGCAGTGGGATGGGCTGAGCTTCGCGCCGCTTCGGCAGCCCTGCCCAGGCTGATCCATGTCAGGACGAGGGCGGCCAATGATGGCGACTGGCTGCGCGCCACCATCCGCCAGATGGTCGAGGAGGTCGACAGGCCACGCGCCGGCGGCGTCTCGATGCTGCCGCGGCTGACGGAAATCCTCTTCATCGAGATCCTGCGCCACCAGATCATGATGGCCGAGCCAAGCTCGGTCGGCTGGCTGGCGGCGCTTGCCGACCCGGCGCTGTCGCGCTGCCTCTCCCTCATTCACGACGATCCCAAACGTGACTGGTCGCTGGAGCAATTGGCTGCGGCATCGGGAATGTCGCGAAGCGCCCTCGCTGATCGCTTCCAGGCGATGCTTTCGACATCGCCGATCCGCTATATCCGCGACTGGCGGCTTTATCTCGCAAGCGTCGCGCTCGCCACATCGGGTCAGCCGATCGCGGCGATCGCCTATGACGCCGGCTATGCCACCGAAGCCGCCTTCAACCGCGCCTTCTCCCGCGCCTTCGCCACCCCACCGGCAGCCTGGCGGGCGACGGCGTCCAAGAGAGCCTCATCCTGACGTGCCCGCAGGAGCCTCGAAGGAAGAGGCGGGTGCTCGGCGTGGCTGCAACATCGATGCAAGGAGCCGCGCCGCGGCATGTCCTTCGAGGCTACGCCCTATGGGCTGCGCGCCTCAGGATGAGGAGCGTTGGAGGATGCCGCACCAATAAGCTCCATTGCGGTCAATCTCACTCCCAATCCACCGGGTTGCCGCTTCAAGAGTCCCATCAGGCAATGAAGCGATTTCTTGCTTCCGGCCAGCTCGGATTCCGTCGAACGGCCAGGCGATGGCGCGGGAGGAGCGAAGTTGCCTCTAACTGCAATCAGGTCAGAAGTTCAAACGGGTGGATTGCTGACGCCATGCGGCTGCATCTCTTTCTGAATGACGCAGAACCTGTTTCCATCAGGATCGGCCAGAACGATATAGTCCGCGCCTTCGGGATAGCGCCAATCCACACGCTGCGCTCCAAGAGACAACAGCCGCTCGACCTCGGCTTGCTGATCGGATGCATAGAGATCGAGATGATGGCGCTGGTGGGTGGTGGGGTCGGATGAAACGATCGTGATCGCCATCTGCTGTCCTTCGCCCGTGACCGGGACAAGAATGGCCCAATCTTCCGACGGCTCTCGCAAAGGTTTATAATTCAAGGCCGCGCACCAGAATTCGATGGCGCGCGCAACATCCCTTACACCCCAGACAATCGAGCCAATCGTAAGCATCAAATGTGCCTCCTCAAGACCATATGCGCGCGTCGGTGACATGGACGCAGCGCGGTTAGGACATACGGATATTTCCAAGCGACAGGACTCTTGAGAGAGTGCCGTGCCGCGAAAGCGATCGCGCCGACAATAGACAGACCCGATTGACTCGTGATGATCGGTCAGCGCGGTTGCGGGCCTGTCAATCCCAGGGCCAGCGTGATGTCGTTAATGATCCCCAGTCGCGCTTCGATCACCGCGATTTTCTCAGGCGTATCGGCACCAAAAGCCTCGATATCGATGAACAATTGCTCGCAGCCGCCGGGCGTGACCGTGCCGAACATCCGGCCGGGTTCGTCGCCTATGTTTCGCCAACTGTGCGGTACATGTGGCGGCAGAACGACAACGGTTCCCACAGGCGCGTCGAACGCCTCGTCGCCGCATTGGAATCGATAGAGACCGCGAATGACCCGAAAGACTTCCGTCTCCCGGGTGTGCGTGTGCGGGGCCGGACCATGACCCGGCGGCGTGAAGGTTTCCCACATCCCGAACGCGCCGTCTGTCTCGGCGGCCGTGGCATGGATGACAATCCTCGCGCCGAAGGGCGCCTTCGCCACGCGCTCCTTGCCGGGCAAAGAGACGACGGCATTCCTGAAACTCGACATATCCACCTCCCCTCAATTGCATTCTTTGGCGGAGCCCTGCGCTTACCCTTGCGGCGCCGGCTCATTGAGCATCGCTTCGATATTATATCCGTCGGGGTCGAGAACGAAGCAGGCATAATAGTTCTCTTCATATTCCGGCCGCGGGCCGGGCGCGCCATTGTCCCGGGCGCCGGCTTCGAGCGCGACCCGATAAAACGCCTCGACCTCCGCCCTGCTCCGAACCCGGAAGGCAACGTGCAAACGCGTCAGAGGCGGCTTGTCGTCGGTGTGCTGTATCTCGAACAGGCTGCCGCCGACATCGAAGGCCCAGAACACGCCCTCCTTCCCGAAGGAGAGGCGATAACCCAGAGGGTCGAAAGCGCGCTCATAGAATAATTTGCTCTTCTGCAGGTCACCCACTGCAATGGTGATATGATCGATCACACCGTGCCCTCCCTATCGTTCCAGCGTCTCATCATAGTTGATGTTCCTTCCGCGTTTTTCCAGCGGCCAGACCAATCGGCGCCGCCGGACAGCAAAAGCCCCGCCAATCATTGACGGGGCTATGCTTGCTGAAAATCGGTCGGCATTACGTCTTGGGAGGGGAATCAATGATTGCCTGCTGCCAATCGAATCTGGCGCGATCCTTGTCCCGTGGATCCTCGCCTTGTCGACTGGCAGCCGACGCGTCCGCGCAGTCGAACGTTCGAACTATCGCATTGACATCAACTTCGTCATCAGCCCTGCTTTGATTTCGAGCACGGGTCGATTGACTTCCGGATGGCCGATGTCATCCCGGGGGTAACCGATGTCCCTCAGCTGGTCGGGCGTCAGATCTGCCAATGCCTTCCGTCTTGCGACGCTCCGCTGCCACTTCCTCAGGGCAGCGACGATGATTGTTACGCTGTTCGGCCTCGGCGCGCTGATGCCGGCGTGAGTTTCCGTGTGAGCCATTTTCAGTCTCCCATTTGTGAGATTTGCAAGTGGGAGCCTGACACGCGGGCGTATTCCGGCTGTTCGGTTCAGCGTGAACGGCCAGGAAAACCTCGACAAGCCGCCGCTAAATCGGTGTTAAATCTATCTGCCGAAATGCTATTCTGCGGTGGCGGTCGAAATCTGGGAGACGATCTTTGCGCATCAGGTTGCTGGGTGGCCTTGAAGTGATGTCCCGGGAGCACCGGCAAATCCGCTTCACCACGCGCAAGACGTCACTTCTTTTTGCTGCCCTGGTGCTTGCAGGCCGCCGCGGCCATCGCAGGGAACTGCTTTCCGAAGCTTTCTGGCCAGGACGAAGCAATGAGCAGGCCCGCAACAGCCTGCGCCAGGCGCTGGTCGATATCAGACGATCGTTTCCGGCCGGCGGGGATGCCGCCGTCTACATCGACGGGGATCAGGAGACCGTCGCGCTGATAACAGGTCCTGATGAAATCGACATTTCGATCTTCGACCGTAAACTGGAGGCCGGCCGGACGGCCGATCTCGCTCTTGCCGCCGACCTCTACCGTGGCGAGGTGCTGGCAGGCGAGGCCATTCCGGACGAATTAGACGAGTGGTTCGGCCCGTATCGGAGCACATATCAACGCAAGGCACTGCAACTGGTGGAGCGGCTGAGCCAAGCGCTTTCCGAGCCAGGCAGCGCTGAAGAATCGGCCTGCGAAGGGCTGGCTGAGAGGCTGCTCGCTGCGGACCCGACCGTGGAGGCCGCCCATCGGGCGCTGATGCAGATCCACGCTCTGAGGGGCCACGAAAACGCGGCTCTGCGCCAGTACGAAGCCTGCCGGGCGCTCTTGAAGAAGCATCTTCAGGCTGTACCAGAAGCACAGACGTCCTCCCTGGCAGCTTCGCTGCAATCGCGGCAGGGACCCGGACATCCGCGGAGCGCACCGGCCGCCGACGTCGGAGCGCAGCCGCAGGTCTTCCCCGCCCCGGCGAAGCATCACGACCGGCCATCGGTTGCGGTCCTGCCATTTCAGAATTTGAGCGGCGACGCGGAGCAGGAATATTTTGCCGACGGCATCGTCGAGGACATCACCATCGCGCTTGCTCAATTCCGCCATCTCTACGTCATCGCCCGGAATTCGAGCTTCACCTACAAAGGTCAGGCGGTCGATATAAAGCAGGTCGGGCGTGAGCTGGACGTGCGCTATGTGGTCGAAGGAAGTGTGCGCCGGACCGGTGACCGTCTGCGCATTGCAGGCCAACTCATCGACACGTCGACGGGTGCGCACCTCTGGGCCGATCGTTTTGACGGAACCCTGGCGAATGTCTTCGATCTTCAGGATCAGGTCGCCTCGAGCATCGTCGGCGCCATAACGCCAAAAGTGTAGGAGGCTGAGATCGAGCGTGCCAAACGCAAGCCGACCGAGAGCCTCGACGCCTATGACTACTATCTCCGCGGCCTGGCGGCCTTCGACCGGACGATCACCAACAGATCGGTCATCGACGAGGCCTTGCGGCTTTTCAGGGAGGCGATCGAGCGTGACCCGGAATTCGCCATAGCCCATGCACGGGCGGCACGCTGCTACGCTACCCGAAAGAGCAACGGCTGGATGCTCAATCCCGCCGACGAGACTGCCGAAGCCACCCGGCTGGCGAGGAGAGCCGTCGAACTTGGCTGGGACGATGCGGTTGCGCTCATCTACGGCGGATATGTCATCGGTTATGTCGGCGGCGACCTCGATGACAGTGCGGCCTGCATCGATCGCGCACTCTTCCTCAACCCGAACCTGGCCGCTGCGCTCGGCGTCAGCAGCTGAGTGAAGGCTTGCCTCGGCGAGCCCGATAAGGCCATTGAACACGCAACACTCGCCATGCGTCTCAGCCCTTTGGATCCGCGCCTCTTTGCCTGGCAGTTCAACATCGGTCTCGCGCATTTTTGCGCCGGCCACTATGACGATGCTGCCGCCTGGGCAGGAAAATCGCTACACCACCAGCCGAACTACCCGAGCGCCATGCGCGTGATGGGGGCGAGCCAGGCCATGGCCGGGCGGCTTGTGCAAGCCCGCGAAACGATCGCCCGCCTGTGCCTGATGGACCCAGCCCTCCGACTTTCCAATCTCGCCGACGTGCTGCCACCATTCCGGCGACCGGACGATCGCAATCGATATATCGAGGCTCTCAGGATGGCGGGACTACCAGAGTAGCTGCCGCTTCAGCGGCTTCTTCGGAACGAAGGGGTCATGGCCGGGCTATTGCCGACCCCCTATCGGCTAATTGCGAAACGATGCTGCTTCGTGCGAAAATGCCGCGCGATGGATCACACGGGCGAAGTTCTCATTCTCACCGGGCCGCCGGGCTCGGGAAAAACCACGACGGCCGAGGCGCTCGCCCGCGAACCCGGCTCGCCGAAGGTCCATCTTCATTCCGACGACTTCTGGCATTTCATCAAGAACGGGGTGATCCCGCCCTATCTGCCGGAAGCGCATGAACAGAACGTCGTTGTCGTCGACGTGCTGACGAAGGCGGCGGCAGGCTATGCCGACGGCGGCTACTTCGTCGTCGTCGACGGCATCGTCGGGCCGTGGTTCCTGGAACCGTTCCGGAAAATCGCAGCACCCCTCCACTACGTGGTTCTGCGTCCGCCGCTCGATGTCGCCATCCGGCGCTGCCGGGAGCGTGGCGGCGACACGCTGACCGATCCCGGCCCTATTGCGGCGCTCCATCAGCAATTCTCGTCACTTGGCCCGTTCGAGCAACATGTCGTCTCGACGGAGGGGCACGACAGGGAAGACACGTTGCGCACGGTGATCGAGGCTATGCGCAGCGGCATGTTTCGCCTGGCGTCATAACGCAAGCCCCTCAGCTTTCGGCGCAAGCGGCAGACACTGCCGGAATTCTCTTACCCGATCCCGGTTCTACCTCTCCGAGCGAGCCGGGAAATTCATGAGCGGACCACATAAGTTCATGCCGATATCTCCGGCTAATCGCCGCCGGGCTTTGCCCTATCTTGGGATCAAACCTGGGAAGGAGGACTTGAAATGATCAAGCGCAAGCTCGGCCAAAGAGGCCCTGACGTATCGGCGATCGGCTTCGGCTGCATGGGGCTGAACTACCATCGCGGGCCGGCGATGGAGCGCGGTGATGCCGTCACGCTCCTGCGGGCGGCCCACGACCGGGGTGTCACCTTCTTCGACACTGCCGAAGCCTACGGGCCGTTCACCAACGAGGAACTCGTCGGCGAGGCGCTGGCGCCGATCCGTGATAAGGTGGTGATCGCGACGAAATTCGGCTTTAGGGATGGCCGGCCGGAAGTCGGCCTTGATAGCCGGCCGGAACGCATCCGTGTGGTCGTAGAAGAATCCCTCAAGCGGCTTCGCACCGATCGCATCGATATCTTCTACCAGCATCGGGTGGACCCTGCCGTACCGATCGAAGAGGTGGCAGGCACGGTGAAAGATCTGATCAGCGCCGGCAAAGTGCTGCATTTCGGCCTGTCCGAAGCGGGCGCCGATGCCATCCGCCGCGCCCATGCCGTCCAGCCCGTCGCCGTGTTGCAAAGCGAATATTCGTTGTGGTGGCGCAACCCGGAACGGGAATTCCTGCCCGTCGTCGAAGAACTCGGCATCGGCGTCGTGCCCTATAGCCCGCTCGGCCGCGGGTTTCTCACCGGCAAGATGGACGAGAACACCAGTTTCGAAGGCGGCAACGACCACCGCAAGACCAATCCGCGCCTTTCGGCCGAAAACCGCAAGGCAAACCAGCCGGTGGTCGATGCGATCGAGGCGATCGCCGCTCGCAGAAACGCGACCGCAGCCCAGATCGCCATCGCCTGGCTGATGGCCCGCAAGCCCTGGATCGTCCCCATTCCCGGCACCACCAAGCTGCATCGGCTGGAAGAAAACATCGCCGCCGCCAACAACGCCTTCACATCGGAGGAACTGGCCGAGATCGACGCGGTCTTCTCAGGCATCGAGATCCACGGCGACCGCTACTCGGGAACATCGGCAGCCCGCGTCACGCGCTGAACCGACGCCCCTCAGTCGCCGACCGTAAAGCCCCATGGCGAGGGATCGACCAATTCGAGCGGCGGCATCATTCCTTGAGGTCTACGGGGCCGCGTTTGACTTCGACGGCGGTGTCACGGCCCCGAGAAACCCGCAAAACCGCCCGCGAGAAAACGCGGGCGGTTGCATCATCGCGTGGCACCCGCCTCAGGCGCGGATGATCAGTCCTGGCCCTGCAGGCGGTCCATCACCTGGAGCAGCAGATCGGCGCAGGCCCTCATCGGTTCGTCCTCGGCGCATTTGAGATCGATCCGGGTATTCCCGTCCTCGATCCGGAAATGGGCTGCCTTGGACGGCGGTGGCGGCGGCGGGCGATGACCGCGGAAACCACGGAAGCCCATGTCGCCTCTCCGACCATGCCAGCGGTAATCGGGGCGATCTCCCGGCCGCGCATCCGGCCGGTCCGTCATCTGCTCATCGTCATCAGGAGCAGACGGAGACGGCGGCGGCGAGCCGGGTTCAGCCGCTGCGGGCGGAGTCCCGGCGGATGGCGGAGCGGGCGGCTGTTGGGCGAAGGCGGTGCCGGCCAATGCGGCAAGCGCAAGGCCTGATAGAAGAAGTCGTTGCATGGGAAGCGTTCCTTTCGGAGTTGTGAGGCGTGTCTGTAAACACCGCAGCGCTGCTTTGGTTCACGCCCGTCAGGGCCTGTGGACGAAATCGGCGCGCCAGGGGCCATGCACTCGGTCGGCTTTCACCATAAATGTGTCGGCAGGCGGCTGAAGACAGCTTTACGCCACCTGACAGGAACCATCGGCACCGAGACTTCGTTTTGCAGCGAAACAACTGCCGGGTGGAAATCATGTACATCGTTCTGGGTGCAGCGGGAAATGTCGGTTCCCGTGTCATCGAAGCGCTGAGGCCCGCGGGCGAGAAGATATTCGCGCTCGTCCATAGTGAGCAGAAGGCGAGCGCGGTCGACGGTGGCAATGTCGAGGCCGTGGTGCTTGATGTCTTGGATAGCGCGGCACTGAGGGCTGTCTTCCAGACAGGCAGACGCGCCTTTCTCCTCAACCCGCCCGCACATCCAGGCACCGATACGAACGCCGAAGAGCTGAAGACTGCACGAAGCATTGCCACGGCGCTGAAGGATTCGGACCTTGAAAAACTCGTGGTGCAATCGACCTATGGCGCCAGGCAAGGCGATGGCATCGGCGACCTCTCGGTGCTGCATGAGTTCGAGCGCCTGGCTGAGGCAAGCGGCATTCCGGCGGCGATCAACCGGGCGGCTTACTATTATACCAATTTCGATATGCTGCTGGAGCCGGCGCGCAAGGGTCTGATCACCACTGCCTTCCCCGAAGACTTCATCTTGCCGATGGTCTCTCCCACTGATCTCGGCAACGCGGCGGCCGCGCGTCTGTCGGGCCCAGTCAGCGATGTCGGCATCGAGCATGTGGAGGGACCCCAGCGATACAGCTTCGCCGATGTTGTCGCAGCCTTCTCTGCCGTCGTAGGAAGGTCCGTGAGCCTGGCTACGACGCCGCGCGACCGGCTGGAAGAAAGCTTTCGCAAGCTCGGCTTCTCGCCTGCCGCCGCCCGCTCCTACACGCGCATGACCGAGGCGACGCTCGACGGCCACGAATTG
Source organism: Rhizobium leguminosarum (assembly GCF_001679785.1). Taxonomy (NCBI): domain Bacteria; kingdom Pseudomonadati; phylum Pseudomonadota; class Alphaproteobacteria; order Hyphomicrobiales; family Rhizobiaceae; genus Rhizobium; species Rhizobium leguminosarum. Next base: position 2,226,927 of record NZ_CP016286.1, read on the forward strand.
CCGCGCGAGCCCAATCGCGGAGAGATCACCCTCGAAGACCACATCGCCGCGCTTCGGTGAGCGGCGATCGCGGACGCATTCCTGTCGAGAACGATAGTCACATGTCAAAAGGTTCGCTGCCCCCGAGACGTCTTTCGCCTCGCCTCTGCCTTGTTGCTCGCGTATCCTGACGGCCGATTCGCCGTCCGCAAACGAGGGTGGGCATGAACGAAGCATCAAAGGAGAGCGCGATGACGGACGCCAAGGGCGGCATTTCGGGACTACGGCCGCATATTACAGTCATCGGTGTCGGCGGCGGTGGTGGCAATGCGATCAACAATATGATCGCGGAAAAGCTGGCGGGCGTCGAATTCGTCGCCGCAAACACGGATGCTCAGGTGCTGGCCACCTCCAAGGCGACGCGCCGCATCCAGCTTGGCGCGAATGTGACGGAGGGTCTCGGCGCGGGTTCGCTGCCGGAGGTCGGCCATGCGGCTGCCGAAGAGTCGCTCGATGAGATCATGGATCACCTGGCCGGCTCGCACATGTGTTTCGTCACCGCCGGCATGGGCGGTGGAACGGGCACGGGTGCAGCACCTGTCATCGCCCGCGCTGCGCGTGCCGCCGGCATCCTGACGGTCGGCGTCGTCACCAAGCCCTTTACCTTCGAAGGCAACCGCCGCATGCGGATGGCGGAAATCGGCATCGAGGCGCTTCGCCAGGCGGCCGATACGGTCATCGTCATTCCCAACCAGAACCTCTTCCGCATCGCCGATGCGAAGACGACGTTCGCCGATGCTTTCATGACGGCCGACCGCGTGCTCTATGCCGGCGTCGGCTGCATAACCGATCTGATCGTCAAGGAAGGCCTGATCAACCTCGATTTTGCCGACGTGAAGTCGGTCATGTCAGGCATGGGCCGTGCGATGATGGGAACCGGCGAAGCCTCCGGTGAGAGCCGCGCGATGAAGGCGGCGGAAGCGGCCATTGCCAACCCGCTTCTCGACGATATCTCGATGCGGGGCGCCAGGGGGGTGCTGATCTCGATCTCCGGCGGTTCAGATATGACCCTGTTCGAAGTGGACGAGGCGGCAAGCCGCATTCGTGACGAAGTCCAGGAAGACGCCGATATCGTCGTCGGCGCGATCTTCGACCGCAGCCTCGACGGCAAGTTCCGTGTCTCGGTGGTGGCGACCGGCCTCGAAGGCAGCCCGCTGCCCGCATCCGCGCCTCACGCCGCCGAGCAGGTTCAGACGCGCACGCTGCAGTAAGCGCAGCGGCGCGATCCGAGTACGACAGGCTGCTGCGTCTTTTCAGACGCGCGGCGCTGTCGTGCTTCAATGTCCTGCGCTCCGGGGAATCGCCGCGATCACCGGTCGTTGATTCGCGATCACCTGTCGTTGATCGTGGGAAGGTGCGTTACGACCTCTACGCGGCGCTTGTCATCCAGCGGCTCAATGTGCTTCTGCCAGAAGGCCTCGGCCTCCGACGTGTCATCCTCCCAGTGGCGGATTTTAACGATATTGTCATCGATCTTCGCCAGCCGTTTGCCACCGAGCCGCAGGTATTCCTCCGCCAGTTCTTTCGATCGGGTCGTTTGCATGTCGTGTTCCTCCAAGGCGAACCGAAAGGCCGATCGTCATCACCGGGTTGGCCGGCATCGGCATCCCCGTTATCTGCGCTTCCGCGCCTTCCAGTTAAACAGTACGGCGGGATCATGGTTCCAGATCATCGGCCGAAACCGATCCACGCGGCCGGCTGAAGGTGTCGGCCGCCATCCATGTTCCGCACGGCCCGCCGCTCTTGCTGCCGGGACAGCCGGAGACGCCTCGTACTGGCTGGAGAGCGGCCTTGTCCGGAACGGCAAGATTGCATTCGTCGGGGCGATCTTCGACCGCAGCCTCGACGGCAAGTTCCGCGTCTCAGTGGTAGCGACCGGCCTGGAAGGCAGCCCGCTGCCCGCATCCGCGCCTCACGCCGCCGTTAAACGCCCCGCCGTGAAGGGAACGGGCGGGGCGGCGTCGGCATTCGAGCGGTAAGGCCCAATAGAGCGTTGTGCGTCCTTTCGGACGCACAAAGGACGCTCTAACACTTTCAATCCTCGCATCGTGCTTTCCGAAAATCGATTCCGATTTTCGGGCCGATGCACTAGACGAACAGGACGTCCGAGACGTTGTGCACCACGGCGATTTCGTCGGTCCCGGTGTTGGTGAGGTAGAGATTATCCGCCGCTGAGTCATAGACCACGTTGGTGATCAAGTCGTCTCCCGGTATGGCGATGTTGACGTCGACCGTTGTCTTGACCCCGGTTTCGAAGTCGAATGCCGTGCCGATATGCTCGCTGCTGGAAGAATCGCCGAAGAAGAACGTGCCGTCAACGGCAAAGCCGTAGCCGAGCGAGCCTGCGGCGAAGGTTTTGGATTCGATCGGGTTCAGCGTGTCGGGATCGATCTTGGAGACCTGCCAGGTGGCATCATCGATGCGGCCGACGACGTAGATGCCGGTCGAATCCTGCATCGTATTGACGGCCGTGAATCCACCCCAGTCGAACGTGCCCGCCCCATTCTCGCCGATAAGGCCCGGGATCGGGTCGCCCTGCTGATCGGACGATCCGTCTCCGGCATCCCACTTTGCGAGATAGGTCTGATCGGGGAAAGGGCCTTCCCCTCGGACCTCGTTGGTTCGTCCGATGATCTCGCCGCCGCTGACCGCAAAATAGGTTCCGCCGATGTCGTATTCGCCAAGGTCATATTCGCCAAGAGAGATGGCGCCGCTGGCATGGTCGGCTTCGAATGCCGCAGCGTTGTCGTAAATGCTCACCATGGAATCGTCTGGAAAACCATGGCCTGACGCAACGTAATACTTGCCCGTTAGCGGATCGATCGCGACCCCCTGGAGTTCGTAATGGTCCAGGAAGGGGCGCACCACATCCGCCTGGGCCTCGACATGATTGGTGTTCAACGACTTTCCGTCCGTCACGCCGTCGACGGTCAGGGTGATCACGCCGGCATCCGCGTGACCGGCGCCGTCAGAGACCTTGTAATATTGGAGTTTCTCCGTGACATGCTCGCCATCATCGAGGCCCGCCTTGACGGCCGGATTGAGATCGTAGGTGAAGCTTCCATCGCCTGCGAAATGGAAGGTGCCGAATTCACCCGCCACGTCGGTCGTCTGCCCCTGACCGGCAGGAATGCTGGTGCCCTCGACCGAGCGCAGGAAGAGCGTGCCAGCCTCTCCCGGGTGATCATTGGCAAGCACGTTGCGGGCCATCTCGCTTCCTTCGCGGAAGGAAAAGGCGTCGTCGACGGCGACCGGCGGGCTCGTGACCCCGTGAATGTCGAGCTTGAAGTGGCCGACATCCGTGTTGCCGGAGCCGTCGGAGATCTTGTAGCCGATCGTCTCCGTCAGCGTCACTCCATCAACGAAGCCCGCCTTGGCGGCCTCATTCAGCGTATAGGTATAGGAGCCGTCGGCCTTGACGTGAAACGTGCCGTATTCACCCTCGATATCGGTGATCGCACCATCCTTCTTGGCAAGCACCCTCTCGCCGTCGAAGAAGTTGAGAAACATGTTGCCGGAGCCCCCGGCCAGATCATTATTCAACAGATTGCCCGAGATCCCGTCATTCTCGGAAGCGCTGCTGACATCATCGACCGCCACAGGTTTTGCAAGCACTGTCATGGAAATCTCCTTCAAGATCCATTCGCCTTGGTCTATCGGGAGGAAAGCAGCTGAGACCGGATCGGTCAATAAATTTTCTAGTATGAGTAGTATTTTAGATATTCACAGCTTTGTCATGCTTAGACGCTTCGCCCTCTGGGTTACACATCTAAGCTTTAGGGACGGCGGATGCCGGGCCTAAAGGCGTCGTTGGTTATTTTGTCTCGGAGACAGGCATCGGCAGCGACAGGATCGTTCTCAGATCCCCATGGGTTCGGCGCCTTACTCTTGGCCGTCCTTCGGCCCTTTAGCATAGTCGCAGATCGACGTAGAATAGAATGTTTGCCCCGCAAATTCGGTCTTCGATAATCCAAATTCGTAAATGCCGAATTTGTCACTGTGATAGTAAAACGCCGCGTTGAGGAAATCCCCCAGACGCCCGCAGTCCCCCATGCCGGCGCCTGTATAGACCGATAGAGTCTTCCCCTTGAACGTCCCCTTCAGCACCTTGTCGACCTCAAAGTCGCCACGCGTCAGCCGTGGCGCCTCGCCTTCGGATCGAGGATCGGGAATCTCGACGCCGAAGGTCACCAGCTTCATACGGCCTTTCACGACCAAATCAGCTTCTGCAAACTTGTCCTTCGCGGACGACCGTCCGCAACTGCAGGCGGATGCAGCCGAAGCCGACAGCACCATCAAGACCGAAGCAACTACCAAAGCCGCGGCACGATATGAATTCATTGAAATCCCCCATCCGCGCGGCTCAAATCTTGCGCGCGTCGATGTACAGCATGACTGCGGATTTGTCCGGATTGAGGCGATGTCGTAACGTCATTGACACTCGGAAATTCCGAACCTACCTCTCGCTTTGATTGAAGGAAAACATCATGCCTGAGCAGGGCAATCCAGAAATTGCACGCAGAAGAAAGGTGATCGGCATTTGGTTCTGGTCGCTGGTACTTTTGTCGGTGACGACCTGGGTGCTAATACCGCGCCTTCCTACCCAGGGGCGTTTGTTATTTTCGTGACATTTGGTTCTTGAAGGCGCTCTGGCACCAGAACATCACCATCTATGACCAGTTCATAAATCTTCGGCCTTCGAACAGTCAGCAATGTTTATTCTTTGCTACGCGATCGATGCTATCTTTATATTTTGCCACCTTCGCATGCGCGATCGTCATCTACAGCCCCAAGGGAAAACCACCGGCGCCGAAGGCCTGGATCGGGATTGCCCTTATCACCGTTTTTCTCATTGGCCAGCAGATTTTTTTCGACGGCTTCGGTGATGGACCTCGTGGATATTCGTACCGGGCTTATGACTCCATCAATTCGCTTATCTTTAAGTCGACAATACGGATGTTCCTCTTCTATTTTTTCCTGACGTTCTGGTTGCTTGTTGCGCTCGAATGGCGCCGCAATCGTGTTCGGGGCACCGAAAGCGAGAGCCGAGAAGCTCTGCTGCAAGGAAGCGATAACGCAACCAAACCGCCCTTCACACACCTGCTCACTTCAGACCCGTCAGACTCCTGATCTTCGCCGCATCCTCCGCCGTCGCCGGATTGTAGACCACCATGCTGAGATCCGGCCGCCCATCCACCTGAAAGGCGGAATATTCGAAAGCGAGAAGCCCGAGAACGGGGTGTTTGATACGCTTGACGCCCTCGCCGTGGGTGCGCACGTCATTGTCGCGCCACATCGCCAGGAATTCCGGGCTCTTGCGGCAGAGTTCATCGATCAGCGGCTCCACATCAGCCCCCGCCCCGGCGCGCGCCGCATCCACCCGAAAGGCAGCGACGACGAAGCGCGCCACGCTTTCCCAGTCGTACTGTGCGGCGCGCACGCGCGGATCGAGGAAGATGAAGCGCAGCACGTTGCGCTCTTCCGGCGGAAGCGCGCCGTAGTCGGTCAGAAGCACGGTTGCCGCCCGGTTCCAGGCGACGACGTCCCATATCGCGGTGCGGATCAGTGCCGGGCTCGGGTCAAGCGCATCGAGCACGCCCTGCAGCCGGGGCGTCACGCCCTCTTGCCTGTGGTGGCGCACCTCGGGCGGCCGGCCGAGGCCGATGAGGAAGAGATGCTCGCGCTCGACATCCGTCAGCATCAGCGCGCGAGAGATCCGGTCGAGCACGTCGGCAGACGGCGCGCCGCCGCGCCCCTGCTCCAGCCAGGTGTACCAGGTCGGGCTGATATTGGCCCGGCTCGCCACCTCCTCGCGCCGTAGACCCGGCGTACGCCGCCGCTCCCCCGCAAAACCGAGCGCGGCGGGATCGAGCCTCACGCGACGATCCTTCAGATAGGTGCCGAGCCGGTTGTCCGAGGTGACGAATTCACTCATCCTGTTAGCCTCTATACCATGATAATGTCACTACTTTACCATGATATAGGCAGAGCCGATATGTGTCTCCGGCAAAAACTGGAGATATCACATGCGCGTATTCGTCACTGGAGCCACCGGCTGGGTCGGCTCGGCCGTCGTCGATGAACTGATCGCCGCCGGACACAAGGTGTTGGGCCTCACCCGCTCTGACAAAGGAGCGGATCAACTGGCGGCTGCCGGCGCCGAAGCCCATCACGGCACGCTCGATGATCTCGAAAGCCTGAAGAGCGGTGCGACTGAGGCGGACGCCGTGATCCACACGGCCTTCAACCATGATTTCTCGAAATTCGCCGAGAACTGCGCCGCCGACCGGCGCGCCATCGAGGCGCTCGGCGAAACCCTCCAAGGCTCCGATCGTCCGCTGCTGGTCACAGCCGGCCTCGGCTTTGCCCCCGGCCGCGTCGGCACCGAGAAGGATCCGCCCATGCCGACGTCGGAGACCTACCCTCGCGCCTCCGAAATCACCGCGGTATCGCTTGTCGCCCGTGGCGTGCGCGCCTCCACCGCCCGACTCCCGCCCTCGGTGCATGGCCACGGCGACCACGGCTTCGTCCCGATCCTAATCGATGTGGCCAGACGCAAGGGCGTCTCGGCCTATATCGGCGAAGGGCAGAACCGCTGGCCGGCCGTGCATCGGCTCGATGCCGCCCGCGTCTATCGGCTGGCGATCGAACGCGGCGCCGTCGGCGGACCGTTTCTGGCAGTCGCGGAAGAGGGTATTTTCTTCAGGCAAATCGCAGAGGTCATCGGCCGGCGGCTCGATGTGCCCGCCGTCTCACTCTCGAAGGAAGAAGCGGCCGAGCATTTCGGCTGGTTCGCGATGTTCGCCGGCTTCGACGTACCCACTTCGAGCGCGCGCACCCGCGCGCTGCTCGGCTGGCAGCCGCAGCAATCGGACCTCCTCGCCGATATCGATCATCCCGCCTATTTCGGCGGGTAGCATCGGCCTCGATTGCTGGCCGCCTCAGGGTCCTTTGAAAGGCCTTTGAGTGGACGTCCACTCGCGCAACAGACATTTCTGAAGCAATGGTATTATAACGACCCGGCTTCCTAGCGCGAGCGGCTCTCGTTCCTATCGGCGGGATCATAATTGATGTCCCAATCCTTCTCGGGCTTCTTCTTGCCGGGCGGGTTCTTGTTCACCGTCGCATCCTCGGAGCCGGTGATGACGGTCGGCTTGGCGCTGGCGACGCCGCTGCTCTTCCGGTCGGCCCGCGACTTGGCGAACTGGCCGGCCGCGTCTTTCTCGGGGTTGGCCATGTCAATCGCCCTTCTGCTTCAGCGCGTCGCCGAGATCTCTGGTCTCGGGGTCGCGATTATTTTCGCCATGCGCGTCGCGGTCGCGATCCGGATCGTCCTTGGCCTTCATGTAGCCACGAGGCTTATTTCCCTTCGGGCCTTCCCAGCGGGGTGACTGGTCGGTCGTGCCGGGGGCGCCGTCTTTCGGTGTCGTCATGCCCATCGTTGTTCCTCCTTGGTTGGAACAAGGAAAACCGAAAAGATCATCAACTGTTCCCGCGGCAACACTTTCGCGTAAAGCGGCTTACCGTATCGAGGCGAGCGTTGCGCAGCAGAAAGCAAGCAAGGTGACTGCTGCATTGACCGCGTGGGAATATTCCCATTGGGCGCGAAGGCTTTCCCAATTTTCCGGCTGCACGGTCCAGTTCTCCGTCGCCGCGTTCGCCGGCTGGGTGAAGACCATGAAGATGACGAGGTTGAGCGCGATCAGCGCCGCTGCCGCGACCGACAGCATCATGGCGGTTCCATCAGCCCTGAGTGCCACGGCATTGCCGATATTCGCCAGAAGCGCCAGCGGCAAGAGGAGACCGACGACCCACCATCCGGCATAGCCTGTTGCGCAACGAAATAGTCCGCCTTCGCCATTCCGATCTTGTTTAAGAGCGCGAAGACGTGCGCCGCAGGTGCTGCGAGCGCCAGGCCCGTTATGATGACGGCGAGGAATCTCATGGCGGATAAACCGACCGCGAGGCGATGGGTTCCTGGAGAAAATATGGAACAGTGTCGTCCGCCATCGGTTGACCAGAGGTCCACCTCAAACATGGAGCCGAAAATGAGCAAGACCAACGTTCGTCAACTTCAGAAACGCGCTGAACAGCAGGTCAAGAACACCAGCGCCGGCGGCCATCTCGGCGGCACCTATTTCGGGCAGCAACCGGACGGAAAAACCGCCTCGTCGACCACCAACGACAGCGCCAAAGCGCGGCCGAATGACGGAAGCAACTGAGTTGTTTCCGTCGCTGTTAGCGCCAAAAGATAGCAAGGCGGTTCAAGGTCGTCACCGGCGAGATCGGGGGCAAAGCCGTCATAGCCTTGCCACCCCCAGAGCTGCAAAAACCAGGGCTATTCCGGAAGCCAGCGCCCTCACCTGGTTCCAGACCTGCCATCGCTGCGAGTAGTCCAGCCAGATATCCCGTGCCGCCGCGACGTCGTCAGGGACTGCACGCGCGGCGAGCGCCTCGTTCATCGGCACGTTCACCGTAAGTGTGAGCATCAGCCCGAAAACCAGATAGACGGCCGCCGCCGCTCCGAACCAGAAAGCCGCCGCTCCGCGGCCGCTGAAATGCACGGCTGCGACAGTCAGCCCGAGAACGACGGGCGTCAGGAAGAAGGCCGGGAAAAATACCGCGTTGCGGACCGACGCATTCATCGCCTGCATGGCCGCGATCGCCACCCGCGGATCGGCCCGATCAAGTCCCCACATCGTCGAACAGACCCAGGCATAGAAGAAGCCGAAGATCGCGCCTGAGAAGACGACCGATATTACCGACAGTCCCAGAACCGCGCTGCGCAAAGAGGCTATCGCAGCACATCGATGCTCGATATCGCCAAAGCGGCGAAAGCCTCCAATGAAACACTCTATCGCTGGTACGGCGACAAGAATGGCCTCTTCCAGACGATGGTCGAAAGCAATGCCAGGGCGACGAAAACCGCGCTCGATGCGGCGTAAGGGACGAGGTGGATCCCCTGGAAACCCTCGTGCATGTCGCGCCGATCCTGCTTTCGATGTTGCTCGGCGACAAGGCAATCTCCCTGAACCGAGCCGCCGCCGCCGACGAAAGCGGCGAACTGGGAGCGACGATCGCCGCCGCCGGCCGCGATAGCGTCTTTCCGCTGATCGAGAAGATGATCGGCCGCGGCCTTGAAACGGCAGCGCTGGCGGCGCCACCCGCAGGTGTGGCGGCCGAATGGTTCCTAAGCCTGCTGATCGGCGATCTGCAGATCAGGCGGGTGAACCGCACACTGCCAGAACCGTCGGACGAGAATATCCGTGCGCGAGCCGCCGCCGCCATGAGCGCATTCGGAAAGCTCTGCGGCGCATAGAGCAATCCGAGTAAAGTGCTGTCACCACCCTGCCCGCGTGATCGATGCAGCCGCTATTGATCGGCGACGCCTCCGCTCTAGCTTCTGCTCGCGGCCGAGCGGCCGCGAGATACGATCTTTGGGCGAAGGCGGAGGGGCGACGTGACATCCTATTCGATTGACGATGCGATCCGGGAACTTGCCCCGGCTCTCGGCAAGGCGCCGGCGGGCGCGGTCAGCGGCGATTGGACCGCCACCACGATGCAGGCGGGGCATTCCTCCCGGACGGGCGGCTACCTCGATGCCGAGGGAAAGCATGTCCCGGAGGATTCCAGACATCCGCTCGACATCATCGCGAATGTCGTCGAAAAGCTCGATGCCTCAGGGGGGCCACGCTTCAACAAGGTGGTGATCCGCTGGAAGAAGCCGAAATTTCCCTTCATGCAGGCAAAGATCACGCTCGAAACCAGTTATGACCAAACGATCGTGCCGCGCGGCCCCGACGACCCGATCTACGAGACCGCTGCCGCTGCGCGGCGCGCCTTCTGGCAGAGCCGCGGCACACTGCAGGAGGACTTCGCCGTCGAGCGCGGAACGGCCAATATTCACGCCCAGACAAAATGGTTCGGCCCGCATCGCCGCATCCTCGCCATCCATGCGCCGGGAAGGCTGACACTTGCCACCGACGGGCTGTCGACCCCTTGGGCCGGCATATCCGCGCCGGAAAACGGCGTCGAATGCGAGCTTTTCATGGAATTCGACGCCGCGACACTGGATGCGGCCGGGATCGAAAACTGGGCGAACCTGTTGATCAACATCGGAGACCTCGTGGCAGACGGTTATCGCGTCGCCCGCGATGTCGAAAAGCACGGCGCCATCCTGTTCTGCCGGCTGACCGAGGATTACCGCCCGATGACCCGCATCACGCTGAGCCGCGACGCAAGCCGGATCGACGGCCTGCCTTTCGGCTCCGTGCCGCTGATCCGGGCAACGCCGATCGCGGAAACCGAAATCGAAGGGCAGGATCTTTCCGACGACTGGGGCGCTGCGGCCGCCCGCAACGCCCTGGCCAAACGCGGCATGAGGATTGATTGATGTCGCCGAGGCCGGAAGATTGCCGTCCGGCCGGCGCGGTCCTGCGCTATTCCTGGATGTCGGGTTCGACGACCCTGGCGAGGTTTCGCAGCGACTCCTGCCAGCCGAGATAACAAGCCTCGGGCGGAATGACGTCAGGCACGCCTGCCTGCACGATATCCACCTCGGTGCCGACCGAAACCTTTTTCAGCGTCACGGTGACTTCCATTTCGCCCGGCAGGTTGGGGTCCTCGAATTTGTCGGTGTAGCGCAGACGCTCGCCGGGGACGAGCTCGAGATATTCGCCGCCGAAGGCGTGGCTATTGCCCGTCGTAAAGTTGCGGAAGGACATTCTGAAGGTGCCGCCGACAACCGGCTCCGAATGATGCACGGTGCAGAGGAAGCCGTTCGGCGGAAGCCACTTGGCAAGCGCGTCCGCCTCCAGGAATGCGCGATAGACTTTCTCCGGGCTGGTCGCCAGAACGCGGTGCAGGCGTATGGTACTCGGCATGGTCGTGATCCTTTTGAATGGACGGAATGGACGAACCTAGGACGGGCGTGGCTTGGCCGATCCGACACCGGATCGAATTTTTCTTCAAGAAAAATTTCTTGGAGTCGTGGTTCAACCCGGCATGCCATCGAACTGCGGAAGATCGAGCGGCCTTGCCCAGGCAGGCGCAACGCTTCCCGGAACTCGCCAAGCTGCTCTACGCGCGCGGCCCTGCACGGGCGCTCGAGGTCAATGGGCAGCGCTTTCGAACAATTGGCCGGCAAGAAGCTGCTGCAGTTATCCGATGCAACGGTGGCTGCATCACAGTTCAACTGGCTGGTGATGGCCGATCCCGTCAACCGGGTGATGATGCTGGGCGATGAAGCCATTCCGACGAAGCAGGAGATTCACCGCCACGCCGAGGCGGCCGTCGCCACGTTCCTGGCGGCATTTCTGCATCCAGATAAGCGATGAACGAAGCCGAGCGCCCGGGCGTCACAGCGGCGGTGACTGCAATTTTCCGCACGTGCCAACAGGCCGGCGGTCACAAGGCCGCCGCTCAATCGTCAGCAAATCGCCCCGTTACCGCCGCATCGTGCCCTCTTAAAGGTTCCATCGTCGCGACCTCGCCCGGCCTTTGAGGGCTGAGCGATCGACCGAGGCGGTCTTGCTGCCGATCAAATCATGCACTTGAAGAGGAACGAATATGATCACTCGCTACACATCTGTCGCAACATTGAGCGCGGCAGTCTTCAGTCTGCTTGCTTTCAGCCCGGCATCCGCTGTCGACGTGGCCCAGGCGCAACAGCAGCCGGCACAAGCGCAGCCCCCGGCACAGGCGCAGCCGCCGATGCAGGGACAGTCCGGCGGCAACGGTGCGACGGCAGCCGTCAGCGATCAGAAAATCGAAGCCTTCGCCGTTGCCTATCTGCAGGTCGACAAGGTGAGACAGGAATATTCGGCCAAGATCGGCGCGACGAAGGACGAGGCTGCCAAGCAACAGCTGCAGGAGGAGGCCAAGAAGCAGATGGTCGACACCGTCCAAGCTTCTCCCGACATCTCCGTCGAAGAATATTCGTCGATCCTGACGGCCGCGCAAAGCGACCCGGCTCTGGCCAAGAAGGTACTGGAAAAGATCGGTACGCCGCCGCCGGGCCAGCAACAACAGCAGCCGCAGCAATAGGCTGCGCACGGGACTTTAAGGCGCCGCTAACACGTTCGCGCCGGAAGCAGTGCCCGTCATTTGCAGGGCGCTGCTTCTCACTTGAAACGACGACTGCTCGCTCAGTATTGCGACCCGCTCTTGTTGTTCAGGTCGTGCCGTTCGGTGCCCGTCAGCGGCGGGTTGAAGATGCTGACGAGAACGAGATCCTGATCCTTGCCGCCGCGCAGATAATGGCGGTCGTGCTTGTCGAGCACGTAGATATCGCCGGCGCGAATCGGAAAGACATTGCCGTCCATATCCTCCACTTCGCCCTCGCCCTTGATGCAATAGCAGGCCTCCAGGTGATTGCGGTATTGAAGCAGGGCCTCGCTATTGGCGCGAACGACGGTATGGCACACCGTAAAGCCCATGCCGTCGTCTTTGGTCAGCAGCCGGTGGCTCGTGCCGTTGCCCCAGTCGACAAAACGCTCGGTGAGCTCCACCTCCTTCAGATTTCTGACGAACATCGCCGATTCTCCTGATAAATTATTGAAGATACCGCGATGATTCATTTTCATCGCCGACAACAATTAGCTATTGAAATCACTGTCATTTTCAAATGATGATTTCTGCGTCATCTGTGAGGAAATTTTACACATGCAGTTGCCGCCGTTAAACGCTTTGCGCGCTTTCGAAGCCACGGCCCGCTTGATGAGCCTTTCGAAAGCGGGCGACGAGCTGCACGTCACCCATGCGGCGGTCAGCCATCAGATCAAGCATCTCGAAACCTGGCTCGGCCGCAAGCTGCTGCAGAAATCGGGCCGCGGCGTTGCGTTGACCGCAGCCGGCAGCGAATATTACCGGGCCGTCTCCGGATCGCTGGCCGCCATTGCGCATGCGACCGGTAATATGCGGCGCGATCACGACATGCGGGCCATCACTGTCGGCTGCATTCCCTCAATCGCATCGCGCTGGCTCGTCCCTGCCCTGCCCTCCTTCCAGGACAGCGCCCCCGATCTCGACGTGAGGATCGTCTATGCCCGCGCCGAAGAACGCTTCGACGACGAGAGCCTGGACGTGCTGATCACCATGGGCGAGGATCTGAGCGGCGGCAGGGAAAGCCGCCTGCTCTTCTCCCGCCGCAACCAGCCTGTCGCCAGCAGCCATTACCTTGCCAAACGCAACTGGACGATCGGCGACGTCTCGCTCGCCGGCGCCGACCTGCTGCACGACGAATCCGTCGACGGCTGGAAGGAATGGTTCCGCAAGGCCGGCCAGAAAGCGCCGGAGCCGCTTCGAGGCCCGATATTCCAGGATTTCAATATGCTGGCGACGGCCGTGATCGCCGGCCACGGCGTGGCGCTCTGCCCCGTCGAGGTGTTCCGCCGGGAGATCGAACGCGGCGATCTGCTGGTGCTTTCCGGCATCGCGACGGCAGAGAACCAGGGCTATTACGTCATATCGAACAGCTGGGCGAAAAAGCCGGTCCGCCGCTTTATCGACTGGTTCATGACGGAGTGCGGATCGGGCGCATGAGATCCCCTGCCCGCAACTCATCGAAGGGTCGCCACCGAGACGGTGGATGCAAATGGATCGCTCTAATAAAGACGTGGAATAAGCCCATCCGTGAGCGAGTTGGGCAGAGGTTGGGGATTGTTAATCAGAAATGCCTAATGTAAATCTTGGCGTGCACAAGTTGTGCGGGAGCTGATTTGCTACAATATCTGGTTATGACATGAGACTACGGAGGGCGCCTCGGACATGCGGAAAATTCATGCGGCCCCCTCGGCGCTCGGACAAACAGAGGCAAAAGCTTCGAACTTAATCGACCGGCTTTTGTTCTTTGACCGCGATTTCAATCCCGTCGAGAATTTGCTGGGCAATGAGCTGCCTGCTTCTGTCAAACCAGCAGCGTCGTTTTGGGAGCATTTTCCAGAATTGGACAAATCGGCGATTACGCTCGCCCTCCGTTCATTGGGCGACAGTGCCCAGCCTCTGCGAATATCGGGTGATCTTGGCACGCCAGCGTCGCACGGACTGACGATCTATCGGATCGGAGATCTGTTTGCCGTGGTTCGGTCCGAGAAATCTATCGACGATGAGCGCGCAACCCTTTTGCATCTGGCCACCCACGATCCGCTAACCGGACTGCCGAACCGACGCCAGTTCAGCGAGGACCTCACTGTATTGCTACGGGAGACCGCAGGCTCGAACGAGACCCTGTCCCTGATGCAACTCGATCTTGACGATTTCAAACCCGTGAACGACACGCTTGGGCATCCGGCCGGCGACAAGCTTCTTCAGCTCGCGGCAAGCCGCATTCAAGGGTGCCTTACCAGGGACGACAGAGCCTATCGACTGGCGGGTGACGAATTCACCGTCATATCAAGGGGCCCGGGACATCCCGCCAAAGGACACCAGTTAGCAGAAGCTTTGGTTGATGCATTCAAAAAACCCTTCACGATAGACGGCATCGCGCTATTTGTCGGTGCCAGTATCGGCATATCTGCTGCTCCACCGGACGGTACCAGTCCGGAGCAGCTGATGAAGGCGTCCGACGTCGCACTCTACGCCGCGAAGAAGGACGGGCGTGGTCGTGCAAGACCGTTTGATGCCTCAATGCTTGAGTTGCTGGAACAACGCGAACTGCTGCGCCGCAGCCTTCGCATGGCCTTGGTCCAGCAACAATTCTCTATTGAGTACCAACCCATCGCCGAGGGCGGCAGCATTGTCGGCTTCGAAGCATTGCTCAGATGGCACCACCCTCTCCTTGGAAAAATCCCACCAACGGCATTTATTCCGATGGCCGAGGCCGATGGAATAATGCCGGAAATAGGGGCATGGGTTTTGGAGCAGGCATGTCGCGAGGCAATGAAGTGGCCGCAGAACTACATCGTCGCGGTCAATTTGTCCGCGGCTGAATTCTTGACAAGCGGCCTCACTGATCGCGTATCCCAAACGCTAGACTTGATCGGGTTGCCGCCAGACCGTCTGGAGCTTGAGATAACCGAAAGCGTGCTGCTTGAGCGCACCGTCAACAATATCGACACCCTGAATACTCTCAACGTGCTAGGGATACGAATCTCGCTTGATGATTTCGGGACCGAATATTCTTCGCTCAGCTATCTGAAGACATTCCCTTTCGACACGATCAAAATCGACAAATACTTTATCACCGACCTCGAAAGCGATCTGAAAAGCCAGGCAATCGTCCGCTGCATCGTTAACCTCGCACATGACCTCGACATGCAGGTGACGGCCGAAGGGGTTGAAACGCTAGGTCAGGCGGAATGGTTGCGCAGTGTGAGCTGCGACAGACTTCAAGGCTATTTGATTAGCAGGCCGCTTCCGGTCCAGGCGATTGGCGAATTCATCACCCGGGCGGAAACATCCGTAAGCCCCGCGCTACCACAGTGAACAACCGATTTTCGCCGTGCCTTTAGCTATTGCATGCATCAACCTGACGCCCCAGGCAAAAGAAGGGAGGGTGTATTGGAACAGGAAGCTGCTAGCTTCGATGACCATGCATTTGCGCCGATGGTATCGCTGGAACTGAACGTTGCGATGTTCAAATCCCGATGGCAGTTTTGCGACAGGATTACAGAATATCTCTCAGACATTCTCGGCCAAGGTCACAGCGATCCCGCTCGATATTCCAATTTTCTTTCCGTCGCGACGAATGAGCTCATTGAACTTGCTTTCCGTTCGACGAGCGAGCCAGGAAGGATAAGTTTCAGTCTCTATCGCAGCGCGACAGTCAATCGGCTGAGAATTGCATTTCCCGGCGAGGAAGCTTTTGGCCGCAAATACGCCAATGCAAGATCAAACGAAAGCCAACCTGTCCCCGGCGCCGGCTCTGGATACTTGGTGATGAAGTCCGACGGGACGGTTTTGCTCAGCGATTTGGCAGCAATATTCCGCGCCACGATCCGAATTGAGAACGACGGCGGACAAGGGATTCAAATCATTGCGGATTTCCCCTCGACCGAGGACTTCCAATGAGCCTGTTTCCCCTACCCTTCACTGCTCATTTTGATCCGACAAATCAGGAGCTGTTGCTGTCTGGCAAGATGCGGCCTGAAAGCGCCGCTGAAATTGCCGATGCCCTCAAGCTGGTGCAGCAAAGTTTGGAAAAATATAGCGGGGTCATTTACGTCAATGTCAAACGTCTGACGCACATCAACATGACTGCCTTCTCCACCCTGTCCGATGTCCTCACGGCAAGCTGCCGGACCAGGCCGGAACGGAAGATCGTCATCATCACGTCGAGCGTGGTGGCATGGTCGACCTCTTTGTTCGAGACGCTGGCGGCATCACAGCCAAACTTGTCAGTTGAAGTTTACGATTCGGCATTTTATCCGGGCCAGAGCTTTGTCGAGGATGAGACCTTCATCCCCATTCTGCGCACCCAGACGAAAATGACATGGAGGCACGAACGCGAACTGTTGCCTCGCCACGGCCTGCGCAGCGGTCTTGTCATCGCGGATATCTGTTGCGGAATTGGTGATTTCGCCGCCCTGGTTCAACGGGAATTTAAACCGGCACGCCTTGTCGCGCTGGATCATTCCGTGCGCAGCCTCGAATATGCTCGCAGGGTCGCGGCCGACTTCGATCTGCAGGGAATCGAGTACACCTATGGCGACGCTTCCCAAATGCTGCTGCGAGACAATCAATTTGACTTTGTGACCTGCCGACATTCGCTGCAGATCTTCAACCGTCCAGAGATGCTGCTTAGGGAGCTCTACCGCATCTGCAAGCCTGGCGGCCGTGTCTACATCACGAACGAAAAAAACTCGCATTGTCTGGGCGAGCCACATGCTGAATCCGTAAAATGGACTTACGAAGAAGTCGCCAAACTGTTCAGGCACTTCGACATGGATGTCGAGATGGGGCCGAAAAGCCGTCATCTTCTCGCCGACGCGGGGTTCGATGACATCAAGGTCGATTCCTTTATGGTCACGAACCTTGACGGGGATCCCCAGGACTTCGCAGACATGATCGAAGCTTGGGAAAATGTCTACGCGGGTGAGATGGCCGTTCGACGGGGCGACTCATCAGATTTCATTCGTAGGTTCCGGCAAGGATTCAAAGATCATGTCTTTGCTGCTCTTCATCCCAAGGGTTATGCAGGCTGGCCGATCTGGGCAGCTTCCGGCCGAAAGCCGCTGTGATGGACGAGAGATCATCGAAGAGGCCGGCAAGATTAGGCTCATTTCGGGCAAAGTTCATCTTGGTCGTCGGTGGAGCTGTCCTCTTTGATCTGCTGGTCAGCGGTGGACTGGCACTTTGGAATGTTCAGAGGCTGTCGCGCGACGCCACCCTCGAAGTCGGGCAGGGTCTTGAAGCAGCAAGCCAGGAATATATCCGCACATATGCCGATTCCACCGCAGCACAGGTGAGTTTGCTCCTGCGGCAGGTTCACAACGACGTCAGCACCTTGGCGGGTGTGCTCCAGGCGCAGATCGACGATCCCGAGCGTAATTCCGATGTCGGCGCGGCGATCGCCCGCACATCTCCCGGCAGCGTCAGCCTCACCTACGATCAAAAGGCGAACTGGTCTCAGAACGCTCCGGGCTCAGTCTCCGTTGTCAGCGTCTGGAGTTACTTGCTCGGAGAAGACCACAACCCAAGACCCGACGTTCAGACCGATATCCAGACCAGCGCGGTTCTCGACCTTGTCGCGCCGAGCTTGCTGCAGCACGGGGCTTCAAAGCTGCAGATGTATTACATCGGATCGAAAGAGCGACCAATCTTCAGAACAGCGCCCTATACCGACCAGGCTCAGACCTTCGACCGCCTTTATCCGGGTCATAACGAGGCCAATTTCTGGGACTTCTTTTTTCCCGGACTTTATGAGTCCTGGCAGGGCTGGGCCAAGGATATGAAAACGCGGCCGGTCGCGGACGATATAACCCAGACAGCGCCCTATACGGACGCCATTACCGGGAAACTGATCGTTTCTTTCTTTCAACCACTATGGACAGCCGACAGGAAGGATGTCGCCGGGACGGCTGGCGCGGACATCACACTCGACCAACTCGCGCAGACTGTTGAGAATGTGAAAGTGGCCCAGTCCGGCTTTGGATTTCTCGCAATGTCCGACGGAAACGTTGTGGCGATCAACAGCACAGGCGAAAAAACGCTCGGTCTGCGTTCTGCAAGCGACGCGAGCGGAAGCGGAGTGACCGGATTGGAGCGCTCCCTGAAGGGAAGCTCCCAGCCTGCGATAGCAAAACTGGCCTTAGACCGCGAACTGGGCATCCAACATTTGTTGTTGCAGCAGGAGGGTAACGAGGTCCCCTATATCATTATCGTCAAGAAACTCCCCGCGACCAATCTCTGGTCCAGCGGCCCGGTTCGGCAAGAGGCGATGTCTCTTGGAGTGGTTGTGCCTGAACGAGAAATCCAGGCCTCCCTCTATGCGGCCCAAGCCAAAATTTCGGAAGCTACCAACCGGATCGTGATCTACCAAATCCTGGCGATCCTAATGTCGCTGCTTATTGTGGCTATAGCAGTAATTGCGGCTTCGAAACGAATAACGAGCGGAATCAGTGCACTTGCAGATGCCGCCAAACGGATTCAGGCGAAGGATTATTCGGTCAGGGTGGCCATAACAAGCAAAGATGAGGTCGGCGAGGCTGGTGAAGCATTCAACCGGATGGCCGAACAGATCAGCTATCACACGGAAAATCTCGAGCAGCTTGTCGAAGAGCGAACAGCGCAAATCGAAGATGCAAAGGAAGAGATTTCGACGCTGAACGCACAGCTCCAGCGAGAAAATAGACGTCTCGGAACAGAGCTGGCCGTCGCCGAGAGGATCCAGCTCATGGTTCTTCCGCTGCACCAGGAGCTTGAGGAATTTCAGGCCCTTGAGATCGCAGCCTATATGAGACCTGCAGAAGAAGTCGGCGGCGACTATTACGACGTATTGAAGAGCGGAAATCGGTTGAAGATTGGCATCGGCGACGTTACCGGACACGGGCTCGAAAGCGGCGTGCTGATGTTGATGGTTCAGTCCGTCGCCCGCGCCCTGCAGGAAGCAGGAAACACCGACGCAGTCAAATTTCTCACCGACCTGAACAGCGCCCTGTTTAAAAACATAGTGAGAACTAAAATCGACAAGCATCTCACTCTGGCGTTTCTTGACTATGACGGCAAAGAGATGATCCTGTCGGGACAACACGAGGAAGTTGTCGTCGTGCGGGCGAACGGCGAGGTCGAGCGCATAGACACCATGGATCTGGGTATACCGATCGGGCTGGAAGCCGATATTTCTGCCTTCATTAAAACCCGCGAAATAAGCTTCGAGACGGGCGACCTCATACTCCTGCATACGGACGGCGTAACAGAAGCCGAAAACGACGCTGGAGAACTCTTTGGCATCGAACGTCTGTGCCGCGAAGCACTGCGCTTGAAGGACCAGAGCGCTGAGAAAGTCGTTGCCGGAATTATAGCGACATTAATGCTCTTCATCGGATCGCAGAAGATTTACGACGACATCACGCTTCTCGCAGTGCGACATAGGTGAGACATGACGCCAACGGTATATGGTATCGAATCTCTGGCGGGCATAAGCTTGGATTCAAGCACGCGTCTCACGTTAAGCGACGGACCGCTTCAGCTTGGATGGAAGCACTCAGGAATGACTTCCGACTTTATAGCGGAGGTCATGGCTCTGCCCTATTCACGTTCAAGAAAAGACTATGTGCAGGCGCATCATGACATTGGATATCTCAGCAATGAGTTGATCGAAAATGCCGTTAAGTTTCGACAGCCTGGGGAGATCCTCATTGAAGCCGGCATATTCGACCGTACTTTTTTAATAAGGGTGAAGAACACGATCGATGGCGTGACATCTTCTCGCTTTCAGCAACTGCTGCATCGCCTTCAATCGAGGGACCCCGGCGAACTTCTTCTTGAGCAAATCGAAACCAATGCCATATCGGCAGAAAGCGGTTCGGGCTTGGGGTTGCTGACCCTTCTGAGCGATTACGATGCAAAAATGGCATGGGCATTCGAAGGGAATAATGACCAGCGTGTCATACTGACGACGACTGCAGCAGTGGCGATGCCGCCCTCCTCCAATCTGTGAGCGAAGAATGGAAATCAGCGACGAAAACTTCCGCGTATGGGCTGAGAAAAACGAGGTCTATTTCGATGGCGTATTCCGGCTGGCGGGACCGGACGCCTATGCGCCCATTTACTCATTGATATCAGGATTGCTCCATGAGGGGCACAAACAGGTGACGTTCAACCTGACGGGTCTCGAGTTCCTCAATTCCTCTGGCATAAATCTCCTGGCCAAGCTGACGATTGAAGCCAGAAAGATGGGCGACCTCCTGCTCGTCGTCAAAGGCACCAGCCAATATCCTTGGCAAGCGAAATCGCTGCCGAATCTCAAGAAGTTACACCCGCTTGTCGATTTGCGCTTGGCGTGATTCTCTATCCAACACCGTTTGCTCGCAAAACCCCAGCGAGGCGTCCTGCATCAAGTCGACATGTTTTCGATAACAGGCCCGCGGCTCCCGGATCGGCGAGCTGTTTCCAGTTATGCCAAGGTATGGCCGAGATACTGCTCACCGAAAATGGACAAGCCTGGAATGTATCGTGCTCGCTCAGCAAGGCGTACCCAAGGTAATGAAACCGTCACCAACCCATGGAAAATGAATGGTGAGATGACGTCGACTTGATGGCAGGGAGCAGAAATGGGGTTAATACCAGCAACGGGGCATGCGGTGTTTGGATATCCATTCAATCGGAAAGAGGTCCATTATGAGAGCTTTGTTGCTGTCCGCCACTTTGGTCCTGACGACGTCAGCGTTCGCATTTGCAGATGACAACTGCGGCGATAAGACAAATCAGTCAGACATGAACATCTGCGCGGCTGAATCCCTGAAGAAGTCGGATGCGGAGATGAACAAGGTCTACAAGAAGATCGAAGGTCGGCTGAAGGATGATGCCGACACCACCAAGCTTCTCGTAGCGACCCAGAAGGCATGGATTGCATTCCGTGATGCCGAGTGCAATTTTCAAAGCTCGACCGTCCAGGGTGGCACCGCCTATCCGTTCGTCAACACTTCGTGCCACGACGGCCTGACTCAAAGCCGCACGGAAGCGCTCAAGGTTTACCTGAAGTGCAATGACGGGGACCTGGACTGCCCGGTCCCGGGGGCAAATTAAACATCTGAAATATCGAAGTTACGCCTCGGCTCCTCGGTCTCCCGCCTTCCCGTCCCGTCGACCGGTTCCGACCAGGAATCGTTAAGTATACGAAGCCGTGTAGGACTATAGACGGGACCAGCATCGGACCTCGGTCCGATGTGCAAGGGGCGATCAACGTCTAACCTCCCCTACCTGCTCAAGCCGTGCATCTGCCCGGCGCTTGATGATCTGATTCGGAGGAAAACGATGCGCACGGCAACCTTAGCGTCCTTGGCCTTGCTCTCGCTGGCTATTGCAGCAAGCCCGGTAACGATTGCCGGGATCGACATGGCCGCACTGGCAAAGAGCGGTGGAAACGGCGGCGGCAACAGTGGGGGCAATGGCGGCGGTCATGGCGGCGGCGGTGGAAACAGCGGCAACCATGGCAGCAGCAGCCAGGGTAGCGGTTCAACCCATGGCAGCTCCAAATCGCAAGGCGTGAAAGGCAAGTCCACCGAGGCGGCAAGCAAGTCCAAGTCCGTCAAGGCAGACGAGACCAAAGTCAGCACGAAAGAAAAGAACCTGTCGGCGCAACTTGCGGGCCTGAACTCCTTGAAGCGAAACTACAAGGCGTTGATGCATACGTCGGACCCACGCATGACGGCTATCGCGGCTTACGCCGTGGCCTATGCTCAGTATGAACTCGACAATGGAATCGAGCCCGCGGCCGATGACCCTCTGTTGGGGGACGAGGCGCTGGAGGACGCATTGGCTTCCGCAACGAAAACCGGTGAAGTCAGTCCGGCGGTTTTGAGCCAGGCCAAAACCATTCTCGGGGTTGGCGACGCAAACGGGAAGATCGATCAAATCCGCACCTCGCTGGAGAACGCCGCGCCGGCGACATCAGACGAATAACCGCGAATTCAGGTGCGAGCAGTGTGGAGCTGACCAGTATAGCTCCACACTAAATTAAGAGAGCATTTCCGTTTTGTTTGAGTACGGAAATGCTTTTTTTTGCATATTTTCCAACGCAAACCGCTGCGCAGCGAGCGAGGCCCGATTAGGGGGCCCGCTATAGGTCGCTGTTCTTTGGGACCATCTGTCGTATATATTTTCTGGGAAATGTTCAGCCAAGCGCAGCCCCATTCGGCTTTCGATGACAGCAACTCTGGGTCCTAAGCGAACCAACTAAATTCCTCACCAATGACCGCTTCGGCCAGAAGCGGAAATGACTTCCGCTCGGTGGAGCTTCGCCAGACCACGTCGAGCGGAACCTCTCGACGGCGGCACTGTCGTTCGGGTCATGAGAAAACCTCCAGGTCGATATCTGATTAGAACTGCCAGCCCGCCGGGACCCAGGCGTAACCCATGTCGGTCTTGAGCATTCGTCCGAGCCCGGGGAAAGGGTAATGAAACCCGAGAACAAGGAGCTTATCGGTCGCGGCCATATCGAATATGAGGCGGCGCGACGCGAGCGCGGTATCCTTGTCTCTGTCAGGTCCGGGTCGCCATGGATGGTCGATATTGACGACCGGGTGATAGGCAAGGTCCGCAGTGAGGAGCAGTTGGTCGTTTCCTGAGTGGACCAGGAATGTTGCCATGCCAGGCGTATGTCCGGGCGCAGCTATCGTGGTGAGGCCCGGCACGATTTCCGCACCTGCCTCGTAGAGCTCGATGTCCTTTGCGATCGGCTCGACACTCCGTTTGATCGCCGCTGCAAACCGGTCACGAAAGTCCCTTGGTACCGGCATGTAGGAGAGATCGGGATTGTTGCGCACAAAAAAATCCCAGTCTGCCCGGGGTGCGTAGACGATGGCCTTGGGAAACGCTTTTTTGCCTTCGGAAGTGCTGAGATTGCCGACATGATCAGGATGCGTGTGGGATACCACGATCGTGTCGACATCGCCTGCAGCGAGACCGATGGCCGCGAGATTGTCGAACACACGCCCCGCATTCGGTCCCATCGTGGCCCCGGCTCCCGCCTCAAGCAATATCCGCCTGTCGCCGACCTCGAGCAGCAGCGTGTTGAGTTGAAGCGTCATGTGATCGGTAGGAAGGAAAGCGTGGCGAAGGACTTCCTGCAGCTCGGCCTCCGGAGCATCGTTGGCATAGACCGTCGGTGGGCCGCCGATCACGCCATCGCTCAAAACTGTCGCTTTGATCTGCCCGACCCGAAATCGATAATATCCAACATTCCTGGCGTCCGGGCTCTGCACCTGCGCATTGCCTGATCCGGCTGAACCTCCGAGCAGCAGAGCGGCCGTTCCAGCAACCGCTGAAACCATGACCGTTCGCCGGTTCAATGTGAGACGATCCATTGCTTTTCCTTTCAGTCGACAATCCGCATGTGCGGTTGAGGTATTTAGATGACCTCAAATCACTGCGCTGATAAGACGAGCAAATCTACGCAGCTTGATAAGGTAGGCTTCGCAATGGATCAGTTTCGTTTGGATAGCCTGGATGTTTTTGCGGCGATCGTCAGGTGCGGCGGTTTCAGGGCCGCCGCCCTGGAGCGAGGCGTTTCATCATCGGCACTCAGCCAGACAATCAACGCTTTGGAAGAGGCGCTCGGCATCCGCCTGCTCAACAGGACAACAAGAAGCGTTTCGCCGACGGAGGCGGGACAGCGTCTCCTGCAGCGCCTCGGTCCAGCTTTGACGGACATCCGCCTCGCAGTCGATGACCTTAACCAGTTAAAGGAAAACCCCGCCGGCACCCTTCGCATCAATACGCCAGGCCCCGCAATCGATCACCTGCTCTGTCCGGCAATGTTCACCTTTATGGACACATACCCGGACATCAAGGTCGAGCTCATCAGCGATGCAGCGGTCATCGACATCGTCGAGCAAGGCTTTGACGCGGGCGTTCGGTTCGGAAAGCAACTGGCACAAGATATGATCGCAATACCGCTGGGGCCATCGCTTCGATACGCGATCGTGGCGTCGCCGGACTATATTGCAAAGCATGGCCTGCCTCTGACCCCCAATGATCTCGCCGGCCACAACTGCATTCGACGACGATTTCCCGGCGGCACGCTGGTATCCTGGAAATTTGAAAAGGGCGGAGACGCCCTCGAAGTCTTGCCGGAGGGACGACTGACGGTGAGTTCAGCACACAACGAATTGCAGGCCGCAGTCGCCGGATGCGGATTGGCCCATATCTTCGAGGACTACGCGACACCTTACCTGACGAACGGCCGGTTGACGGAGGTTCTGACGGACTGGAGCCCCCTTTTGCCAAGCTGGTATCTCTATTACCCGAGCAAAAGACACTCCAGCGCCGCCATGCGAGAACTGGTGAGCTTCTTGCGCTCCTACGATTGGAAGCTGTCCCGGATGCCGGCTTAATTGCACGGTCATGACCTACGCCTGACTCCCTTCTCGACCTGAAAGGACAACGCCGACGTTGACAGGTCGTGATCGGCGCGTCCGCGCCATGAATAGTCCTTCCGCTGCCAGTCCTCTCCATCATGCTCGGGATCGACGGACGGGAGCATCTACAATGGCACCCGTTCAGGCCCGTGATATGGATCCTCGGCTCAAGGCCGAGGACGGCGGAGAATGCAGCAGCAGCCCTCGCCAAGCTTTCTCCTGGCGAGCGCAACTCACCCCGCGAGCTCGATGATCGCGCAGCCGTAGCCTTCGAGATCGAGCCTACCGGCAACGGGCTTTTCGTCATCGAGGAGGTCACGGCCAGCGGGAATGCCGCCGATGGCGGCCGGCTGGTCAGTGTAGTTCTGGATGAACAGCAACTGGCGGTCGTTATTCATCCGCATGGTCACCTCGACGCCATCGGGAAGGTCGCCGATCAGCGGCTCGATGCCGACGGATGCAAACAGCCGCTCGGCAAGCGCTGCCGTCAGATCCGAGGTGAGATAGGTGCCGACATAGACCACCTGCCCCTTGCCGAGCTTGCGCGACGTCGCCATCGGCTGGCCCTCGGCATAGCGGTTGGACCAGGCCGCGACCACTTCGACATCGCCTGCGATCGCCAGGTTTTCGTAGAAGTAGCCGGCAGCCAGTTCGCGATTGCCGATCTTGAAGCGGCGTTCGCGGCGATGCGATTCCGCCGGCTTGTTCGGTGGAATGACAAGCCCGCCGGCGCGTCCTGCGAATTCGCTGGTCGGAATTTCTCGAACGTGCGCCTAGTCATCTCAAGCGGATCGCGGCCGGATATTTCGGCGTTTGATCGCGTTGAATTCCAATCTTTCGGTTGAGATCCCCAAGTGAATTTATGGCAGAATAAATTATAATACTATTATATCCAAATACGATAGATTGAAAAAGGATAAATTCTTTAGCGATTTTATAAATTTTAGTTTAAAGGTCGATAGTTTCGCGATTTTTCTTTATGCAGACTTACTGATACTTGCGTGAACGCATGAAGAACTTTCGAGCATTCCAGCTGTTACGAGCAGTGTTTTCTAGGTTTCACGCCTGATTTGGAACGAAGCGGATCAAAACGAGTTCCAAGAACAGCTGAGTTGAAACCGGTTATGGCTTTGCCTCGCCGGTCCCTATCTCCACGGCGGAACTCATCGAACAGCGCCCCGGTCTCTCTCGATACATCAGCGGCGACGTGATGCCACGTTCGCCGCCGTGGGCATCATTGCAAACTGAAGGTATCGTAACCACCTTTGATCTGACGGCAGCCATGTCACGGGCGCTGCTGTTTGAGGGCAATTTACCCTAGCCCCAAGAAGGAGGACGTCATGTCTTCCATTCACTTCTCAGAAATTGATGATCCAACCGACATCGGCCTTATCAGGACGGTCCTTCGAAGTGCCGGCTTTCGGGGCAGCCACGCTGTTGCAGACCCCGAAGAAAAGCGTGCCGCACTTACCTTTCTCAAAACGGAATTTCGAAATGGCGTATCTTCGGAAAACGAATTGTTGTCGGCGCTGAAACGTCGAGACGATCTTTTACGGCCGGCACTTCGACGAATGCAGGGGATATCGCAAATGACGCCGCGATCGCCTGAAAAACAGGCGGTGGCGAAATGACCCTGTCGTTTCCAAATTCGGCGCGCGGTTACGACGAGACGAAGCAGCACATTCGCGTCTGTCGGTCATGACCGCAAGTTTCAAGCAAGCGTGTGTGCATGAGCGTGCACGGGCCGCATACGAGCAGGTGGAAACAGAAGGCGCGCCCAGCACTCATGAAGGCGCATTTAAACTATCTCAGTTTCGATCTTCGGACTGTGCTATGATGAGTAATGGCACAGTTCTCCGCACTTGAAGCAGCCACACGGCGGGTCACCGATGATCGAATACAGATCGCGGTCCAGGAAGCCGAAATTGCCGGGGGCGTTCTCCGGGGCGAACCTACGTCTTTGGCTCGAGAAAAGCTCATGAGCTGTTTGCAGAATCTTCGATTTCACATCTTTGCGCGGGACCTGATCCAAGCAAGGATAAGCGTAGATCAACACCTGCCGCCCATTTCGAGGACATGAGTTCCACGAAACTGCATTAAACGACGAGCTGTAAATTCATTGCGTTCCCGCCTTCCTTCCCCAGACCGGCGCTCCACGATGATCGGTATTGAGCCGAAGCGGCTTCGGGCACGTTCCCTCGCCCCATTTAGGGGAGAGGGTTGGTGTGAGGCAGCTCTTTGGCTTCGACGCCACGCGCAAGCTCATCCCTTCAGTTCGATGATCGCGCAGCCGTAGCCTTCGAGATCGAGCTTGCCGGCAACGGGCTTTTCGTCATCGAGGAGATCGCGGCCAGCGGGAATGCCGCCGATGGCGGCCGGCTGGTCAGTGTAGTTCTGGATGAACAGCAACTGGCGGTCGTTATTCATCCGCATGGTCACCTCGACGCCATCGGGAAGGTCGCCGATCAGCGGCTCGATGCCGACGGATGCAAACAGCCGCTCGGCAAGCGCTGCCGTCAGATCCGGGGTGAGATAGGTGCCGATATAGACCACCTGCCCCTTGCCGAGCTTGCGCGACGTCGCCATCGGCTGGCCCTCGGCATAGCGGTTGGACCAGGCCGCGACCACTTCGACATCGCCTGCGATCGCCAGGTTTTCGTAGAAGTAGCCGGCAGCCAGTTCGCGGTTGCCGATCTTGAAGCGGCGTTCGCGGCGGTGCGATTCCGCCGGCTTGTTCGGCGGAATGACAAGCCCGCCCGAACGCTCCATCACATCGAAAAGCCCATTGGCGCCGGGGGCGGCGAGACGGCCGAAATCCTCGACACGCACGCCTGTGAGTTGCGACAGCGAGGTGCCGGGTGCGGTCTCGCGGATGACGTGATTGTCTTCGTTGCGCGTGCCGGTGCGCGCGCCGATGACGACGGTGCCGCCCTGCTCGGCGAAGGATTTCAGCCTCTCGGTCCATTCGTCCTTCCACATCACCCAATGGGGCACATAGAGCAGCTTCAGCTTGGAAAGATCGTCCTCGGGATGAATGAAACCGCAGGCAATGCCGAGGTCGTAGCAATATTGGTGCAGCAGGATCGCATCGTCCTGCGGGCTCGGCAGGCCGATCGGATAGGTCTTGTGCGCTTCCTGATTGTCGAAGTCCGAGCCGGCGATGCCGACATCCATGCGCACATAGGTGCCGAGGATCTTGGGCGCCAGCGCGGTCATCTCGGTCGCGAAGCGCTTGGCCTCCTCATAGCGGTGGCGGGCGACGTCGTCGTGATCGATGATGCCCATCCAATAGATCTCCGCGCCGAAATGGGCGGGCCGCCAGCGGAAAAACATCAAACCGTCGGCGCCATGGGCAACCGAGGAAAGCGCCATGCGACGCAGCTCCCCCGGCTCCGGCGTCAGCGTGCAGAAGCCCGGCTGGCTACCGAAACCCGACTGCTGCTCAGGCACGATGTAGTTGCCGGAGAAGCCGCGGCAGATATCGAGGTGCAGCGCTTGCACCTTGGCGTGATTTCCGAGCCGCTGGAACTCATCATAGAGCATCGGATAGATGTCGTAGCCGACGAAATCGAGATCGGTGGTGAACTGGCCGCGGAAGTCGATATCCCTAAGGCCCCCAAGATTGTGGAAGACGAACCAGGAGGGTTTGACGGCGCGCAGGATCTCGACCTGGTCGTGCTGGAAGCGCGCTGTCGAGAAGGCCAGGAAACGGTGATAATCCTGGAGGTGGCCGGGGCTCGGGAAAGTCGGGCCGAACTCGATCGGCAGCACCACCTGGTCGAAGCTGTCATAGGCCGTCGCCCAGAAATCGCCGCCCCATGCCGTATTGAGCTTGCCGATCTCGCCGTATCTGCCGGCAAGAAAGGCCTGGAATTCGGTGAGCGTCGCCTTCGAAAAGCTCTCCGGCATGCTGGTGTTCAACTCGTTGTCGGTCTGCCAGCCGATGACATAAGGGTTGTCGCGATAGTGCTCGGCCATCGCTTTGGTGATCCGCCGGCTGTGTTCGCGAAAGACCGGACTTGCCGTGTCGCAATGCTGGCGCGAGCCATGGCTCATCGGCCGGCCCTTGCCGTCGACCCTTAAGATCTCCGGATGCGCCACGGTCAGCCAGCGCGGCGGCGTTGCCGTCGGCGTGCACATGATCGTGTCGATGCCATAGCGCCCGAGCATGGCGATGGCGCGATCGAACAGGTCGAAATCGAAGGTGCCGAGCTGCGGCTCGAGAATATGCCAGGCGAATTCAGCCATTCTGACCACGTTGAAGCCGGCCCTCGCCATGCGCTCGGCGTCGCGCTCCCAGTAGCTTTCATCGACGTGCTCGGGATAGTGCGGGGCTCCGACGAGGAAGCGGTCGGTGTTGACGGGGTTCCATACGGAGAGGGTCTTGTCGGACACGGTGATGTTTCCTGTGATTATCTGTCAAGGGTCGTCTTGCGGGCGCTGATCGTGCGTCCGCCGTCGGGTGAGAAGAGATAAAGTTCGTCGGCGTCGAGCTTCAGCGCCACGTTCTGGTCGGCGGCAAAAGGCGCGACGTAGCTCAACTGCACCGTGATGTTGCCGGTGCCGCTTTCCGAGGCGATGGTCCTGAGGTTGCCGGCATCGACATAGAGAATGGTTTCGCGCCCGAGATGCTCGACCAGCCGGACCTGACCGTTGATCGCTCCGCCCTGCGCCCCGTCGGCGACCATCGATATGTTTTCCGGCCTCACACCGAGCGTCAGGCTGGTGCCCTTCGCCAGCACCGTCGCCTCCGCCAGTTCCACCGTCACCGGCACGAGGCCCGGTGCGGAGACCGTGACATTGCGGCCGGACACTTCGTCGACGGTAACGCCGAGGAAGTTCATCCGCGGGGCGCCGAGAAAGCCCGCGACGAAGAGATTGTCTGGGTTGCGGTAGAGTTCGAGCGGCGAGCCGACCTGCTCGATCACCCCCTGATTCAAGACGACGATCCGGCTCGCCATGGTCATGGCCTCCACCTGGTCATGGGTGACGTAGACCATGGTGGCGCCGAGTTCGGCATGCAGGCTGCTGAGTTCGACGCGCATCTGGGTTCGAAGTGCCGCATCGAGGTTCGACAGCGGTTCGTCGAAGAGGAAAACGTCGGGCGAACGGGTGATCGCCCGGCCGATCGCCACGCGCTGCCGCTGCCCGCCGGAGAGCTGCTTCGGCCGTTTCCCCAACTGGTCGGTGATCCTCAGGATCTTGGCTGCGCGCGCCACCGCCGCCTCGATCTCGGCCTTCGGGCGCTTGGCCATGCGCAAACCGAAGCCCATATTCTCCGCCACCGTCATATGCGGATAGAGCGCGTAGGACTGGAAGACCATGGCGATGCCGCGATCCCCTGGCTCCTGTTTGCTGACGTCGCGGCCGTTGATCAGGATCTGGCCGGAGGAGATCTCCTCCAGACCGGCGATCGTCTTCAAAAGCGTGGACTTGCCGCAGCCGGAGGGGCCGACCATGACGATGAACTCGCCTTGCGCTACGGAAAGGTCTATGCCGCGCAGCGCATGATAGGCGCCGTAATTCTTGTTGATCTGTCGGAGTTCGAGACTGGTCATGCGTCCTGGCTCTCTGCTGTTGAAAACTTGATATCGAGGCGCTGGCTCATCCCTTCACCGCGCCCATCGTCAGACCGGCGATGAAGTGGCGCTGCATCAGGAAGAACATGACGACGGGCGGCACGGCGACGACGATGGTGCCGGCGGAGATCAAGTTCCAGGCCGAGACCCACTCACCGCGAAGATTGGCAAGGCCGGCAGTCACAGGCTTGACGGAGTCGCTGACGGTCAGCACCACGGCCCAGAAGTAATCGTTCCAGATAAAGGTGAAGATCAGGATGGCGAGTGCGGCCAGCGCCGGCCGCACCAGCGGGATCGCCACATACCATAGGGTCTGGAAGGGAGACGCCCCCTCGGCGCGCGCCGCCTGGAACAGTTCATCGGGCAGTGCCGCGATGAAATTGCGCATGAACAGTGTCGCAAAGCCGGTCTGGAAGGCGACGTGGAAGATGATCAGCGCCGCGGTCGTATCGATCAGGTCGAGCCGGACCATCAGGTCGCGCACCGGGATCATCATGATCTGGTGCGGCAGGAAATTGCCGCCGACGAACAGCGCGAAGATCAGCATGTTGCCGGGAAAGCGATAGCGCGACAGCACGTAGCCGGCGAGTGTGGAGAGCACCAGCACGCCGATCACCGAGGGAATGGTGATCGTCAGGCTGTTGAGGAAGTAGCGGGCCATCGGCGTCTGCGTGAAGACATCAGTGTAATTGTCGACCACGCCGATCCCGGTCGGCCATCCCCACAGATTGCCGCCCATCACATCCTCGGTCGAGCGGAACGAGGTGAGGATGATCGCAAACAGCGGGCAGAGCCAGAGCAGCAGGACGATGACGACAGCGAGCACGTAAAGACGGCGCTGCCAGATGGCGGCATCGGGAATGGGACGAGGATACATCAGCCTCCCCTTTCTTCGGTATGGATGATGCGGCTGAGGTACCAGACGATGAAGACGGCCATGATCACGAACAGCACCGAAGCGATCGCCGCGCCGTAGCCGAAGCGGTAGGAGAAGATCGACTGCTCGAACATCTGGTAGGCGAGAACCGAGGACGAACCGAACGGGCCGCCGTTCGTCATCACCGACACCATGTCGAAGGACCTGAGCGCCCCGACGACGGTGACGGCAATGGCGATGAAGGTGACCTGGGTCAGCTGCGGCAGCACGATGTGCCACAGCATGTTCCAGCCCCTCGCCCCGTCGACGCGCCCCGCCCCGATCAGCTCTTCGCTCAAATTGTTGAGGCCGGCGAGATAAAGCACCATGCAGAAGGTGATCTGCGGCCAGAGCGCGGCAATCACGATCGCAAAAGTGGCGAAATGCTCGTCGGAGAGAACCGCCGGCGCCGTCGCCCCGAACGCCCTGAAGATCAGCGCCAGCAACCCGAACTCCGGCGTATAGACCCATGTGAAGACGACGCCGACCGTCACCGAGGCAAGCACCAGCGGAATGAAGAACAGCGACTTCAGGAAGCGCATGCCGCGGATTTTCTGGTTGACCAGCAACGCGATGGCGAGCCCGAGAGGTGGTGCTGCCATGAACATCACCAGCCAGATCAGGTTGTTCTTCAGCGACACGTAAAATTGCGGATCGTTGTAAAGCTCGACGTAATTGCCGAAGCCGATCCACACCATCGGGCCGAAGCCATCCCAGTCGTGCAGGCTGATCCAGAGACTTCTTACCGCCGACAGCAGGATGACCGTGAAGAACAGCACGATCGCGGGCGCGATGAGCAAAGTCGGGGTAAGCCACCAACGCTGGCGGCGCCATAACATCAACATATCAGGAGCCTCATATTATAACGGCGCTATGCCCCCAGGCGAAGAGCAGGCTGCGGGCCTCAGGCTGCTGGCAAAGCCCGCCAACCTCTCTTTCGTCATGCTTGGCCTTGTCCCGAGCATCTGCCCACGCCGATGCGCAGCAGATCCTCGGCACAAGGCCGAGGATGACGTCGAGTGAAGGGCGGTAGCTTGCCAACAAACTGGGCTGAGACGTCCAGGTCAGATCTTGTAAATCCGCTTGCGCGTGCCTTCGAGGCGCGTCAGGATCGCCTTGCGCCGGTCGGGTTTGGCCATGAACTCCTGGAAGCCGACGAGACCTGCCTGCGCCATGTCGGGGTCGCTGTCGCGGTCGTAATATTGCGACGTGCCCTGCACCGTCTTCATCGTCTCGACGGCGACGTTGACCAGCGGATCCTTGCTCGGCGGCAGATCGCTGCGTGGCGGCACGTTGCCGCCCGGCTCCAGATAGGCCGCCAGATTCTCCGGCTTGTAGAAATAAGCGAGGAAGTCGCGTGCGCCCTGCTTGTTCTTGGCTTTTGCGGGAATGTGGATCGAATTGACCGAGAACTCCTCGAAGTGGCCGACCTTGGCGTCGAGCACCGGGAAGGTCGCATAGGAGAGCTGCGGCAGATCTTCGGCGGTGAAAGCCGAGCGCAGGAAAGCGCCGAGGTTCATCATGCCGGCCTTCTTCTGCGCCAGCAGCGCCGCGGCCTCCTGCCAGCCGAAGGACGTATGGTTCTCCGTGAAGAACCCCTTCGAAATCATCGCCTCCCACTGATCGAAAACCGCCGTCAACGCGGGATCGAGATAGCTCATCTCGCCGTTCATCAGCGCCATATGCTTGTCGAGGCCGTTGACGCGAAGGTTCATCTGGTCGAACCAGCCGGCCGCCGGCCACAATTCCTTGGTGCCGATCGCAACCGGCGTGATGCCCGCGGCCTTGCACTTGTCGCCATAGGCCATGAACTCGTCGGCCGTCGTCGGCACGTTCAGACCATGCTGCTCGAACACATCCTTGCGGTAGAACATGCCCCAGAGCGTGCCGCCAGTGGGAAGGCCATATTGCTTGCCCCCGTCGGTGACGGCGCCGGCCGTGGCACCCAGCACGTCCTTGTACTTCTCCTTCTCGAAAAGGTCGGAGATGTCGTCAAACAGGCCGCGCTTGACGAAGGCGCGCATGCGGTTGCCCGAAAACCAGGAGCAAATGTCAGGCGCGCCGGCGACGAGATAGTTGCGAATGGCCGTCTTGTGGGCCTCGTGGTCCATATTGTTGATGACGACGTTGACGCCGGCTTCCTTGCTGAAGCTAGCGGCGATCGCCTTCAGCGCGTCGAGCGCAGCGCCATTGTTTTCGGCCGAGATCATCGTGACCTCTTGGGCCTGCGCGATCGCAGGGATCGGAAAACTGCCGGTGACCGCAGCGGCAGACACCATGCCCGCACCCTTCAGGAAGCTCCTGCGGGTGGTTGACGGAAATTGCTTTGAAAATGCCATTGAATTCCTCCCAGTTGATCGATCGACACAGCCTGGCCCAAGCGGCCTCCTCCTTGAAGCGCTCGATCAGGCATTCAACGCGCCGATCCATCCGTCGTCCCAAGGCGTATAATCCGCCTGGCTCAGTTGA
The DNA here is from genome assembly GCF_001679785.1 of Rhizobium leguminosarum. Classification (NCBI taxonomy): domain Bacteria; kingdom Pseudomonadati; phylum Pseudomonadota; class Alphaproteobacteria; order Hyphomicrobiales; family Rhizobiaceae; genus Rhizobium; species Rhizobium leguminosarum. The sequence continues at coordinate 2,260,448 of NZ_CP016286.1, forward strand.
TCGGCGGCCAAACTTATGCATAGATCGAACCAGCTCGCAATAATTAATTTACAAAATTAAGGAATGTATCGTGAAGTTAAAAGGCGACCAGACCACGGCGAGAGCCATGAACCGACGCCTCATCCTCAACCTCCTCCGTCGCGAGGGGCCGAGGAGCCGCGCCGATATCGCCACCGTCATCGGCTTGAGCCCGGCCGCAGTCACCTTCGTCGTCGCCGACCTTTTGGAGGAAGGCATCGTCATCGAAGGGAAGACCGTACCCGGCCTCACCGGCCGCCGCCCGATTCCGGTGGATATCAATTACGAGCACGCGCTTGCCGTCGGCTTTAAGCTGATGGTGGATTCGGTAGAGTGCGTGGCAACCGACCTCGCCACCAACCCCGTCGCCGCCATGCGGGTAAGCCTCGACAGCCACGACCCCGATAAGGTCGCCGACCTGCTGGCCGGCACGGTTCCCGAACTGGTGAAGCTCGCCGGCCGGCCGAACGCGAAGCTCGCCGGTATCGGCATCTCCATGCCCGGCGTCATCAACCACGAACAGACGGCCTGCGTGCGCAGCTACCGATTCAAATGGGACAATGTCGCCCTCGCCTCACTGGTCGCCAGCCGCGTCCATGTCCCGGTCTGGCTGGAGGACGACACCAACGCTTATGCCATCGCCCAGCAGCTCTTCGGGCTCGGCCGCCAGCATCGCAACATGGCGGTTCTGGCTGTCGGTGTCGGCATCAGTTGCGCACTCGTCATCGACGGCAAGCTCTATCGCGGCGCCAATGGTGCTGCCGGCAAATTTGGCCACACGCTTTACGAGGAGAACGGCCGGCTCTGCGAATGCGGCAAGCGCGGCTGTCTTATGGCCTATCACTCCGAAATCTCGATGCTCCGGCGCTGGCGGGAAGCGACCGGCCGCGAGGAACTGGGACTGCCGGAATTGTCGGCTGCGCTCGCATCAGGCGATGCCGCAGCCCTCGCCCTCGTCGCCGATTCCGGCCGCGGCATCGGCACTGCTCTTGCCAACCTCGTCAACATTACCGATCCCGAAGTCATCGTCGCCGGCGGCGAAGCCGTCTCCCTCGGCGACCCTTTCCTGACGCCGCTGCGCGAAGCCCTCGCCGCCCGGACCTTCCGAACCGCCCCACCGCTCTTGCCCGACTGGGAAGACAATTCCTGGGCCCGGGGTGCCGCCGCTCTGGTCACCCAGAAAATATTCGACTTCGAGTCCTCCGGCGGCATCACGGACATTGCCAATCTTACCGGCGTCAGACCGGTGGACTCATCGTCGGCCGCCTAATTCAGGCAATGGCGTCACCCACGTTCCCTCATTCCTGTGCTTGTCACAGGAATCCAGCCACGGCGCGTCCGCGCCGTGATTGACTCTGCTGCAGGAACAAGTCTCCCGCGCCCAGGGACCTGGGCGCACTGGATCTCTGTGACGAGCACAGAGATGAGGGAGATTGGGTTGGCGTTCTCGCCAACCCCGCACCGCCTCTAAATAGGACCACGTCAGAGCAGCCTCACGACTGATCGCACCGCAGATACACTGGCTTACAAAAATGCGGGTTTGCCGACACATCCCAGGTTCAATCATCGACTTAAATCCCGATACGGCCAACCGGTCGGAAAAAGGTCAATTCAAGAAGGATGACGACATGAAAATGATCCAGGCTATCGCGCTCGCCCTTGTTCTCGGCGGCGCAGCTGCTGCACACGCGGAACAGCCGCTACAGCGCACCGATCTACTCAAGAGCGATATCGATGTGCCCGGCCACGAGGTCGTTCAGGTCCGCGTCGATTTCGCGCCCGGCGTTCTCGCCCCCAGTCACTCGCATCCCGGCGAGGAGATCGCCTTCGTCATCGAAGGAACGCTGGAATACCAGCTCGCGGGCAGGCAGCCGGTTACCCTTAAAGCCGGCCAATCCTTGTTCATTCCTACGGGCGTTGCTCACTCTGCGAAGAATGTCGGCAGCGGCAAGGCTTCGGAACTGGCGACTTACATCGTTCGCAAAGGGGCGCCGCTCGTCGTGCCTGCCAAGTGAGCCGTTCATATAACCGGTGATCAGGCCGGCACCACTTTTCTTCCCATTCCTGTGCTCTCGCAGGAATGGAGGAAACGTGGGTTTGGCTGCCCATTGATGCGAATTCGCTTTGCCGCGCCGCCCTTCGGGACCCGTTTGCCGGGAGAGGGTTATGGTGAAAGGCGTCTGAGCCAGCGACGACCAACCACACCACTTGCGTGCGGGCCACCGTTTCACCCTTGCGGTCGCCTTCCATTCACGGCAGCATGTCCGTGTTCTCAATCATCTGAACCTCTCACATCAGGAGGATTACCATGGCAACGTCGGAGCGGCCGGCCTTTGTCGTCCATTGGAGCGAGATCGAACGGCCTGACGGCTCGCATTATGACGATGACGACGAGTTGATGAGCATCGGTGCGCCTTTCGGACGATATTTCGGCCTGGCGAAATTGGGCATTCATCACGAGCGCTTGCCGCCTGGCCGGCGCACATCCTTTCCGCATGCCGAGAGCGCCGAGGAAGAATTTGTCTATGTCATCGAAGGCGCGCCCGACGTCTGGCTCGATGGCCACCTGCATCGGCTGAAGCCCGGCGACGCCGTCGGCTTTCCTGCCGGCACGGGGATCGCCCATAGTTTCCTCAACAACACGCAAGCCGAAGTGCACCTCCTCGTCGTCGGCGAGCGCCACAAGGCCGAGAACCGCATTTTCTACCCGCTCCACCCTCACCGCAGACCGCTGCATAATGATTGGTGGGATGACCATCCCCTTCACGCCCTCGGTCCGCACGATGGTATGCCGGACCTGGTGCGGGAAGCAAAGGACCGAGGAAACAGCGGATAGATCAGCCAGGCCGATAGCCGGCCGCAATAGCAGCTTCGCGCAAGGCGGAGACCAACGCTTGCTTGGAGCTTCGACAGTCATCGGAGAAGGCCAGCCAACCGCAACAGCTCGTCATTTTCGTTTGCAACGCCCTCCGTCAGCCGCGCGGCGGCAATCGCGGGAAGCCAGGCCAGAATGCCGCTGACTTCCGATTCGGTGACCGAGGCATAAGCCTCGACATAGCCCATCGCCCGGTCCGGCATCGCATGGTGCAACAGGACGTATGTTCGGCAGACATCGGCCAGAGGATTGCCGCAGCAGGCGTCGAGCCAGTCGACGATCATGAACCCCTGCCCCGACCCGTGGATATTCCATGGGTGAAAATCGCCGTGACACACCCTGTCGCCATCCTGAAGAGAATCAAGTTTCGACAGGAGCCGCTTTCTGGACGCAGCATCCAGCCCCTCGGCTCGCCGGATCCTGGCGGAAAGCCTGGCCATGAGAGACGGCAACCCTTCGCCGGGTTTTTCGTGAATGCTTCGATGCAGGCGCGCCATGTCTTCAAGCGGCGCTCTTCCTGCCGTCGAGACGAATTGGCCGGCAAAACAGGAGCTGGGCGCCCGATCCATCAACACGCCCCAGCGCCCATCGAATTCACCGACCGCGTGGACCTTTGGCGCCGGCAGCGCGAGCCTCTCAAGAATCGACAGGTTCGCGGCTTCCCTGAATGACGACGCCTTGGAGGCGGCGCGCCTGTACAGCTTCAGCGCCAGGGCGCCATATTCGAAGACTTCGGCCTCTTTACCCGAACCAAGGATCCGACCGATTTCGGTCATTGCGGTGCCTCAATTTCTGATTTCAGCAGATTGCATGGTGATCTCGCGAGAAATGCCGCGATCACCGCCATCGCAGTTTGCCACGGTCGACCAAAACGGGGGAGCGAAATTGTCGAGGCAGCACCTGCAGGCGGCACGCTTGGCCGGCGGCCATAGGCCTCCAAAGAGACGCCGGGCGCTTGCATCTGGATGCGCTCCATGCGTTGGATTCGTCCTTAAACTAATCCGGATAATTTGTCAGAGGAGCGTCGACGATGAGGACCGCCATCATATTCGACTGTGAATTTCTTTGCCTGGAAGGCTCGCAACGCAGATTTTGGTGCGCGGCCCACGATCCCGATCCTGTCATTGCGCAGATCGGAGCCGTCAAGCTTGGCCTCGAGGGCGAGTTTCCGATCCTCGATACGCACAAGTCCTATGTTCGGCCCATCGATCGCTTCGGTAAGCAGTATCCGCTCGATCCTTATTTCACCAATCTGACCGGCATCACCGAAGAGGATATCGACGCCCATGGCGTGGCGTTGGAGGATGCCCTTTCCAGCGTCGACAGCTTCTCGGGCGGCGCCCGGTTTTGGTCGTGGGGCAAGGACGAGCTGAACATGTTGGCCATCAGCTGCTATGTCGCAGGCATTCAGCCTTCCATCCCGGCCCGCCGGTTCGACAACGCCGTCAAGCTTCTCGTCGCTGCGGGCATGCCGATCGAGGTTTTGGCAAAGACGCCCAGCAACAAACTGGCCGACTATTACGAGGTCGAACATCCTCCATTGCGTGGGCATGACGCGCTCGACGACGCTCTGTCGATATCATACACGCTGCAACATCTGATGAAGAGCGGAAAATTGCAGCCCGAGGTTTTCCACCGAACCTGAGGACAGAGAGAACGTCCCGATCCTCCCCTACCGCGCAAACCTGCAGGCGCCGGCGACACACAGGATGACGGCAACGGTCACGGCGAGCATGGCTGAGGTCACGGGCTCGTGCAGCAGGGTTGCGGCAAGCGCCAGGCCGAAGAACGGCTGGAGCAGCTGCAATTGGCCGACGGCGGCGATGCCGCCCTGCGACAGGCCGCGATACCAGAAGATGAAGCCGATCAGCATGGAAAACAGCGAGACATAGGCAAGACCGAGCAGCGCCGGCGCTTCGATGCCGGAGAAGGTTGCCGGCCGATGGAAAAGCGCGACCACAACCGTCACCGGCAGCGACAGCACGAGCGCCCAGGAAATCACCTGCCATCCGCCGAGCGTGCGCGACAGCCTGCCGCCTTCGGCATAACCGAGGCCGCAGACGACGACGGCCGCCAGCATCAGCAGATCGCCGACCGGCGAGGCCGTCAGGCCCTGCGTCAGTGCAAACCCCGCCACCAGCGCGCTACCGAGAACGGAAAACAGCCAGAATGCCGGCTTCGGCCGTTCTCCGCCACGGATCACGCCGAAGATCGCGGTTGCGAGCGGCAGCAGGCCGATAAAGACGATCGAATGGGCTGACGTGACATGCTGCAGCGCCAAGGCCGTCAGCAGGGGAAAGCCGACAACGACGCCGAGCGCGACGACGGCCAGGGAGAGAATATCACCTCGGCTCGGCCGCTTCTCTCTGAAAGCAATCAGCAGGCCGAGCGCGAGAAAGCCGGCGATCGCCGCGCGCGCCACGGTGAGGAAGACGGGATCGAACTGCATCACCGCCACGCGGGTGGCCGGCAGCGATCCGCTGAAGATCACCACCCCGATAAAACCATTGATCCATCCCGATGCCATACGGTCCATGATGCGCTGCACTCCTTCATTCTCTGACTCTTATCGGCCAACACGGATGGTCATGGCAGTGACGGTCTGATACGATTTTTCAAAACTGTAGTGATGCAGAAAGCAATACAGATGAACGAGGGACGCACACGCGTGGAGATGGTCGTCGCGACGATCCGGCAGCGCATCGCCGGGCGCAGCTTGACGCCGGGCTCAAGACTGCCTTCCGTCCGGGGACTGGCTGCGACGTTGAAGCTGTCGACGTCGACCGTCGTCGACGCCTATGAGCGGCTGGTCGCCGAAGGCGCGATCCTGGCAAGGCCAGGCTCTGGATTCTACGTCGCCAACCAGGCAGCGCCCTTTGCGCTTGCAGAGGCCGGCCCGAAGCTCGACCGCGCGGTCGATCCGTTCTGGATATCGCGGCAATCGCTTGAGGCCGGCGAAGCCGACCTGAAGCCCGGCTGCGGTTGGCTGCCGCACTCCTGGCTGCCGGCGGACGGCATGCGCCGCGGGCTCAGAACACTTGCCCGCGCCGACGGGCCGGCGCTTGCCGAATACGGCTCTCCGCTCGGCTTGCCGCAACTGCGCCAGCTGATTTCCCGCCGCATGAGCGAACGGGGGATCGAAGCCTCCCCGGATCAAATCATGCTGGCCGATTCCGGCACGCAGGCAATCGATCTGCTCTGCCGCTTCCTGCTGGAACCCGGCGACACGGTGCTGGTCGACGATCCCTGCTATTTCAATTTCCATGCGCTGCTGCGCGCCCATCGGGCAAAGATCGTCGGCGTGCCCTACACCGCGTCCGGTCCCGATATCGAGATGTTTGCGCAAGTCGTCGCCAATGAGCGTCCGCGGCTCTACATCACCAACTCCGCCATCCACAATCCGACCGGCGCAACCTTGTCTCCCGTTACGGCTCACCGGGTTCTAAAACTCGCCGACCACTTCGACTTGACCATCATCGAAGACGATATCTTCGCCGATTTCGAATACACGCCGGCACCCCGCCTTGCCGCCTTCGATGGGCTCGAGCGGGTCATTCACATCGGCAGTTTCTCGAAAACTCTGTCGGCATCGGCCCGCTGCGGCTTCGTCGTGGCGAAACCGGAATGGATCGACGGCCTGACAGACCTCAAGATCGCCACCTCCTTCGGCGGCGGCCGGCTGACGGCAGAGCTGGTGCTGAACGTCTTGAGCGACGGCAGCTATCGCAAACACATGGAGACGCTGAGACACCGGCTCTCCCGGGCGACGAGCGAGGTCTCAGCCAAGCTGAAGAATCTCGGTATAACGCCCTGGCTGGAGCCCCAGGCCGGGATGTTCCTCTGGTGCCGGCTGCCCGATGGCATCGATGCGGCCGATGTGGCGCGGGCCGCACTCGAAAAGAGAATCGTTCTGGCTCCCGGAAACGCATTCAGCCTGTCGCAATCGGCAACGAATTTCATGCGCTTCAACGTGTCCCAAACACTCGATCCGCGTGTTTGCGAGGTGCTGAGCGACATCCTGCAGAAAGAGAGGCATTAGACATAAGGGGGCTCTTCGGCGGCAATCGTCCTCGTACTGGTGGCCATCTGCGTAAGACGCGGGGAACACAGTCGCCTGCCCGCTATGCCTCATATACATATTCATTTTTCTTTAAATGCAGAGAGTTAGAATTCGCACATGCCGAATGATCACCAAGTCTGGAACTTTGGCCTGATCATTGCTCCGAAGAAGGTATTCCATGCGCAAGCCAAACGTTCGGACCTCGCTGACAATTATCAATGTAACGTTTGCATTCATCTTCCTGAGCTTTGGGCTGTTTTCCCTCAGAAGCGTGCAGCAGGTTAACCAGGACACAACGGCAATCGCCAAAAACTGGCTGCCGAGTGTTTCGGTAGTCCGCAATATCGGCTTCGAGTTGGAGCGCATGAAGTTTGCCTACGCCAACCATATCATGTCGATCAACGACCAGGCCATCGCCGCCGCAGAAGCAAAGATTACCTCTCAGCGCACTGAGCTTGACAAAGCGATTGCAGCTTATCGGCCGCTTATATCCTCGCCGCGCGAAGGCCAATTGCTGCAGCAGATCGAGGAGCAGGCCGCCAGCTACCAGAAATCGTCCGAGCCTATGCTGGAAAAGTCCCGCAAGAACGATAACGATGTTGCCAAGACGATCTTCTATTCCGACATGGAGCCATACGTCGATCGTGCGGAAGAATTGGCCAATGAATTGCTGACGATAAACGTTAATGGATCCGAAGCGTCCTATGAAAACAGTCAATCCAAGTACTTGGACATTCTCTGGACGACTTGGGCGTTCACGGCACTTGTGCTTGCAATCGTTGCTGGCGCGATCTGCTATGTAGCAATCCAGATCTCGCGTCCGATCAAGAAGATCACGCAATCGATGACTGGGCTGGCCGGGGGCGACACCGGCATGCAGATTCCCTATTCCAGCCGCACGGACGAAATCGGTGCGATGGCGGCGGCGGTTGAGGTCTTTCGGCAGACGGCACTTGCCAAGATCAGAGCCGATGAAAATATCGAAACGAATCGGGTGCTGACGGAATCCGAGCGGCAGCGCCGCGAGCAAATCGAACGCGCGAGGGCTGCGGCCATGGCGCAAGCCACGAACGGATTGGCAGGGAGCCTAAAGCAACTTGCCGGCGGCGATCTCACCGTTCAGATCAGCGAGCCTTTCGATGCAGATTTCGAGGGCCTGCGCCAGGATTTCAACGGCGCCGTCGCAAAGCTCTGCCAGACCCTCGCCGAAGTGGCGGGATCGGCCGTCAATATCGACGGCGGCTCGAATGAAATCGCCAATAGTGCAAACGACCTGGCGAAACGAACCGAACAACAGGCAGCGGCGCTGGAGCAGACAGCCGCGGCTCTCGATGAAATCACAGCCAATGTCGCATCCGCCTCCAAGCGTGCCGAGGAGGCGCGTGAGGTAGCCGCGCAAGCGAATGCCGGTGCGACGACATCGGGTGAAATCGTTAGCCAAGCGGTCCAGGCCATGAGCCGGATCGAGCAGTCCTCCAGCCAGATTTCCAACATCATCGGGGTAATCGACGAGATCGCGTTCCAAACCAACTTGTTGGCCCTCAACGCCGGTGTCGAGGCAGCGCGGGCCGGCGAGGCAGGCAAAGGATTTGCAGTGGTGGCACAGGAAGTCCGCGAATTGGCGCAACGCTCCGCGCAGGCCGCCAAGGAAATCAAAACGCTGATCCAAGCATCAGCGGGAGAAGTCGCCGCCGGCGTCGTATTGGTCTCGAAAACCGGCGAAGCGCTGAAAACCATTGGTGGGCTGATCGTCTCCATGAACCGGCATGTCGAGGCAATCGCCGTCTCCGCCCGCGAACAATCCGTCGGACTTGCGGAAATCAACACGGCCGTCAACAGTCTCGACCAGACCACGCAGCAAAACGCTGCCATGGTCGAAGAGGCGAGCGCCGCTTCCGCATCGCTTGCCGACGAAGGCGCCACGCTTCGCCGGCTGATCAGTCAATTCAATCTAAACGATATCGCTCAGGACCGCACTTACGCGCTTCGCAGGACGGCTTGAGCCGGAGGACGATCGCATCGCGAAGCACGGAGTCTACCGGCTTCGCGAACAGGAATGCCGGCCACAGCCTCCCTGCGCGACTGTCGATGCTAGTCCTAACTGACGTTTGCTGAGCAGGCGGGCTGTGGCGATAACTCGCGAGAACAAATTGATATCGTTCGACATTCGCGTATTTAGTGAAAATAACGATGTCTGATTTCGATCTCGAAACCAGTCTAGGCGAACTCCGGCAAAGGGAGCCGATATTCCATCGGCGTGCCTTCGGCACGAGCCGTGACGATCTGGAGGCCATGACGGCGGAGGATTTCTTCGAGATCGGCGCAAGTGGCAGGATCTACCGGCGCGACTTCGCCATTTCCAACCTACCGGAGCGCTACAAGCAGCCGGAAAGGCATGACTGGCCCTGCCGGGACTTCTCGGTCCGACGGCTCGCCGAAACCTCTATCTGCTGAACTACACGCTGGACGAACCGAACAGGACGAAGCTTAGAACGACCATCTGGTTAAGCTCTGGCGGGAGGTGGAAGATCGTCTTCCGTCAGGGAACCATTGCCGGCCGCGCCGGCAATGTCAAAATCGCCCGAGGCGTGGAACCGAGCGCAGCCGGAACCCCTAACTCCGCCATCGACCATCAGAACGACCGGTGAACCGCCTTGTCGTTGGCAAGACGCGTCACGCAGCCTTCGAGCTTGGCGAGCAGCAGATCGAAGTCGAGCGGCTTCGTCAGATAGTCCGCCGCTCCGCCGCGAAGGCCGGCCAGCGTATTTTCCCGGTCGGTCAGCGCCGTCAGCAGGATGAAGGGAATATTGGAGAGCTCCGGGTGATTGATCTGAATTTCGGCCAGAAGCTGGTGCCCGTCCATCACAGGCATCGAAATGTCGCTGATGACGATATCGGGCCACTTCGACAGGATCATTTCCAGCCCCTCGGCGCCGTTGGAAGCCTCGAGCGTCTTGTAGCCGGCTTCGCTCAACTCTTCGACGAGCAGGTTCCGGATCTCGACTTCGTCTTCTATGCACAGAACGGTAACCATGAGCTCTTCCTTAAGCTGCGACTTGTTGATCCGACAATAGAAACTCTATTGGCAGAAGAATGGTGAATGTTGTGCCTTTGCCGAGTTCGCTCGTCACCTCGACGGTGCCGCCATGCAGTTCGATGACCTGCTTGACGACGTTGAGGCCGATGCCCGTTCCGGCAATGCCCGTGGCGCTGCGGGCACGGTAATAGGGCTGGAACAGCTTCGGCAGATCCTCCGCATCCATGCCGATGCCGCTGTCGGAAATGGCGACCTCCACCGTCTTCTCGTCGGCCCGGGCGCGAACATGAATGTCAGGCGCGTTGGGCGAATATTTGACGGCGTTCGAAATCAGGTTGGTGAAGACCTGTTCCATCGCGCTGCGGTCGAACGTCAAGACATCCGGTATGGGCTCAAGATCGAGATGGAACACATGCGTGCGGCTGAGATGGCGCTGCCTGTCGCAGCAGGTGACGAGCAGGGCTTTCAGATCACCTTCACTGCGCTTCAGTGTGATCTGTCCGGTTTCGAGCCGGCCGTTGGCGAGAATACTCTCCATCAGATCGACCATGCGCACGACCGCGCTTCGGATCACGCCGGCTTTTTCGTGAACGTAATCGCCGCTGACGTTGGTCGTCGAGCGGCAGAGCCGCTGGGCAGCGGCGTCGATGATGGCGAGCGGCGTGCGAAACTCGTGCGAAGCCATGGCGACGAACTGGCGCTGGAGCGCATTCACCTGGCGTTCGTGCACCAGCAGGCGATCCAGTTCCTCTCTCTGCCTTTCGATCTCGGCCGTTCGATCGACCACCATCTCTTCCAGATGGTTGCGGTGGTGGGTGAGCTGCGCCTGGCTGTCCAGCAGGGTCACCGAGGTGCGATGCAGACCTCGTCCGAGCCAGAAGACGACGGCAATCAGCAGCGCAAGGCAGCCAAGTCCCGCCGGCGCGATCTGCTGAAGCAGCATAAATCCGGGCAGGATAGGCGGCCACACGAGATAACCGATCGTGCCGCCGTCATGGGACGGCACAGGCACCTGCGCCCGCTCGTCCTCCCCTTTCGAAGGCGCGAAATGCAATCCTTCGAGCCGCGCGTAATGGGCGATGCTTTCGGCAGCTTTTCCATCGATGAACTTGACCGAGATGGCGATGAACTCCTGGCCCGCCTCGATCTGCATCCGGGTCGAGCTCGGCAGAATAGGACGCGCGCTGGCAATTGCCGGCCGGTTGCCGATCATGATCGTCCGAACCGCGGCCAGTTGCCCGAGCGCCTCGGCACCGGGCTTTGCAGCCGGCTCGACGAGAACGGCGCGCATCTCCCCGGCGAGAGCGGTCATTTCTCGGCCATCGTCGTCACCGAGCCGCGGCGGCACGGCATCCGCGCCGTCACGGAACGCAAACATCAGGCGATTGGTATCGTCGAAGATATAGGTCCTGTCGTGCCCGAAATACTGGCTCGTCCACCGGCCGACGTTGTCGAGCAGCCATTCATGGTTTCGCTGCTTGGCATAGAGGAAGGCATCGTCCCATTTGGTGACGCTTTCCTGCTCCCGCGGAAGTGCCGCGATCTGCTCTTCCAATCCTTGGCCGACGAAGTCGGCCTGTCGGCGCAACGAGAGATCGTCGACCTTCACCGCGGCGAGCCACGCAAATCCGCACAGCAACACAGCCGCGGCGCAGGTGAGCGTCACCAAGACGAATGTAATGTGGGATGTGAGCCCGACCTTCAATACCTGCAACCTTTTGATGGCGCCCGCTGTCGAGAAATTGACACGCAAAGGTTGACGGACCGTGAATTATGCGCTCCCGTGCGGGTCTGCGGCAGGTCTCCGATAGGCATTCCGCAATCGTTGAAGGAGAAGCACATGGATGCAGCAGCATCGCCGGATACGTCAGGCATCAGGATCGAGCCGATCGCTGCCGTCCATATCGACAGCTTTCATCGTACGCTGGACGTCGTCGCGCGGGAGAAAAAATACCTGTCCATGCTGGAAGCATCGCCCCTGCCCGAGACTCGTGAGTTCGTGATGGGCATGATTGCGAAGGGCAATCCGCAATTCGTTGCCACCGCTGAAGGCGAGGTCGTCGGTTGGTGCGACATCAGCCGGCATTTCTTCCCGTCGCGCGCCCATCGCGGAAGGCTGGGAATGGGGGTCCTTCCCGTCTATCGCGGCAGAGGTCTGGGACGAAGGCTCATCGAGACCACATTGAAAGCGGCGCAGGAAGCCGGTTTCGTCAGGGTCGAACTCGATGTTTACGAAGACAACGCCGGTGCTATCGCTCTCTACGAAAAGGTGGGGTTTGCGCCTGAAGGCATCGTCCGACGTGCGGCGTGCATCGATGGCCGGTTCATCGATGCGATCAGCATGGCGCTTTTGTTCGATGAGCGCGACTTCTCATAGATCCTGGTATCGCCGTCGATTTCTGAAAAGCCCCAGCAAGCCCAACTGATCAATCATTTGGCCTGGAATTGGAACAAACGCCCTTCGCGCAATTAAAGCTTGTCGCGTGGCGAGTGATAGAGCACTTCCGAGGCCTTCCAATCGGCAAACAATAAGCAGAATCGACGCGGGAGGCTGGCAGTGGCGCACCAAATATCGGCGTGCCACCCACCGATAGAATCGACAGATGGCCGAAGCGGCCGTCGCCCTCCGGAGCCGACGGCTGAGGACGCAATCTTGCTTGACCACTGCGGTCCAGCCGAATTTCCTTGTCCAATCCGTATACGCACTGTGCATCCGAACCAACAAACTCTATCCCAGATCAATGATCCTGAGCCGGTGTGCGACGGCTGCGGCCGCGCCCCGGCTGGAGACGGAAAGCTTGCTCAAAATGTTAGACACATGAACGCTCGCCGTTTTCGAGGAAATGAATAGATTCTTCGCGATCTCCCGATTGCTATGGCCAGCCGCGACTAGCCGGAGGACCTCGAATTCTCGATCTGTCAGGCCGAGGGGCGCCTTCGGCGCCCCCTCATCCTCTTCATCTCGTAAATTAATACGCGCTTTTGCAGCGAGGGCTTCAATCTGGTTGGCCAAAAGGCGGGCGCCGATCGAATGAGCAAGCTCCGCACCGTGCCTGAAATGGCGCGCTCCACTCGCCCGCTTGGCGGCGTTCACTGCGGCGGCACCTGCTTGCATAAGGGCGTACGCCTGCCGAAAGGGCTGGTTCAATCCAGCCCAGCTTTGGGCAACCGCAGCCCATCCATCGAGATCAGAAACCGTGGCGCGCGACATCTCAGCCAAAATCGCCAGCCTCTCGGTCTGCTCTACCATATTTCGGCATGGGGCCTGAGCGGCAAGCTCGGCCAGTTCCAGAGCAACGTCTCTCTGGTTCGTATCGACGGCAACGCGGATGGCAGAAGCCAGGAGCGGCCAGGAGGCGCTCCCTCGCTTCTCCAGATGCGCCAGAGCAGATCTCACCAAGAGCGCCGACTGATCCATGTCACCTGATAACGCTGAGCTTTCAATGTCAAATCTCAGAAGGTTGGCCGCCATACGGTTAGCAACTTGAGGCCCCGACGGGAGAGCGCGCAACGATCTTGCCGCTGCAGCAATTCGATTCGCATCCCCTAATGCCAAGGCGATCTCCGCTTGGCATTCGAAGACGTGAACAAGCCCCAATGGCAGCGGATCCAGCGCCGCCATCCGTTCGCATGTCTCAGTGGCTTCGGAGACACGGCCCAAGACCAAGAAGGCGCGGCAAAGGGGCGAACCGACCAAGGCTCCTATATACCGTGCCTGCCCGAGCTCGACCGTCCGCGCAAAAATCGCCGGTCCGATCGCAATGATCTGGCCATATTCTCCTGCGTCGAGCAGGGCCTGCAGCAGTGCTGCGCCCGCAAGAATCTCGACTCGGCCTATGGACACCTGCTCCGCCCGAATTGCGACGGTCCGATGGGCATCGATGCGAGACACGTTCGGCGCCCTGTCCAGCGACGCCGCAATGATCAGTGCCTCGATACGGTATTCCTCATCGTCGAGCCTCTCCGCCAAATCCCTCAGTTCCTCGCCCAAGCACCTGGCGCGATCGAACTCTCCCCGTAAAATCAGCGCACGGGAAAACTGCCCGAGGGCATCAGCGCGCAACCTTGTGGGACGGACTGCATGATCGAGCGCGCGCTCAAGGTCTGCGATCTCGCCTGGGAGAAGCGCGTGCTGACGCATTACCGCGCGCTGCAGAAGAAGCGCCGCCAATTGCTCGCCATCGCCGTCGGCATCCAGTTCGGCGAGTGCGCGTTCGACAAAGGCGAGCCCCTGCTCCGCCTCCGCTGCCCAGCAGGCGGCGTCAGCAGCGAGTTCCAACACCTTGCAATGGTCGACGCCGATCAACCCAGTCGCATCTTCGACCTCGGGCCACGCCGCTAACACGAGCTTCAGCATCTCCATCTGGTCTACATAGGCGAAAGTGGCAGCGGCTTCCGCCGCTGCATGCCAGGCCCATTTTAGGCAACGTTCCGCTTGGCCGGCGCCGTGCAGATGACGCGCGAGTGCTACGGAATGCCAAATCCGGTAGCTTGGAACCGGTCCGCGTTCGAGAACATCGGCATAGAAGCGATGGATGGCCACCTTTTCGCCGGCGATCAGGTCGCCCCGCACAGAGTCCTGGATAAGCGCGTGGCGGAACGCATATCCATCACGATCGGCTGCCACGACCCCCGCCGAAATCGCGGGGCGCAACAACTCCGCGAGTTCGAGGTCAGGTTTGTTCGCCACGTTGCGAAGTAGCGAATGGGTAATATGCGGTCCGCCGAGCGCCATCACTTTCAACAACTCGGCCGTGGATGCCGGCAGGTCTCTCACGCCTCTCAGCAGGTAATCGTTGAGCGAGCCTGGAACATCTGTGCGCAAGCTTCCGCTCGCATCGATAAGTGCCTCGGTGAACAGCGGGATTCCGCAGCCCCGCAAATACAGCTGTTGATCATAGCAGGCGTTGGTGGCGACCCGAGCAGGCCCTGGAGCTGCATGGCGATCTCCGCGCGGGTGAGGCGAGGAAGTTTCAGCACTTCAGAACCCTCGGAAAGAGAGAGGTCCACGATGGTTGTCCGCAATGCGTTGGGGCCGTTCGCCTCCTCGGGTCGATAGGTGACGATCAGCATTAGGCGAATTTTCTTCAGCCGCGTCGAAAGAAAGCGAAGCAAATCGCAGGTTCCCTGATCGGCCCAGTGAATGTCCTCGATAACTAGGACGAGCGGCATCTCGCGCGCCAATTCCTCGAACAACTTTCGAAGTGTCTCGAACAGCCGCGACCTTGCGATGCCTGCATCAAATCGCTCGGAGGTCTCGCCGAGTTCGGGAAGAAGCCAGGCCAGTTCTCGAGTACCCTCGCCACTGACAAGCGATCCGACTGCGGACTGGCCGCGCAGACGAACCAATTCATGCAATAGAGCTGTAATAGGCGCGTAAGGTAAGGCCGATTCCCGTTGCTCAATGCACCCACCTTTTAGGATCAAGGCCCGGCCTGAGAGTCGGTCGGCGAACTCGTCGACCAGCCGGCTTTTCCCGCCACCTGCTTCTGCCCCGAGAAGAATGCAACATTGCCGACCGCCAGAGACATCTCGGAAAGCAGTTTCCATGGAATTGAGTTCTGCGGCTCTGCCCGAAAACCGCGCCCTTTTACGGAAAATCGACACAAAATGCTCCGATACTTGGAATTCGAGGTTGCAGAGATGAAGCCATAATCATCCCATGTGTACAACCGGCAGCAGGCTGCCCGAACCCGACGGTTTGTAAACACCAGCAGGCCGACCTTCCAAAGGCAGAGGTGCGGCGGTCGGTCGACTGAATTTCTATGCCCCCGGACATGCATTTCAAACCGGTCCTACTCAATATGCCCGATGCGGCACCCCCCACCTTAGCTACAGTATCCGGACATGAAGGGAACATTTATGCGTGGGCGATCGGGTAACCGCCCGACGCTGCCCACCTCTTCTTGGACAATGGACATACGAAACGAAGGAAGGAACGGTTGGATGAAACTTTACTCTGCGCCCGGATTCTCCAGCTTGGCGGACCACATCGCCATGCTGGAGGCTGGAATTCAATTCGACCTGGTCAAGGTCGACCTAGAGACGAAGCAGATTGAAGGGGGCGGCCGATACATAGACATCAATCCGACGGGCTATGTGCCCGCCCTTATGTTCGACGATGGTGAGGTGCTGACCGAAAATGTTGCCATCCTGGCTTGGATCGCCGACCGCGCACCGGAGTTGGCACCGCAGGGTCATCTGGGCCGCTTCCGCCTGCTCGAGATGCTGAGCTTTCTCGCAACCGAGATTCACAAGCGCTTTCCCACCTACCTATCGCTTCCGAAGGAAGTCAGGGAGCCGACGGGCCAGCAAATAGTGCACTGGTTCGGCTTCGTCGCCGGCCGACTTGAGCGGGGTTATCTGTTCGGAGAGACCTTCACGGTCGCTGATGCCTATCTTTTCCAACTCGCGTGGGGCGCAGCTCAACTCGGATTCGCTCTGCCCGAGCCGTTAGGCGAATACATCGCACGGATCGAACGACGGCCGGCGGTGCAAGCCGCGCTGCACCGCGAGGGCTTGGCATGAGTGGGCTGATGATCCGCACTGACGGGGTCGAGCTCGCGACGCAGAGCTTCGGCAATCCGAACCAGCCGCCCCTACTTCTGATCATGGGCGGAATGGCGTCGATGCTGTGGTGGCCGGAGGAATTCTGCCGCCGGCTCGCCGAACGGGGTCGCTTCGTGATCCGCTACGACCAGCGCGATTCCGGCCTTTCCACGAAATATCCGCCCGGTCGGCCCGGCTACACCTTCGAGGACGCCGTCGATGACGTGTTCCGCGTGCTCGACGGCTACGGAATCCCGAGCGCTCATATCGTCGGCTTTTCCCTCGGCGGCATGGTCGGCCAGGCCGCCGCACTGAAGAGGCCGGAACGCGTGCTTTCCCTAACGGCGATCAGTACCTCGCCGGTCGGTGTGGATACATCCCATTTCCCTCCGAGCGGCGAGGCCTGGCTGGAACACATGGCCGTGGAGGCGGACTGGTCGGACCGGGCGGACGCGGTCGCGTACGTCGTCGAGGATGCGCGCCTGTCCGCCGGAATAGCGCATCCATTCGACGAAGCCGGAACTCGAGCCTTCCTCGAACGCGACTTCGATCGCTCCGGAGGCTATCTGAGTGCCACCAACCACAGCGTCCTCTTTGAGATCGGCGAGACATGGCGGGGCCGGCTCGACGAGATGAACGTGCCGCTTCTCGTCCTTCACGGCACCGCCGATCCGGTCTTTCCGCCGACGCACGGAGAGACACTCGCGCAGACTGTGACAGATGCGAAGTTCGTGAAGATCGAAGGTGGCGGCCACGAACTTCACCCCGGAGATTGGGAAAAGATCATTTCCGCCATCGACGAACATGTCGCAAGAGCGATGTGCGTCTAGCAACAGAGACAAGCCATTGGGGATTGAAATATTGGGTCGTGCCTGGCCACTCCCCCTATCGGGCGAAAGCCTCGAACGGATTGTCGTGGGTCAGGCGCACCAGGGTGCCGTCGTCTATGCCCCGCCGTTTCAGCTCTGGCAGCAAGACCGTGGAAAGATGCGTATACGGTTTGGGTATCCCGCCCATCGGCAGCGCCGGATCGAACCAGCCGCGGTCATGGCTCAACAACAAGCGATCGCCGCAGCCCGCCTCCAACGCCTTGATCACCAGCTCAGCCACCTCGTTGTCCTCGCCCCGGCCGACATGGTCATACTCGATCCAGGCGCCTCGCTCGGCGACGGCGACGTTATAGGCGAAGTCCTTTTCTTCCTGCGTATGGATCGAGATGAACCTGTCGGCCCGGTAGCCCTCCGCCTCGATGACATCGAGCTGATCCATGACGACCCGTCCTCTGATCGCATGACTGCCAATGACGGCGTCTGTCTGCGCCGCCGCGCGCGCGGCTGCCCGCAGAATTTTCGTCTCGAGCGCCGTCATGCCCTCATCGCCGGCGCTGAGCTTGATCCAGCCTGCCTGGAACCCGGTCTCGTCGATCTGCTCCGTCAGCTCGCGGAGCATCCACGCCTCCAGCTCCTTCTCGGAGGCCTGGCGGACCCATTCGGGAATCCAAGGCTCGCGGTAATTGCCGGTGGGAACGACGATTGGAAAATCCGTCGCAAGTGACACGGCAAGATCGATATCCGCACGGCGTCCGACGCCGCCCGTCGAGCATTCGACCAATGCCGTCACACCGAGCTTCTTGATCCGTTCGATCTCAGGGGCCATCAGCCGAACGACGTCTTCGATCTCTGCTTCAGCATAACCGGGCTGGTCCGGCGTCCTGAGGTCGACGAAGACATGCTCGTGCGGCAGGATCATCCCAAGTTCGGATTTGCTCTTAGGGCCGAGTGTCGTGCGCAGATGTTTCAAAGTCTTTCCCCTACCGTCGCACCGGCTTAGCGTACAGCCCCTGACACCGAAGCCTCGACACTGCCCGCGAAAGTAGATCGTCACGTGACAAAATCAATCGCTCACTCGGTTGAAATCCCCACATACTTGACCCTTGGTTTCGACTTCCAACTTGGCGCCCGGATTGCTGGCGAGCTGACTGCCGCTGGAGAGAAATATGCTGCATCGGCCTCTTCAACGTCGCATCGGCTACTTCCCCTTCCCCTCCTTGCCCTGCGCCGGCCGGCTGATCGCGCGGACCTTGCCGCTGGCGCCGCCACCGCAAAAGAAGCAGTCGGCGCCGTCGGATTCGAGGCCGGAGACGCCGGTTCCCTCGGGCATCTCCAGCCGCTCCAGCACTTCGCCGGTTTCGGGGTCGATGCGCCTGACGTCGCTGTCATCGCCCTCCCAGGTGCCGTGCCAGAGCTGGCCGTCGACCCAGGTGACGCCTGTCACGACGCGGTTGGATTCGATGGTGCGCAGGATTTTGCCCGTCTCCGGGTCGATCTGATGGATCCTGCGGCCCCGGTGCTGGCCGACCCAGAGCGAGCCTTCGGCCCAAGCAAGGCCGGAATCGCCGCCATTGCCAGGCGCCGGGATGGTGGAAAGGATACGTCCGGTCTTCGGGTCGATCTTGTGAATGACATCCTCGGCAATCTGATAGAGAAACGTGCCGTCGAAAGCCGTACCGGCATGGGACGCGACCTCGATCGAGCGCACCACCTCGCCACTTGCGGGATCGAGCGCATTCAGTCTGTCACCTGAGGCGAACCAGACGTGCTCACCATCGAAGGTGACGCCATTGACGCGCTCGGCGCCGGGAAAAGGTCCATATTCACGAATGATCGTCGCAGCCGATTTTTTCATCTCTTCCATCCTGTTCGCCCGTAGGGCCATCTTCATCAGTCAGGCGATACTAGTCGCTTGGCAGCGGTCCCGGGAGTAACAAGATCGTCGGGAAACCGGGCAGCGGCGGGCTCATCCAGCGCCGCCCCCGCCCGCGCCCGAAGGATTGCACCTTGCCCTCCCCGGCAAGCGAATCCAGCGCCCGCTGCACGGTGCGCGGGCTGGCGCCGAGCGCGATCGCCAGCGCCGAGCTCGACCAGGCCTCGCCATCGGCGAGAAAGGCAAGCACCGCCCCATGCTGGCCCTCGACCAGTGGCGCCAGCACGACGGTCTCGCCGGCGCGCTGCGGCGATAGCGCAAAGCCGCGTTTCGTCGCCGAGACCTCGACGAGCGCCTGCAGTTCGGCGCGCAGCCGTCCGATCTCGACGCGCAGCCGCGCACGATGCGATTCATCGGCATGTTTGCCGCGGAAGGCGCGCGCGATGAGCGTGCCCCTTGCCATATCCCCCGGCCAGGCTTCGGCGAGCGCGCGGGCGAGCGCGAAGAGCACCGGCCGCGTCGCCAGCGACACGGAAAGCTGATCGTCGCGCACGACATGACGGCAGGCATCGACAACGAGCGCACCCGCACCTAGCAGCTCTTCCACCTCTTCCAGCAGCAGCGGGCTTTCCCGCCAGCGCGAAATCAGCCGTGCCACCGGCGCGCTGAGCACGCGGGCGGCATTTTCCACCTCCGCCGTCAATACGGGCATACCGGCCTCGCGCGCCGCCTGCCTCGCCCGGTCAAGCGCCGCACGCGCCGCTTTGGTCTGCAGGCGTCTAATCGCGATACCCGCGACCACGAGCTCATGGGCAGCCTTTGCCGCCGGCGGTAGTGGCGTCGGGTCGAGTGTTTCGAGCGCCCGCTCGGCCTCGTCGAGCCGGCCGATCAGCACCAGCCGGCGAAGCTCGACATTCCTGGCATGGGCGGCATTGACCCTGTCGCCATGCGCTTCGAGCACCTTGCGCGCCGCCTCCAGCGCTTTGGGCGGCCAGGTGAGATCGCGCGAGACCAGCGCGATCTCGGCCTCGGCGACCACGCAGCGGGCTCGCGCCACCGCCTCCCGCGGGCCGAAAGCACGCGCCGCACTCTTCAGCAGCGCCTTGGCACGGACGAGATCGCCGAGCTGCGCCATCGCAATGCCGCGCAACGCCAGCGCCGGCGCATCGTCGCGCAGCGCCACCCGCTTCAGCGCGCCGAGCGCATCTCCCACTGCCAGCGCCCGCGCCGCTGCCGTGATCAGCGAGTCCATTCAAATCCCGTCACACTTGTCACTCCCACCACTTCCCCACCCAGCCTTAGATTTGTCGTCGACCGGCAAGCAGGCCTGCGCCGGATGCTACGACGAGAGACAGGCAAAGGAGAAGACCCATGACGGCACAGCTGAACGCAACACGCCAGCAATGGCTGGCAGCAAGGCTCGATCTGCTCGAGGAGGAGAAGGAACTGACGCGGCAGAGCGACGCGCTGGCGACGAAGCGCCAGCAATTGCCGCGTGTGAGGATCGACAAGCAATACCGCTTCGAGACCGACGGCGGCAACGTCTCGCTGAAGGATCTCTTCGGTGGGCGCTCACAGCTTCTCGTCTATCACTTCATGTTCGGGCCGGATTATACCGCGGGATGCCCCTCCTGCTCCTCGATCGCCGACGGTTTCAGCGGCGTCTTCGTTCATCTTGAAAACCACGATGTCGCCTTTTGGGCGGTCTCGCGGGCGCCGCTCGCAAAGCTGGAAGCGTTCAAGCAGCGGATGGACTGGAGCTTTCCCTGGGGCTCCTCCTTCGGCAGCGACTTCAACGGCGATTTCAGCGTCTGGTTCTCCGCCGAGCAGCAGCACCAGGGCGAGGTAGACTATAATTACCGCCGCGAACCGCCCGCCCCCGAACCCCTCCCGGGCAGGACTGTCCAGGCATGGCAGCCGCGCGACAGCGAGGCCCCGATCACTCAGATCGCCGCCATGACCGGCACCGATGTCCCCACCTATACCCGCGACCGGCCGGGCGTCAGCGCCTTCGAGCTTATCGACGGCGCCGTCTACCATAGCTATTCCAGCTATGCGCGCGGGCTGGACGGGCTCTGGGGCATGTACCAATGGCTCGACCGCGCACCCAAGGGCCGCAACGAAACCGGCACCTGGTGGCGCCACCACGACCGGTATGGCAAGGAGTGACGCCAATGCTGCTCTCCGCCCACACTCCAAAGGGAGCCGACGGCAACGCCGCTCTCAACGCCGCCGAATGGCTCTCGCTGGCCGCCGCAGCAGACGCATCAGCTGCGAAGCCGAGCAGTGGCATGGCGAGCCCGGGCGGCCGGATCGCCGCCCACACCGCCGATTGGCTGTCGCTCGCCGCCGCCCCGACATTCGCGGTCATGGCGCTGCTGACGGCCACGACCGGCAGCGCCGACATGATCTGCACGACGACGCCGGATGCCTTCCCGATCGGCGGAATGGTGCCCATGTACCTGCTGATGGGCGGCTTCCACCTGGCGCCCTGGCTGCGGCTCGCCGCCGGCTGGCGGGCCTGAATGGGCGGCGACCTCGCGCCATCTTCTCCCCAGCGGGGAGAAGATGGAGCAAGCCGCACTGCCTCCTCCCGTAATATCTCCCTGCCGGCCCTCCCAAGTTCATGCCCTCACCGCGATAAAATCGATCGGTCCGCCGACAATCTCGTCATCGAACACCGCGCAGGAAAGCTTGCCACCGAAGACGCAGCCGCTGTCGATGTTGGTGCGGTTTCCTGTCGTCACCGGATTGGACCGTGACGGCGTATGGCCGTGGACCAGGTGCTTGCCCCAATATTCGCCTGGCTGACCGGCCAGGAACCGCATCCATAGAAGATCGTCCTGGCTCTGCCGGTCCAGCGAAAATTTCGGATCGACGCCGGCGTGGACGAAGATACGATGCCGATCGACATGCATGAGCGGACGATCGGCCGCCCATTGCAGATGCTGCGACAAAACCCTGCCGCCATAGGATATTTCGGTCTCCAGCCCGCCGTTGCCGAGCCACACGGCTCTGCTCTGACCGTCGGCATAGGCAGCGACCATCATATCCTCATGATTGCCTTTCAGGCAGATCCATCTCCACGGCTCAGATGGACCGGCAATGATCCGGTCGAGGACACTTTTGCTGTCAGGCCCGCGATCGATATAATCGCCAAGGAAGACGACCGTGCCTTCAGGCGCATAGGCCTCGATACGATCGATCATCCTTCTCAGCGGATCGATACAGCCGTGGATATCACCTATGGCGAATGTGTAGCGCATGTTTCAAGCTTCTCGGTTGCAATGCGACGGCCCGCGGCCAAGGATGAGAAGACACGCCAGGACTTTGTGCGGAGGCTCACGCCGCTCGTCGTCCACCGCATCATAGCAAAGGAAAGCCGGCCGCCATCGCGAAAACCGACTCGTTCTCCGGCATTTATGGCCATTGGCTCTCCTTCCGCTTGAATTCGATATGATCATCGCACCAACCATCGAAGATGCCGATCCGCAGACGGGTGCGACCTTGCATTGTGCGGTCGCCAACGGCTATGCCTTCATCACCATGAAGAAATACGGACGAACCTATCACCTACCGATTTCGCCCGGAGCGACAAGCGACGATAAGGTCATGGCGAAGCTTGACGGGCTGATGATTGGCGATCTTGTCATCACAGAGAAAATGGATGGTGAGAACACGACCATTCATCGGGGCGGGTCTCATGCCCGTAGTCCCGATAGCCGTTACCATTCATCGCGCGATTGGCTTAAGGCTTTTGCTGCCGGCATCAGTCCGCAACTGGCAGATGGCGAACGCATCGTGGGTGAGAACCTCTATGCCCGGCACTCGATCGGCTATGATGATCTTCCGTCATACTTCCTCGGCTTTGCTTGGATTATCGACGGCGAAGTTCAATCCTGGGATCTGACTCTCGCTCGATTCGAAGAACTGAGTATCGTTCCGGTGTCGACTCTGTATCGGGGGCCATACAAAACCGGCCTGTTCGAGGATACTGCGGCCTCGCTGGATAGGACCAAGCAGGAGGGGTTTGTCGTTCGGATCGCTGATGCGTTCCTGGAAGCCGAAATGCCAGTTCGGATGGGCAAGTATGTGCGGGACAACCACATTCAGAGTGAAACGCATTGGATGCAGTCGGAACTCATCCCCAATCGCTTGGCAAATTCCTGACGGCCGCTCGCCTCTCCTCCGTCATTCCTGTCACAGGAATGACGGAGGGTGGGTGGCGCTTCTGCCAAACTTCACGCCGTCGCAATGCCGAACCGAACCACAACCGCTATCACCCCTCGACAAAACCCCGCCGGACCGCCTCCCAACTCTCCGCATCCGGCGCCAATAGCAGCCGGCCCTTGGTCATCGCAGGGCGATAGGTTTCGCCGCTGAGCAATGCCCCATGGCCGCCGGCTTCGTGATGGATCAGCACGCCGGCGGCGTGGTCCCAGGGTTTGAGCTCGGCGTTGAGCGAAAAGCTCATCGCTCCCGTCGCCACCGCCCGGTATTCATAGGCCGAGCAGCGCCATGTGGTGGTGCGGCCAAAGTGCAGCAGGCTCCGAGAGTAGACCGGCTGCTCCTCGGCGGGGAACATATGCAGCGGCACGAAGCCGTGCATCTCCCCGATCGGCCCCGGCGGCGCGACGCTGAGCCGGGTCCTGGTGCCATCACGGGCAATATGCCACGCCCCTCGCCCCAGCCGGGCGGCAAGGAAATCGCCGGTCACAGGATAGTGGATCAGCCCGGCCACCGTCTCGCCGCCCGAGACGATCGCCACGATCATGCCGAACAGCGGCACGCCATGGGCGAAATTCCAGGTGCCGTCGACAGGATCGATGATGACGGCCAGATCGGCGTCGCCAAGCCGCGTCAGAATCGACGGATCGGCGGAGACCGCCTCCTCGCCGACCAGCAGCGCCTCGGGAAAGTGCGCCGACAGCGCTTCGGTAAGCCGCCACTCGGCGCCGATATCGGCATCGGTCACCAGATCGTCGGGCGCGGTCTTGGTGCGGATGCCCTCGGCGGTGACGCCGAGGAAGCGGGGCAGGATCTCCGCCTCCGCCGCCCGGCGCATATCCTCCATGATGGTGGAGAATATGTCGTTCGACACGTCCCTCATGCCCGGCGCGCCTCGATATAGGCCTTAAGCGCGGCGGGCTGGTCGGTCTGGATGACGCTGATGCCGGCCGCCATCATCCGTCCCCAGATCGCGTCGGGATCGGCAAGTGCCGCACTATCGGTCAAGCCGCAGCAGGAGACCGGATCGAGCGTGTTGACCCAGAGCGAGATTCCGGCGTTGCGCAGGCGCGCGTGCTGGCCGGCCAGGGTCTCAAGCGCATCGAACTTGGCTTCGCACATGAAGGGGCGCACCGCGATGACTGCCTTGGCGGTCTCTTCGGCGCTCCCGACCCTGAAGAACGCCTGGCCCATGAACGGAATGCCGTCGATCCCGGGCTGCCTGGCGAGCCAAGCCAGCGCCTCCGGCGTGTCGGCGCGAGCCTTGAGATCGACCTGGTCGGCCATGCCCATCTCTTTGACCTTGGCCGCGACGATGCTCATCATCTCGAGGTCCTTGAGGTCGAGATCGACGAAGATGCGGCCACGTACGGTTTCGAGCACCTGTTCCAGCGTCGGAACGGTCTGCGTCGTGAACGGCTGGTCCGGCCCGCCATCGGCCATACGCAGCCGCAGGCTGGTGATCTCGGCGATCGTCATCTCCTCGGGGGTGCGATCGATGCCGGCCATGCGCTCGAGCGTGTCGTCATGCAGGATGAACAAGTGGCCGTCGGTGCTCTGGCGGATATCCACCTCGACGATGTCATAGCCGCCGGCGATCGCATTCTCGATGGCGGCAAGGCTGTTTTCGGGAGCATGATGCCAGGCACCGCGATGGGCGACGATGGCGCAGGGGCGCGACGGGTCGGCAATGTGGTCGATGTATTTCACGGGACTTCCTCTAGAACAATTCCAGCAAAAGTGCGCAGCTGTTTTGCGTTCGGAATTGTGTTAAAACAAAGAGATAGAACATTTCCGTGTTTCGGAAAAAAAACGGAAATGTTCTAGTTTGCGCCGAATGCGCCTGGTATGGCCCTGCCGCTCTCCGCATCGAAGAGATGCAGGCGGGAGGCAGGGAAATTGAGAGAGAGTTGGCTGTGATCCGGTATCTCGACGCCGAAGGGCGTCGCGATCCTGACGACCGAGCCGCCGAGCTCGGCTGCCAGGATCGCGTGCGAGCCGAGATCCTCGCGAAACCGCAGGGCGGATGTGAGCACCTGTCCGTCGGCCCCGCCACCGATCAGGATATCCTCGGGCCGGATGCCGAGCTGATAGGCGCCGGTAAGCCGGGCTCGCGCCACCACCTGCCCGTCGGCGAGCCTGAGCACCGTGCCGTCGCCGATGACCGGCAGGATGTTCATCGGCGGCGCGCCGATGAATTTGGCGACGAAGACCGAGGCCGGCTGGTGATAGATCGCTTTCGGCGTGTCGAACTGTTCGATCCGCCCCTTGTTGAGGATGAGGATGCGGTCCGCCAGCGTCATCGCCTCCACCTGATCGTGGGTGACGAAGACGGTGGTGGCGCCGATGCGCCGGTGCAGTTCGGCAAGCTCGACACGCATGTCGTGCCTGAGCTGAGCGTCGAGGTTGGAGAGCGGCTCGTCGAATAGAAGCACGCCGGGCTCGCGTACGATGGCGCGGCCGATCGCGACGCGCTGGCGTTGGCCGCCGGAAAGCTGCCCGGGCTTGCGGCCGAGGAAGTCCGACAGCCCGAGCATCTTCGCCACCGCGCCGACCCGCTCGATGCGCTCGGCCTTCGCCATGCCTGATACCTTGAGGCTGTAGGCGATGTTGTCGAAGACGCTCATATGCGGGTAGAGCGCATAGTTCTGGAACACCATGGCGCAGCCGCGATGTTTCGGCTCCAGATCCTGCACCTGCCGGCCGCCGATGACGATCGTGCCGCCGCTCACCCGCTCCAGCCCGGCGATCATCTGCAACAGCGTGGACTTGCCGCAGCCGGAGGGACCGAGCACGACGGTGAATTCGCCGGCTCGGAGTTCGACATCCATCGGCGGGATGACGACGGTCTCGGCGTCATAGGCCTTGGTGACGCCTGATAGCGTGATGTTGGCGGCAGCGGCGCGGATGGCCATGTCGATGGCGTTCATGCCTATTTCTCCGTGAGAGCGAGGCCCTGGACCAGATAGCGCTGCAGGAGCGCGATCATCGCGAGCGGAATGATGGAAACGATGACGGCGCCGGCCATGATCATCGGAAAGTCGGGGATCTCTCCTTCCGAATCCGGCACGAGCCGCGCCAGCCCGACGACGGCGGTCTGCATGTCTGACGTCGAGGCGGCGACCAGCGGCCAGAGATATTGCGTCCAGCCGCTGAGGAAGGTCAGCACGAAGAGCGCGGCGAAGCTGGTGCGCGACAAGGGCAGCAGGATATCGAAGAGAAAGCGGATCGGCCCTGCCCCATCCATGCGCCCCGCCTTGAACAGATCCTTGGGCAGGGTGAGGAAGAACTGGCGGAACAGGAAGGTACCGGTGCCATGCGCCACAAGCGGCGCGATCAGGCCGAAATGCGTGTTCAGCACGCTCCATTCGAGCTTCACCGGCGCGCCGAAATAGTCGGCGATCAGCCCGTTCAGGCCGGTGATATCGAGCAGCGCGTTGACCGGCGAAAACACGTTCGACGCCACCTGGTAGGTGGTGATGACGCGGATCTCGATCGGCAGCATGATGGTCGCAAGGATGAGCGCGAAGACCACGCTCGCCCAGCGAACCCTGAAATAGACGATGGCATAGGCCGACAGAAGCGACAGGACGCACGTCGCGAATGCATCGCCAAAGGCGACCACCAGACTGTTCAGCATCTGAACCGGGATGTGCGTCTCGGTGAAGATGTGCGCCGCATTGGTGAAAAACTGGTCGCCGGGATACCAGGCGAGCCCGTTGCGCAGGATGAATTCATAGGACTGCGAGGCTGTCGCCAGCGTCAGATAGAGCGGCCCGAGGATATAGACGATGCCGACGATGAGCACGAAGCCGGCAGCGATGTTGAGGGAACGTGCGTTTTCGATCATGGGGTCACCGCTCGTAGTTGATGCGCCGGCCGAGGAAGAGGAATTGGGCGGCGGTGAGGAGGACAACGAAGACCATCAGGATCGCCGTCTGGGTCGAGGCGCCGGAGAGGTCGTAGCCGCTGAAGCCGTCGGTATAGATCTTATAGACCAGCAGCGTGGTGGCGCCGCCGGGACCACCATGGGTGATCGTATCGATCAGCGCGAAAGCCGAGGTGACGCTTTCGGTGAACTCGAGCACCAACGTCAGGAAGAGCTGCGGCATGATGAGCGGCAGTTGCACGTCGAAGATGCGCCGCCACGGCCCTGCCCCATCCATTGCGGCTGCCTGGTGCATGGTCTTCGGGATCGACTGCAGGCCGGCGAGCAGGATGACGAAATTGAACGGGATGCCGCCCCAGACATGCGCGGCGATCAGCGTGATGAAGGCATCCGTGCCGTTGATGCCAGGCGCCCAGATGCCGGGAAAGGCTGAGTTGAGTGGCGCGAGCACGCCGACGAAGGGATTGAAGATGAAGGCGAAGACGACGCCGATCGAGGCGCCGGCAACACCCTTCGGCCAGACGAGCACATTACGCGCCGGCAGCGACAGGCGGATCTTCCGGTCGGCCGCGACCGCAAGGATCAGCGGGACCACCACCGCAAGCGCTGAGGCAGTGACCATGAAGACGATGGTGCGCCAACAGCTCTTCCAGAACTCCGGATCGGAGAACACGCGGGCAAAATTATCCCAGCCGACAAACATCGAGCCGCCGCCGAAGGGGCGCTCGAGGAAGAACGACCAGTAGAAGGCTTGAAAAACCGGCACGTAGAAGAAGAGCGCAATCAGCAGCATGAGCGGCGCTACCAGCAGAAGCGGCAGCCAGCGATGGCTGAAGAGAGAAGATTCCGACGTCATGGAGAAGCCCTGCATTGGAAGACCGCACGGGAGCGCGGGACGCGCCCGTGCGTGGGACGCGCGGGACGTTCAAACGTCCCGCGCGTGAGATGTCGGGATCACTGCATCCTCACGCCCTTGTAGGTCTGCTCGAAGCGGCGCAGCAACTCGTCGCCGCGCTTCTTGGCGTTGTCGAGCGCCGCCTGCATGGTCTCCTGGCCGGCAAAGGCCTTCTGCGTCTCTTCCATGAACACCTGGCGGAACTGCACGTAGAAGCCGAGACGGATGCCGCGGGTATCCGGCGTGCGCGGCTGGTTCATCGACTCGATGCCGACGGCGGCCGTCGCATATTTCGGCGCGTTCGCCTCGCCGCTTTTCACGATCGCATCCATCACATCGTTGGTGACGGGGACGTAGCCGGTGGCGGCGGTGAGGAACATCTGCTGTTCGGGACGGCGCAGGAAGTCGAGGAAGGCCTTGGCGCCTTCGACCTCGGCCTTGTCGTGACCCCTCATGATGTAGATCGAGGCACCGCCGACGAGCGTGTTGTGGCGCTCGTAACCCTCATACATCGGCGCCATGCCGACTGACAGTTCGTATTTGCCTTCGAACGCCTTGGCCGAGGCGGTATAGGAACCCGAGGAATTCTCCATCATCGCGCATTCGCCGGTGTTGAAGGCGGCGGTGAAGTTGCCGGCCTTGGTATCGGCATTGAGCTTGACGAGGCCTTCCTTGCGCCAGTCGATCAGGTTCTGGAGATGCTTGGCGGCGAAGGTGGTGTTGAACACATATTCGGCGTCGAGACCATCATAGCCGTTATGCCGCGAAGCAATCGGCAGGCCATGGCGGGCGGAAAACTGTTCGAGCACGCGCCAGGTGTCGCCATCGGTGGTGAAGGGGCAGGCATGACCCGAAGCCTTCAGCTTGCGGGCGGCCTCGATGATCTCTTCCCAGGTCGCAGGCGTCTTGGTGATGCCGGCTTTCTGCAGCTCGGTCTTGTTGGTGTAGAACAGCAGCGTCGAGGAATTGTAGGGCTGGGCGAAAAGCTTGCCGCCGGAGGTTTCGTAATAGGCCCGGGCGCCGGCGATATAATTGTCCCACTTGACCTCGGGCAGCACGTCCTGGACCGGAACGACGGCATCCGACAGCATCAGGTCGAGCGTGCCGGCGTCGAAGAACTGGATGAGGACGGGATGCTTGTTGGCGCGGAAGGCGGCAATCGCCTTCTGCATCGACACTTCGTAGCTGCCCTGGCCGACGCAGGTGATGCGATGCTCGGATTGCGCGGCATTGAAAGCGGCGCACTGATCCTGGATCGCCTTTTCGACGACGCCCGTATTGCCGTACCAGAATTCGATATTGGCGGCCTGCGCAGAACACGCGCCCGCCATCAGCGCGGCAGCAGCCGCCAGGATGGAAATCTTCATCATTGCCCTCGCCTGTTTTGATAGCCGGGTTCGAGCCCGGCTCTGTGACGGCGCATTTATTACACGTAGTGTGTAACAATTTAGTGACGCGCACGTGACACTTGATGGGAAGAGAGGCCGCTGATAAAGGGGAGACGCAACAGACAACCGAAAGCACCAAAAATTATTACTACACCTCTGTAGTAATTTTTAACGAGGGAAGTGTTGATATGGCCTACTTTCCTGAGACACTCATCGCGACCCGCTTCCTGCGCGAAGGCGGCGGCGTCGTCTCGCCGAACGAACGCGACCTGCTGAAGCTGATCTGGCGTCATCCCGGCCTTTCCCGATCGGAAGTCACCGCCCACACCGATCTCACCCAGCAATCCGTCTACCGCATCATCGACCAGCTGGAGGAACGCGGCATCGTCTCCTTCGGCTCGCCGAAACCCGGCACCGGCCGCGGCCAGCCGAGCCCGACACTCCGGCTCGACGGCCGCTACGCTTATTCCTGTGGCATCTCGGTCAATACCGACATCATCGGCATCTGCTTGATGGATATATCAGGCAATGTGCTCGCCGAAAGCAGCGTCGCCTTGCGCGAACGCACCATGGCCCAGTCGCTCGATCTGGTTCGCGAGCAGCTGATCGAACATCAGAGGGTGAACAATCTTTCCGAAGAGGCCTTCTTCGGTATCGGCTTTGCCATTGCCGGCTTTCACATCAGCGGCACCCGATACAATGCGCCCCTCCCGCTGCATGAATGGTCGCTGATCGAACTCGGCCCGCTGCTCACGGAATTTTTCGGCAAGCCCGCCTGGGTGCGCAACGGCGGCAAGACGGGAGCGATCGCCGAATCCATGTTCGGCGTCGGCCGCTATATCAAGCACTTTGCCTATCTGAGCTTCAACTACGGATTTGGCGGCGGCCTGATCAGCGACGGCGAACTGCTGCTGGGCGGCATCGGCAATGCCGGCGAATTCTCGGGGATGTACGACGCCGAGGAGAGCAAACGCCGGCCGGCCTTGCAGTGGCTGATCGAAAAACTCAACCGCAACGGCGTCGACGTTCCCTCGATCAGCTATATGCGCAAGCATTTCGACCCGAAATGGCCAGGTGTCGCCGAATGGGTGGACGAGGTCACGCCCGCCTATAGCCGCCTGATCAATGCGATCTGGGCCGTTTTCGATCCGCAGGCAATCGTCTTCGGCGGCCAGGTTCCCACCGCTCTGGCACAGATGCTGATCGACCGGACCGAGAATTTCGATCGGCCGCGCTACGGCGTGCAGCGCCCGCGCCCGAAGCTGATCATCTCCGAGATCTCAAGCGACGCCTCGGCCATGGGTGCGGCAATCACCCCGTTCAAGTCGGCCTATTATTGATTTCAGGCGCTTCGACGGCTCCACCGAGCCAGAAACTGACTCCCGCTCAGCCGCTTATGGCTGTCCCTCTCCTTCCGCTTGATGCTGCGCGATAAGGACCTCCCGTGATCCGCTCGCGGGCCTCACGCATGGCCTGCGGGACCTTGCCCTGCCTCGCCGATTTTATCATACTACCCGGCATGAGCGGATATGAGAGCCCTGTCGATTTCTACACGCGCCCCGGCCAGATGACATCGACCGGGCCGCATGCCCCCGCCCTTGCAGCGCTCAAGGGCGTCGAAACCGTTGCTACGGCCGTGCAAGGCGCGCTGCTGCATGAAGCCTGGGCTCCGCGCTACAATCAGCCGCTCACCCCGGCGCGAAGGGCGCAGTCACACACGCGGCCGGCGCAAGAGATACTCGATACGATCATGGGGATCGATCCTGCCCCACTCGACATCCCGCGCCCACCGGAGAAGCGCAGCATCGGCGTGTGCCGCCATTTCACCGTGCTCGCCTGCGCGGCACTCAAGGCCCAGGGCGTCCCGGCACGCGCCCGCTGCGGCTTCGGCATGTATTTCGAGGCCGGTAAGGGCATCGATCACTGGATCGCCGAATATTGGGACGGAGAGCGCTGGGTCTCTGCGGACTTCCAAATCGACGATCTTCAGCGCACCGCCTTGCAGCTCGATTTCGATCCCCTCGACCAGCCGCCGGGCAAATTCCTCAGCGCCGGCGAAACCTGGCAGCGCTGTCGCGCCGGTGCCGCCGACCCCGCGAAATTCGGCATCTTCGACGAGTCCGGTTTCTGGTTCATTGCCATGAACCTCGTGCGCGACTTCGCCGCCCTCAATAACATGGAGATGCTTCCCTGGGACGATTGGGGAGCGATGCCGCAGCCCGAGGAAGAAATATCTCCGGGTGGCTTGGCGCGCTTCGATCGTCTCGCCGCGCTGACGGTCGACGTAGACCAACGCTTCGGCGAGCTGCAGGCCCTCTACCAGGACGATGCCGGGCTGCATGTGCCGGCGCAGGTCTTCAACGGCGTGCGGCAGCAGATGGAGAATGTTGGCGGCGCGTGATCTTGAGATGGGACTATTGTCGGTCGGTCCATGACGCGTTCGCGCGCCATACCGCCGTCGGCAAAACAATCTAGCGCGAACACCACCCACCCTCATTTCCTGTGCTCGTCACAGGAATGGCGGAGAGGTGGTCTGCGCGGCTCCTGCCGCGCCTTTGTCTCTACCAAACATCGTCTCTTCTCAGATCAGCTTGATTTCGCCCCAGACAATCCTGGTGCGTACGACAAAGCTCAACCAATCATCATTCGAATAGGCGCGTAGCAACTCGGAGAGTTCCGCGTCGAAGGTCGCGATACGATCGCCGAGTTTCGAAGGTGCGAAGGTGTCGCGCGAATGCTGTCGGTTATGGCGGCGGATAGTACGCCAAATGCCGGATAAGTGATACGCCGCAGCCATCCGGTTCCGATTGTCTTCCAGACCGAAACTGTGCCATGACCGATCGACCCAAGATACAACAGATCAAGGTGCGGCATCGGCATGAAGAAGATCGGTTTCCTCTCGTTCGGGCACTGGACGCCCTCACCCCAATCGCAGACGCGCTCAGCCGGCGATGCGCTGCTGCAGTCGATCGAGCTTGCGGTGGCGGCCGAGGAACTCGGGGCTGACGGAGCGTATTTTCGCGTGCATCATTTCGCCCGACAGCTGGCCGCACCCTTCCCGCTGCTATCAGCCGTCGGTGCTAGAACCAACCGGATCGAGATCGGCACCGCCGTCATCGACATGCGCTACGAGAACCCGCTTTATATGGCCGAGGATGCCGGTGCGGCCGACCTCATCGCCGGCGGCCGCCTGCAACTCGGCATCAGCCGCGGCTCGCCCGAACAGGTGATCGATGGCTGGCGCCATTTCGGCTACGCCCCGCCCGAAGGCCAGAGCGAGGCCGACATGGCTCGCCACCATGCCGAAGTCTTCCTCGAGGTGCTGCGCGGCGAAGGTTTTGCCAAGCCGAACCCGCGGCCGATGTTTCCGAACCCGCCCGGCCTCTTGCGCCTCGAGCCGCATTCGGAAGGCCTGCACGAGCGGATCTGGTGGGGCGCAAGTTCCAACGCCACCGCTGTCTGGGCGGCCAAGCTCGGCATGAACCTGCAGAGCTCGACGCTGAAGGACGATGAGACGGGAGAGCCCTTCCACGTCCAGCAGGCCGACCAGATCCGCGCTTACCGCGCGGCCTGGAAAGAAGCCGGCCACACGCGCCGGCCGCGCATCTCGGTCAGCCGCAGCATCTTCGCGCTGGTGGACGACCGCGACCGCGCCTATTTCGGTTACGGCAACGACGGTGAGGACAAAATCGGCTTCATCGACGAGAAGACCCGGGCGATCTTCGGCCGCAGCTATGCCGCCGAACCCGATGCCCTGATCAAGCAACTCGCCGAAGACGAGGCGATCGCCGAGGCCGACACCCTGCTGCTCACCGTCCCCAACCAGCTCGGCGTCGAATATAACACCCACGTCATCGAAGCGATCCTCACCCACGTCGCGCCTGCGATGGGTTGGCGCTGACGCGCTGCCATCACTCCGGGCGCTCAAACCCGCGGATATCTCGCACGGAATTCGCGAGGGCTGCAGCCCTCGCGTTCGTGAAAGATCCGCGAAAAATAAAACGGGTCATCGAGGCCGATCATGGCGGCCACCGTTTCGATCTTTTCGTCGGTAGTTGCCAATAGTTGTTTGGCATGATCCATGCGCGCCCGAAGCTGAAATGCCTTGGGAGGCAGTCCGGTTTCGAGCGTGAACCGCCTGCGCAGCGTGGCCGGAGACATGCCGTGCTCGGCGGCAAAGGCTGCGAGGTCCAACGGTTGCATCGCCCGCCGCCGTAGTGTTTCCACGATGTCGGCCATATCCCGCCTTTCCTGGCGTCGATCGGCCGCGCCGCTTGCCTGTCTGGCGGCTGACACGACGATGCGATGCAGCATCAATGCCGCCGACGCCTGCCCGAGGTTGGTGTCGTCAAGCAGATCGGCATGAAGTTTGCCGAAGAGCCGCACCACCTCGTCGAGATGATGCAGGGCCACGACGGGATGTCGCTCCGCGATGATCCTCAGCCTCACGAAGTCCCGCGTGAACGACCCTTCGAAAAGCACCCAGCGCTCGTCCCAGCCGTCTCCGTCGGGGGCGTAGGAATGCACGCGGTTGGGAAACAGCCAGAACAGTGAAGGTCCGGCCAGGCTCATGCGGCCGGTGGCGACGGTTTCCAGCCAGCCTTGCCCCCGCTCCACCAGCACGACGGCGAAACTCGGTAGTTTCCGGTCCGTCACCGCACGGCGGGCATGCTGCCTGCCGCTGCCGGTGACTGCCAGTCCGCCGGCCGCACCGAGCGGCGTTCTATAGATGGCTTCGGCGTCTCTCATGGTGAGCGAAAAGTCCAGCTATGAATTTCCTCTATGTCGGTTGGTATGCCGGATCAGGTAATTGATGACAAGCCAACTCAAGCGACGGAGGAGTAAAATGTCAATTGCTGCGGAGGTCATGCAAGCCCGCAAGATGGATTGGCCTCTTGCCGCAAATGGCAGAACCTTGCCCGTTGAGCGGATCGGTTGGCTCGCGCCGACCGATCCTGGCATCGGCATCGACGCCATCCGCCGCCGCTATCAGGACGATGGTTATGTCTGGCTGAAGGGCCTTCTGCCGCGGGCCGATGTGATCGATTTTCGCCGTTGGGTTTTCGAACGCCTCGCCGAAACCGGGCTGGTCGAGCCCGGAAGCGATTTTTCGCTGGGCTTGGCGTCTGCCGGTGGCTTCGACAAAAGCCTGGCGGACCGGCGCCTGATGTCGCTCGTCCGCTCCGCCGCCTATGAAGGCTTCTGTGCGCAACCGCCACTCGCCCGATTCATGGACGATTTCCTGCAGGGTATCTCCTATCTCCACAAGCGCAAGATCATGCGTTTCGTACAACCGGGAACGCCGACGGCCACACCCGCCCACTACGATCTCGTCTATCTCCGCGGCGGCACCAGCCGCCTGGTGACGGCCTGGATTCCGATCGGCGACATCCCCACCGAGATGGGCGGCCTGGTCTATCTCGAAGGCTCGCACGCGCTGGGCGTCAGGATGGAGGCCGAGTTCCAGGCCGCAAGCGGGGATCTTTCTGCGGAAGAGCGGGTCAGTGCCTATAACCGCCATATGGCGGAAGGCGGATGGATCTCGAAGGATCTGCCCGATATGGCGGAGCGCTTCGACACCCGCTGGCTCGCCGCCGATTATGAGGCCGGCGACGTGGTGCTCCACTCGCCCTACATGATCCACGCCTCGACCATCAACCAGGACCGCAGCCGGCGGCTGCGCCTCTCCACCGATATAAGATATCAGAATGTCGACGACGAGATCGACGTCCGATGGAACAACCATTGGAGTCTCGGTGATATGCTGTAGTCCGGCTTTCCAGGGCCCATTCGGCAGAACCCCGATCGTCTGACCTCGATGTGCCAGCCGCGCGTTAGCCGACATTGGCGGTCATGTTTTCCTTCCTGTTTGTCGTGCCCCGGCCACCCTTGTTGACCGGCGACCGGCGCGATGGCTGCTATTAGCAGCTTGTTTGACGAAGGCATGTCGACACAGAAGCGAAGCGGTCGGACCTTACTGCCGCGTTGGGCGTTGATGGTCGGAACCTTGAATCGATCCCATGACTGACCGACTTATGGCTGTAGCCGAACCGCGCGAGTTGCCTGATGCCGCGTACGAACCTGAACGATATTCTGATCTTCATGGCCGTCGTCGATGCCGGAAGCTTTATCGCCGGCGGCCAGGCCATGGGCCTGTCGCGTTCGGCGGCAGGCAAGGCTGTCACCCGTCTGGAAGACCGGCTCGGCGCGCGCCTGCTCAACCGCACGACGAGGACGTTGAGCCTGACCGACGAAGGCCGGATGTTTTACGAGCGCGGGCTGCAGATCCTTGTATCGGTCGACGAGGCGGAAGCGAGCGTGGCGGGACAGAACAGCACGCCGCGGGGCGTTCTCCGGCTTACCGTTCCCGATGCTTTCGGGCGGCTCGTCGTGCTGCCTTTGCTTGAAAAATATCTTCGGGCCTGGCCCGACATCCAGGTCGAAGTGAGCTTCACCGATCGCCTGGCCGACATTGTCGAGGAGGGCTTCGATCTGGCGATCCGGGTCGGCGCGACGGCGACGGACACCCGCCTGGTCTCACGCGTGATCGCCACCTATAAGGCGCGGCTCTGCGCCTCGCCGTCCTACCTTGCCGAGCGCGGCGAGCCGCGCGATATCGACGATCTCGCGGTCCACGACTGCCTGATCTTCGCCGGCCGCAATCAAAGACAGGGCTGGCGCTTTCGCGGGGAAGGCGGTTCCTGGATCAAGGCGCAGGGCCGCAGCCGACTAAGGCTCGACAGCGGAGAGGCGATCCGCGACGCCACCTTGGCGGGGCTGGGCATCGCACTGCTTCCCGATTTTCTCATCATCGACGATCTCGCCGCCGGCCGCCTCCGGCAGATCCTGGCCGACTTCGAAACCGACGACGCAAAGATCGTCACGCTCTATCCCGACAAGCGCCTGCTGGAACCACGTGTCCGCCGCTTCATCGATCTGATCGTCGAAGAGCTTGGGCGCGGCTAGAGTCTGGACGCTTCAGGCGAGGCCCCTGTCAAACCCGCGAAAGCTCTTCAGCGCCAGCGGCGCAAGCGTTGCCGCGAGATAGGCAATCCCCATCAGGAACAGCGCCGCGGCAAGGCCGAGCGTGCTGATCAGCGCGCCGCCGGCGAGGCCGCCGAAAGGGATGAGGGCGAAGCAGAGGGCGGTGTTCAATGCGGTGACGCGACCAGTCAGCGGCTTGGGGATGCGCTCGAAGATGACCGCCGACAGGATCGGGTTGAGGAAGCCCGACGCGAATCCTGCTATGGCGAGCGTCGCAAAGACGAGGCCGATGGGCGCGTCCAGCGCCGGAACGAGAAAGCGCGGAAAACCGGTCAAGAGGAAGGCCACCGTATAGACCATCAGTCGCGGCATGCGCTCGCCGATCGCCGCGGCAATCGCCGCGCCTGCGATCGAGGCGCCGGCGAAGGCGGCGAACATCGCACCGAGCAACTCCGGGCCATGACCGGCATCCCGTGTCCAGACCGGCAGCAGCACGGCATGATAGGCTTGGTCGAAGAGATTGGTAACCGCCACCATGGCGACGATGCTGACGAGCACCGCATCGCCGCGCAGAAAGCGCCAGCCTTCGCGCAGATCCTCGATATAGGAAGCCCGCTCGACCGGTCGAGTCTCGGGCGCGGGCGTGCGTCGCGTCCCGGGTATGCCAGCGGCAACGATCAGCGCGGCGGCGGCGAAGGTGGCGGCATTGACGAGCAGCGCCTGGCCGGGGCCGATCAGCCCGATCAAAGCGCCGGCGCCGGCCGCACCCGCCGTCGAGGCCAGCCGCTCGATGGCGCTCGCAACGCCGGTCACTCGTTCGAGCGGTACATTGGCGAGTGTGGCGATATCGGGAACCATCGCCTGCTTGGCCGCATCGGAGGGGCCGCGCAGCACGCCCATGGCAAAGACGAGCGGCAGCAGCACCGGCATGCCGAGCATGCCGAAGAGATCGAGAAGCGGCACCAGAGCGACCACGAGCACCGAGGCGGTGTCGCAGATGATGGCGATGCTCTTGGCGCCGGCGCGGTCGATCAGCGGTCCGCCGAGCGCCTTGGCGATAACATAGGGCAGCATCTCCATCATTGCCGTCAGGCCTGTCAGCACCGGGCTGCCCGTCGTGCTCAGCACCAGCCAGGGAATTGCGATGGTCGAAAGCCGCGTGCCGGAGAGCGAGAATGTCTCGGCAGCCGCGAGCGCCAGGAACGGCCCGCCCCGTCTCACTGCTTATCCTCCCCTTCGCAATGCGGAACGCGGCCCGGATAGGGAAAGGCGTGCAACATGACATAGAAGGGAACCATGCCGGATTCCTGCGACGCCGCCTCCCCGAGCGGTGGGGCCGCCCGCATCGCCTCCAGGATGATGTCGCGCAACCGGTTCGTCAGGGCCTCGGCCTGTGCCGCCGTCATCGGGATGATGATGTCGTCGGCAGCCGTCGCCTTGCGCCATTCAGCCGGCAGCTCGGCATATTCCTCCAGCGCCTGCTGCATCTGGCCGACCTGCAGCGAGAGTGCGGCCTGGTTGAAGGCGATGTCGAGATCGAGCGCCTCCCCTTCGGCCTCACTTGGCGGCACCGAGGTCAGCTCATGGCCGGCGCGCCACCAGCGGTCGCGCCGCGAGGCATGCGGCGCCTCCTCGATGAAGCCGTACTGAGCAAGCTGGCGCAGATGATAGCTCGTCGCACCGCTGTTCAGGCCGAGCCGCGCGGCAAGCTGCGTCGCCGTGGCAGGCCCATCGATCCTGAGCATGCCGAGCATGCGCAGTCGGACAGGATGCGCCAGCGCCTTCAGCGCGGTCGGCTCGGGCACGACCCGGCTAACGGTGCGGGCAGCGGCGGCATCTGCGGCAGGTTTGGTGTGCGGATGTTTCATGCGCGAAGCATATAATCGCAAACATATCTTTGCAAAACTTTCTTTGCAAAAAATTTGACGGCTGTGGAAGGCGCTCGAAAACCGGCTTCTGATCTAGCCAAGCATGACCACGCATTTTAAGACCGTCACCGTGATCGGCATGATGCGAGGGGCAAGAGGATGGCTGAGGAAGCGCAGAAAAACATCGGCACGTGGTATATCGATCCAGATGCCGAGGACAGGATGGCCGATGGGCATGCGCCAATCTGGCGCCACCTGATCGACCTCATCGTTGAGCGGGACCTGACCGACAAGAGTGTGCTTGATTTCGGTTGCAATCAGGGCGGCCTGCTGCGGCACCTCAATGCGATACGCCCGTTCCGCAAGGCGCTCGGCATCGACATCGCCGAAACCTCGATCGCCAAGGCAGAGACGCTGAAAGGCAACCTGCCGATCCAGCACCAGGTTGGCGGCCAGCTGGAAGGCTGGGCTGAGGAATTCGATCTGGCCATCAGCCACGAGGTCATCTACCTCGTTCCCGATATCAACGCCCACGCCGCCGATATCTGGCGAGCGCTGAAGCCGGGCGGCGTCTATTATGCGGTGACGGGATGCCATACCGACAACCCGCTCTGGCCGAAATGGCGCGAGTTCGTCGCCAACCGTACGAATACTGTCGTTCAGGATCGATCGATCACCGATTATGGCCGCGCCTTCGAAAAGGCGGGCTTTCAGGTTTCGGCCCGCAAGCTCGAATATGACGGCTTCATCCCCTTCGTCGCGGACGGATGGACGCCGGACTTCGCCGATGCGCTGACTTACTATACCCAGACTAAAATCGTCTTCAGGCTGGTGAAGCGCTAATCCCAGTTTCGGCCCGCTGAAGCCGCATCAGCTCGACGTCGAAATGCGGCGGGCTGTCCGGACCGACCTGGACGAAGCGGCCCCTAACGCGGAAGATTTGCTGGATCAGCTCGCATTCGGCCAGCTCGTGCGGTGCGCCGTCAAATCTGAGCTGTCCCTTTTCGAGCAGCGAGATGC
The DNA here is from genome assembly GCF_001679785.1 of Rhizobium leguminosarum. NCBI lineage: Bacteria > Pseudomonadati > Pseudomonadota > Alphaproteobacteria > Hyphomicrobiales > Rhizobiaceae > Rhizobium > Rhizobium leguminosarum. Next base: position 2,299,961 of record NZ_CP016286.1, read on the forward strand.
GGTCACTGACGGCGATTGCCTGGTTGATGTCGTGGATCGCCATGACGACGGTGACGCCCTTTTCCCGGCTCAGACGATGCACCAGGTCGAGCACTTCGACCTGGTAGCCGATATCGAGGAAGGACGTCGGCTCATCGAGCAACAGGATCTCCGCTTCCTGCGCAAGGGCGGCTGATATCCACGCCCTTTGCCGCTCGCCCCCGGACAGTTCCCGAAGGCTGCGATCGGCAAGTCCTGTAAGTCCGGTGCTTTCGAGCGCCCATTCGATCGCCTTCTCGTCGCCGCTGTCATAGGAGCGGAACAGACCGACATGCGGATAGCGGCCCTGCCGGACGAGTTGGGCGACAGTCATCTCGTCCGGTGCGGCCGGCTGTTGCGGCAAGAATGCCAACCTCCTCGCCAGCATCCGCCGCGACATCGAGGTGACAGCAACGCCGTCCAGCGACGCCTTGCCCTCCGCCGGTTTGATCAGGCCTGCAAGCGCATGCAGCGCCGTGCTCTTGCCCGAGCCGTTCGGACCGATCAGCGCTCGAATCTCGCCCTTTTCAAGCGAAAGTCTGAAGCTGGTGAGAGCCTTTCGCTGGCCGTACATCACCGACAGGTCAGAGCAGGACAATGGCATTTTCGGCCTCACATGGTTTTGCGCAGCAGCGCGAGCAGAAGCGGCACGCCGAAAACAGCCGTCACCACCCCGATCGGGATTTCCTCCGCCTGTCCCAGCAGCCGGCCGGCGAGATCGCCGAGCGTGACGATGATGGCGCCGAGCACGATCGTCAGGGCAAGCGACAGGATGAAATTCCTCCCCGCCAAAAAGCGGGCGAGATGCGGCACGATGAGTCCGACGAAGACGACCGGACCGACCGCGCCGACGGCGCTCGCCGCAAGTGCGCAAGACACGATCAGCACGAGCGTGAACTGCCGCCGATAGGCAAGCCCGAAGGACCGGGCGACGGGCGCATCGAATTGCAGCAGCATCAGCGGCCGGTAAATGACCGGCAACATTGCCAGTCCGGCGATCGTGAACGGCAGCAGGAAGAGCGCGTGATCCCAGCTGCGGGCATAAAGGCTGCCCGAAAGCCATTCGAGAATGATTTCGATGCGGGCCGATCCCCATCCGGCGATGAGGCCGATCGCCACCGCATGCAGCACAGCGCCGACCGCCACACCGCAGAGCGTGATGCGCAGGGCACTCAGGCCGAGCCGAAAGGCAAGCAGATAGATGGCGCCGCCGGCGAGCATGCCGCCGGCGAGCCCGGCAGCGGGCAGCCAGGCGACCGGCAGCTCGGCAAGCGTGTTCGAGCCGGGCTGGAAGATATAGACGGTGAACAGCAGGAAGATCGTGACGGAGAGCGTCGCCCCTTGCGACACACCCATCAGCGACGGGTCGGCAAGCGGATTGCGGGTGATGGTCTGTAACAGATATCCCGCCAGCGAAAAATGGATGCCGGCCAGGATGCCGGTGACGATGCGCGGAAGCCGGATATCGAGGATGATCGAACGTGCTTCGGAGGAGCCGCTGCCAGTCAGCACGGCAACGACATCAGCGATCGGAATGTCGGCGACGCCGAGGAAGATCGCAGCGGCAAGCGACAGGACCGCCAATGCGGCAAGCGCGGCAACCATCCACACGGCTGCGGAACCGCCCCTTGTCGATACCGAAGCGCTCATCGCGTCTCACCTGCAAGGTTGAGCTGCCCGCGCTGGATGAGGTAAATGAAGACGGGACCGCCGAGCAGCGCGGTAATGATGCCGACTGGCAGCTCGCGCGGAATGGCGACGCTGCGGGCGATAACGTCGGCGACTGTGACGATCAGCGCGCCGAGGGCGGCGGATAATCCGATCTCCCATCCCGTGCCCTGCGGCTTGAGCAGCCGCGCGACATGGGGAGCGGCAAGGCCGACGAAAGCGACCGGCCCGGCGACCGGTGCGACACCTGCCACCGGGATGACTGCGAGAATGAGGATGAGAGGTTTCCATAGGCCGAGCTGAAGCCCCATGCCGGCCGCCGCATGATCGCTCAGCATGAACATGCCGATCACGCGCCGGAGAGCGAGCGCCCCGACGACACCAGTGATTGTCCAGGGCAGCATGTAGGCGAGATGTGACCAGGTGCGCCCCTGGAAGCCGCCGGCCAGCCAAAAGAGCAGCGATGCCGATTGGGGGCCGGTCAGCAGCAGCACATAGGTGGTGATCGCGCCGAGAAAGAGGGAGATGCTGACGCCGCCGAGCGCGAGCTGCAAGGGCCGCCCCTGCCCGCCGCGCGACACCCAGAATGTTACCGAGGCAGCCGCGAGCCCGCCGGCAAGGCCGATGAAGGGATAATAGATGGGCGACAGCCAGGGCACGAACACGAAACAGCAAACGATCGGCGCAACCGCCCCCGATGTCACCCCGGTGATGCCGGGATCGGCCAGCGGATTGCGCGTGAGCGTCTGCAGCACATAGCCGGAAACGGCAAGCCCCGCCCCGCCGGCAACGGCCGTCAGGCTGCGCGGCAGGCGCAGCGTCCAGACCAGGATGGATTCGATCTTCCCGTCGGGTGCGAGGAGCACGCGGAACGCCGTCTCGATCGAAATCGGCTTTGCGCCGACCAGCAATCCGAGCATCACCGCCAGCATGGAGGCCATGACGATGAGCCCAATGGCCAGAGACGATTGCCGCGAGCTCATCGCAAGTCTTTTCCGCTGCTTAGTTCTGCAGTTCGGCGGGGATCAGCTTGGCGGCCTCCGCTTTGACATCAATGGCCGGGAACGTGTCGGGATAGAGATAATGTGCGGCCTCGCGCAGGACGATTTCGCGGGCGATCGGGCCATTGGTCTCGACCCACTGGTCGCCGACATAGAAGACCCGGTTGTTCTTGACCGCCGACAGCTGCGACCAGATCGGATTGCTCTCATGCGGACGATCCGGGCCGGAATCATAGATGAAGATGACCTCGGGGTCCTTCTCCAGCATGGTTTCGAGGCTGAGATCGATGCCGAATTCACCACCTGGGCTCTTCGGCCCCGGAATATTGTCACCGCCGATTGCGGCGACGATCGAAGCCGAGGTATTTTCCGTGTGGAAGGCGAAAGGTGTTGCGCCGCCCCACATGATCAGGAAGCGGGGATGAACATCCTTCGGCGCCTTGGCTGCGTATTCTGCAAGATGCTTGCGGAAATCGGCATTCAGCTGCTCGCCGCGTTCGGGCTTGCCGAGCAGCTTCGAAAGCGCGGCGGTTTCGCTGTAGCTCTCTTCGAGCAGTTCCATATTGTAAGCGACATAGGGGGCGATGTTCTGCAGCTGCGCCGCGTTGCCGACGGTATAGCGGCGGATCGCGATGATCAGGTCCGGCTTGGCTTCGGAAAGAAGTTCCAGATTGGGCTTGGCACGCTGGCCGATCTGCTTCATCCCGGAGGTCAGGCCAAGCAGGAAATCGGGTTCGCGGCCCGCCGTCATATAGGTGCTCGCAACGGGCTTGATGCCGAGCGCCAGCGCGACGTCATCGGCGAAATAGGAAATCGAGGCAATGCGCTTCGGCTGCGCCGGGACTTCGACGGTGACGCCGCGGTCGTCAATGATCGAGACTTTCTTGCCCTCTTCGGCCTGAGCGGCCGCTCCCATCAGCATTGCAGCCAGACCCAGAGCAGAGAAAAATGTGCGTGCGTATAGAGCCATGTGTGAAACCTCCGTCCAATGTGCGGACAGGCTTTAGCCAAAAAAGCGGAGTTTAACAATCATGATTCTCTTGCAGGATTTCGGGGTTGGACAAAAGTGGCAGCCGGGAGGACACGCCCCGTATCCGGCACCTGGCCTGCCTTGCGGCTCAACTCTCCGGCAGGGTGAAGACCGCGCAAGGCTGGGCAATGCCGCGCAAGGTATGCTCTCCGAGCGGCGTCAGCGCCGTCGCCGTATTCGCTGCCACCGCGCCCGAGATCAGCACGCTTCGGCCGAGCGGCTTGCAGAGCCCTTCCAGCCGGCTGACCAGATTGACGGCGGGGCCGATGGCGGTAAAGTCCAGCCGGTCGGCTGCGCCGATATTGCCCCACAGGATCTCCCCGAAATGCAGCGCCGCGCCGAAGGGCAGCGGCGCCAGCCCCTGCGCCAGGCGTATCTGGTCGAGATGGGCCATGCCGGCACGGCTGGCAGCAACCGCCCTGAGTGCTGCCTCGCAGGCTTCCCGGTCTCCGTGGCACACCCTTCCTGCGTCGTCGGAAGCGCCCATGACCGGAAAGATCGCCAGCACGCCGTCGCCCATGAATTTCAGCACCTCGCCGCCGAAGGCGTGCACCGCGCCTGCGACGCGGTCGAACCATGCGTCAAGCGTCGCAATCATCGCATGCGGCTCCGTCACCTCCGAAAGCGCGGTGAAATCGCGCAGATCGGCGCAGAGAAGAGCGGCACGGATGGTTTCGCCGTTGCCGCGGGCAAGCTCGCCGGCCTGCACCCGGGCGGCACTACGCCGGCCGAGATAGGCTTCGAGCAGAGCTGCCCGCGCCTCCCGCGCCGCGAGTGCTGCGAGCGGTGCGGCGGCAAAACGCGCAACCTCGCGCAGCCTGTCGGCGTCGGCCGGAGCGAATGCGCCCGCCCCTGCCCGGTTGTCGATACCCGCCCAGCCGAGCATGGGACTATCCTGCGAAGGCCCTATTCGCTCCTCCCATACCGGCCCAAGCCCGGTCAGCCAGTCGCGCCCGGCCTCGCTCTGCGGAGCCGCGGCAAAGGCCAGCGCCTCGATGACAGCACCGGTCTCGGCCCGCCACAACCAGGTGCGCCGCGCAATGATCGGATGCGGCACCGAAAGCGTCAGCGTGCCGCCGGAAAGCGGCAGTCCGTCGGCCAGCAGCCGGCGCCCGAGCTCGGCCAGAAACCGTTCGGGACCAGGCGAGGCTCCGGCCTCATCAACCAGCCAGGCAAGGGGAGACGGCAGATCCATCGCTTAACATCGCACGCCCACGTGGACGTCCGCAAGGACATCCCCCGGGTGATCGTGGGGACGTTTCCAGCAACTCGGCCTGTCGCCCGCAAAGGCCGTCCGCATCGGCTGTCGAAAACATTCGGCGTGGTGGAAAACAAAAAATAAACACTTTAAACTTGCGCGACTTTGATTCCATTATAGGGTCGTTCGTCATCGTGTGATTGAGGGGTGCGATGGGCACGATATTCTGGCCGAAAGATCCGCTGGATGGGAATGACATGACGCTGCTGACGTCGATCCTTCGGCGATGGTGCGAAAGACATCAGGTCGAGCTGACGGCGGAGGAGAGCAGCCGCAAGGCGAAGGAACTCGTCGAATGGTTCGAATTCGGCGTCAAGGACCCGGTCGAGCTCGAGGAGCTGATCGACGACAAGTACTGGCTCGTCAGCAGGATCTGACTGTATCGGACAAATCGGGAGGACGCTGCCGGTCAGCGTCGTGAAGCTGTCTCATCAGAAAAGGCCGGGCGAAAATCGCCCCGGCCTTCGTCCATCTCCAACTAAGCAAGACCCTTAATCATAATCCCGCCAACGGCGGTCGCGATCCCAGCGCCGCTCATGGCGCCAGCGCGGGCCATCCCAATCCCGGTGACGCCGCTCCCAGCCCCAGCGGGGCGGACCACCGTAGAAAGCTACCGGCGGTGGGCGGCGCCAGTTTCGCCGGCATTCGCCCCAGCGCGTCAGATGCCAGCCGCGACCGCAGGCGTAGTCGACCTTTGTGACATTGCTCTGGACATTGATTGTCCCCATCGGCATCGCCTGCGCTGTGCCGAACGAGAGGCTGCCAGCGAGCAAGGCAGCCGCGATAGAAAGTGCCTTCATCGAGAACTCCATTTCAATCCAGCCGTCCACACCTTATGACCGCCAAATTGAACTGGAGATGAACTGCGCGTTCATGTTTGCGGGAGAAAAAGAAGCGCTTCCGCACGGCTGGTCAGAGCGCTCGCCGACCGCTGTTGTCGCAACGGCAAGCGCTTCAGAACCGCCCCGCCGCCCGCAAAAATTGTTCATGTCCTGCCGTAAAAAGGATCGGGACCCGGATCACCCCCGGCGGCGACCTCGGTCAGCCGTCCGAGATAATGTGCCCAGCCTTCCGCATGGCCGGCGCATTGCTCGGCGCTCGGCAGACCGCTATGGGTGAGCCGCAGCAGCGTTCCGCCCCCCTGCTCGATCAGGTCGATCTCGACTAGGCTCGACCCCGGCGGCACCACCTCGCTGCCGTCCCAGCCGAAGCTGTAGGCAAGGCGATGAACCGGCACCACCTCGCGAAACGAGCCGCGCGCAAAGCGCGCGCCGGTAACGTTGACGAGATAGAGCCCGCCGGGCTGCGGCTCGACCTGCGCTTCCGTTCCCATCCAGCGCAGGATCTTTTCCGGGTCGGTCATCAACGCGAACACCGCAGCCGGCGGCGCCGCGATATGCGCCTCGCGGTGGACGACAAAGGGGTCTTGCATCTCTCTCTCCCATGGTTTCCATGGCCCTGCCCGTCTCCGGTGGAGACGGCGCAGCCTGTCTTGCCGCTATTCTGACGTGAATGTCCTCACGCACAGCATGTAGGCGCAAGCCCATCCTCCGCAAGAGGGCTTGCCCGTCGCGATCGACCAACAAGCGAAATCGCCGCGTCGGGAGCGCTGATCCAGCATTAGTCGCGAAGCATTTCGGCCTATTGCCAGCCCGTCACCTTCCCCCTATTGTTCGCGCCGTTCTCAGGGCGGGGTGCAAGTCCCTACCGGCGGTATGCAATTTAGATTGCGAGCCCGCGAGCGCCTTCTCAGGAAGGGTCAGCAGATCAGGTGAGATGCCTGAGCCGACGGTCATAGTCCGGATGAAAGAGAACGTGCGTTCCTGCCGCCCTTGCGGCTGTCGGGGACGTTCGTGATCGCCTTGGGTGATGTGTCTGTTCGCCAAAGGAGATTACCATGACACCCACCCGCTATGCCTTCGTCAAAGCCAGCTGGCACGCCGATATCGTCGACCGCGCCCTAGATGGCTTCCATCAGCTTATTCCGCCCGAGCAGATCGATGTGTTCGATGTTCCCGGCGCATTCGAGATGCCGCTGCTGTCGCGCGATCTTGCGGCAACCGGACGCTATGCCGCTGTCGTTGCCGCCGCCTTCGTCGTCGACGGCGGAATCTACCGCCACGAATTCGTCGCCCAGGCCGTCGTCGATGGGCTGATGCGCGCCGGCATGGATACCGGTGTGCCGGTGCTGTCGGTTTCGCTGACGCCGCATCAGTATCAGGAAACCGTGCACCACAAACAGATCTACCGAGCACATTTCGTCGAGAAAGGGCGCGAGGCAGCAAAGGCGGCTCTGACGATTGGCAAAACCCGCGCCGCTCTCGCTGCGTAGGGACTTCCTGCACCCCGGCTCGACGAGCCGCAGGACGACAGACGAAGGTGGCGGGGAACCGACCCCGCCGCCTCATCGGATCGACATGACCGCACCAACCGCACGAATCGAGAGCGACGCGCCGTGTGTCGCAGCGGAATCCGCCAATACCGGCCAAATCAGACAGAATAATTGATTCGACGACCCCACCGCGCCGTGGTCAACTTGGCCCGTCACGTGTCCGCAATTCTCAAGACATCCAGAACCCAAGGAGCTTAAGATGAGCAATGCACTGCGCAGCGAATCCCCCATTGAGACCCCGAGAACACAGCCCGTCGACACCAAGCTCGAGGTGGTCGTCATCCCCGTTTCCGACGTCGACCGCGCCAAACGTTTTTACGACGGCTTGGGCTGGCGGCTCGACGCCGACTTCGCCAATGATGCCGACTTTCGGGTGATCCAGTTTACGCCGCCCGGCTCCGGCTGCGCGATCATCTTCGGCAAGAACGTCACCGCCGCAGCCCCCGGCTCAGCCCAGGGGCTCTATCTTATCGTCTCCGACATCGAGGCCGCCCGCCGCGATCTCATCGCCCGCGGCGTCGAGGTGAGCGAAGTGTTCCACGACGCGGCCGGCGTTTATGCCGGCAAGGACGAACCCTATCTGTTCGGGCGGCTCCGCATTGCCGGCCGCGATCCCGATCACCGCAGCTACCGCTCCTTTGCCTCCTTCAAGGATCCCGACGGCAACGGCTGGCTGTTCCAGGAAGTCACCACGCGCCTGCCGGGACGCATCGATACCGACGGGACGACATTCACCAACTCAACCGATCTCGCGTCAGCCATGCGCCGTGCGGCGACCGCGCACGGCGAACACGAGAAACGGAACGGCGGCAAACACGACGAGAACTGGCCGGACTGGTACGCCGAATACATGGTCAGCGAACAGGCCGGTAAGCAGCTGCCCTTATAGGGCAAGGGCGGCGACCAGACGGCGACATCATTCGAGAGAAACATCCCGGCGGGTACCGCACGTGCCGCGCCGGGACTTCATCGCGTGTCTTTGCCGCGTGCAGCGGCCACCATACCATCGAGCCGGTCCTGGTGAGTGTTGATCATCGAATTGGGTTTGGCAGTAGCCAGCTCCTTTGTAGGTTCGCCGATCTGCGTCTCCTGTTTAAGGAATTATGCCGGAATGTGGAAGCGCAGCAGCCCTGCCTTGGTCGCGGCATCCATGGCGTTGGCGGCCCGGAAGCCGGAGCCGAGCAGCGCCAGGATCAGAATCGCACTCAACCAGTGGATCGAAACCGCTATTGCGCCATGGCGATCAGGCCTGCTCTTCAACATCTCCATGTCCTTCCAGTTTGCTGCGCAACGCCTTCATGACGGCATGCGTGATTTTGAGATCCTCGACCTGAAGCCCTTCCGAGAGCCCGTCGACCCAGGGGGCCTGCAGACGCATGGCGGTTTCGTATGCCTGTTTTCCCTTGTCCGTCAGCAAGACGAGCTGTGCCCGTCGGTGGTGCGGGTTGGGCTGGAACGCCAGAAGCCCTTCCTTCTCCAGATCGTTGACGATGCGCTGGACGTTCTGGCGATTGGCCCCCATGTCGCGCGCCAACCACGCAACCGGCTGTGGCCGGCCTGCTGTGACGACGGTGCCGAGGACATGCCAGCGGGCGCTGGTCAGGCCGAGCCCGTCGACAAGCTTATCGCCGGCGTTGATCATCCGGTTGTTGAGCCGGAAGAGATCCAGAATGAGGTCGGTCAAAGCTGTTCCGGCCGGGGTTCGTTGAAGTTCGTCCATTTGTCACCATATAGCTATATTGACATCATAGTGTCAAACTGGATATGTATCCGTATCACCAGATTGACATCATGTAACCAAATCAGATGGAGTCGACCATGTCGCTCATGCGCCCGATGGACCCTGCCTTCCCGATCGATCGCCAAATCGCGATCGATGCCTCCGCGATCATCCTCATCAACCTCTTCACGCTCGACAAGGCCGACGAGCAGGCCTTCCTTGATGCCTGGCGGGCCGATGCCGCCTTCATGAAACGGCAGCCGGGCTTCATCTCGACCCAGATGCACCGCGCCATCGGCGAAAGTCCTGCTTATCTCAATTATGCCGTCTGGGAATCGACCGCCGACTTCCGGGCGGCATTCTCGCATCCGGAGTTTCGGGCGAAGCTCTCGGCCTATCCATCCTCGGCGGTCGCCTCACCGCATCTCTTCCAGAAGGTCGCCGTGCCGGGCATCTGCGTGGCGTAAGCAAAGCTGCAGCGGTGGAGGCATGACGAGAGGAGAGCGCCACGAGGCTGACGCCGGTTGGGATGATCTCGGCCTCCGGCTCGCCGGAAGCTCATTGCGATGCGGAAGACATCTGCGACGTTATCCAATCGGAAAATGCGAGCATGGCCGCTGTTGGCGGTCTTGATTGAAGTCGGGTTAGCCAATAACTCCCCAGCGATATGGTCGTGGGAAAAGGTTGTCTGATAGCCCCCGAGGATAGATGTCTGGAAAACATCGACGGCGGTGCCAGAGCGACCCCCAGTCCTTGCAGGGCCGCCTCCATCATCGCCAGGGAAGAGTCGAAGACGATACCGGCGTTTATTTGCGCCGCCGGAGGAACGTTCGCTGCCGCGAACCAGGTGCTCCATTCGTCCGCCCTGTAGCTCCGCAAAAGCGTCGCCTCGACCAGGTCTGCAGGCGACCTCAAACGCTCGGCCAATTTGGGCGCGCACAGGGGAGAGAGCGGAGCGTCGAACAGACGCAGCGCTTCTGTGCCATGCCAGGAACCGCTGCCGAAGCGAATGGCAAAGTCCAGTCCCTCGGCCGCCATATCGACGCGATTATTGTTTGTCGAAACGCGCACATCGATGAACGGGTGCTGCCGTTGAAAATCCGAAAGCCTTGGCAACAACCAGCCGACGGCAAACGTCCCGACCACGCCCAGGAACAGCAATTCCCGAACCTGCCCGGCTTCAATCCGGTCCAGCGTGATCGCCATCTGATCGAAGGAATTGGTCAAGGTCGGCAAAAGAGCTTCGCCTTCAGCGGTGATTTTCAAGCCTCTTGGGAGACGCTGAAAAAGGGCAGCCCCCAACCGCTTCTCCAGGCTTTTCACCTGCTGGCTGACAGCCGCCTGGGTAACGCAAAGCTCGATCGCGGCCCGGGTGAAGCTGAGATGTCTTGCCGATGCTTCGAAGGCCCTCAAGCCATTTAAAGGGAGGAATTGCCGAACCATCTTAGCCCTAGATTTTCTTGGATCTCCTCCGAGATATCATCGTTTGCTGCCGCAAAACAGTGCCATTAAATGCCGTCCTCATGCGCCTTTGCGCTGATGAAGCTGCTTTGAGAGGATGAAGAAATGAAGCGTGATTGGATAGGAATTCTATCGGCCGCATTGGTCTCGACATGCATTTCCACAAGTGGCTTTGCGGCTGACGAGCTGAAACTGAAAGCCATCTCGGACGCCGCGATAAAACCAATCATGGATAAATACGGCATTCCGGACATGGCCGTTGCCATCGCCGTTGACGGAGAGGACCACATCTTCAACTACGGTGTCGAGTCGAAGGACACGGGCAGGCCCGTCACCTCGGCGACCATGTTCGAACTGGGATCGATCAGCAAAACCTTTACGGTCACCCTCACCTCTTACGCGGACGTGACCGGCCGGCTTTCGCTGTCGGACAAGGCAAGCAAATATCTTCCGTCGATGAAGGGAAGGCCCTTCGGCGATGTCGCGCTGATGAATTTGGGCACGCACACGGCTGGCGGATTTCCGCTGCAAGTTCCCGATGAAGTCAAAACCGAAAAACAGCTGATGGAGTACTTCGCAAGCTGGAAACCCTCATATGCCGCCGGAACGCACCGAACATACACCAATCCAAGCATCGGCATGCTCGGATATATAACGGCAAAAAGCATGGGCAAAAATTTCGCAGCTCTTGTGGAAGACCAATTGTTTCCTTCTCTCGGGTTGACGAGCACGTATATCAATGTGCCGAAATCGAGGATGGCCGACTATGCCCAAGGCTACAAGCGAAGCGGCGAGCCGGCTCGGATGACACCCGCCACTCTTTCGTCCGAGGCCTATGGCGTGAAATCCACAGCAGGCGACATGATCCGGTTTATCGACGCGAATATGGGAATGGTCGAATTGGACGATAAGCTCCAGCAGGCGATCACCAATACGCACACGGGATACTTCGATGTCGGCGCGATGACCCAGGGCCTTATTTGGGAACAGTATTCCTATCCCGCGACATTGACGACGTTGATGGACAACAATTCGAGCGCGATGCTCAAGACCATTCCCGTCAAGCAACTGATGCCGGCAATGAAACCGCGCGACGATGTCTGGATCAATAAAACCGGCTCAACGAATGGTTTCGGCGCATATGTCGCGTTCATCCCGAAAGAGCGAGTTGGCATCGTCATTCTGGCCAACAAAAACTATCCCAATGAGGACCGTGTCTCCGCCGCTTACCAGATACTGACTGAAATAACTTCGGCGCGCTGACCCGGTAGAGCATGATGCCGAAAAGTGTGCGCGGTTTTCGGACGACATCATGCTCTAACTAGTTTCCGTCCATAAACGCTGGTTTTCTTGAGCTTGCAGCGCACTTGGGTTCCGCTTGGTGGCCGCTTTGAAGCCATGCGGTGTGGCTCATGGGTGCTAATTGCGGCGGCCAGGATTTCTGGTGGACATGCGCGCATTGGCAACTGCCGGCGTCACGCCGGTCCGGTTTTGGCTGGCGACATGGGATGTCAGGTCGGCCTGAGGCGGGCGAAGAGGGCGAGATTGTATGCGACCACCGAGGACCAGACATAAGCCTTGAAGTGGTCGAGCCCACGCCAGGTGCAGCGCCCCAAGCCGTAGGCGCGTTTGAGGCAGGAGATGCCGGCCTCGATGCCGGCGCGGAAGTTGCGCAGCTTGCGATAGACCCAGCGGCTCTTGACCATGTCTTCGATCCTGAGGCCGCACTTCTTGTGGAAGGCCATGTCGCAGATGCCCCAGGCTTTGGCTCGGCTCAAATTATCGCGGCTGGCATAGCCGCCGTCGGCCGCCGCCTGACGCGGCGCCTCGCCCCAGATGCCGATGTGGCGTTCCAGCATCGGCAGCAAGCGCTCGCTGTCGGCCGGGTTGCCGGTTTCGACGACGAGGTCGAGGATCAGCCCGCTTGTGCCGGTGGTCAAATTGATCTTATGGCCATACTCGACGTCGCGGCTGCCTTTGACGATGATGTCGGCATGCGGCTCGAACAAACTGACCAGCTTGTCGCCAGCCGGCACCGCCTCGCCGGCCAGGACCCGCCGCTCGGTCTGGGCGATGATCCGTTCGATCAGCGGCTTATAGTGGCGGAGTTGGGCCTGCCAGAGTTCGACCGCCGGGCCCGCCGCCAAGGGCAGTTGCGCCGCCGCCTGTTCGAGATAGCTCAAGGTGGTGCGCGTGATCCTGAGCAGCGCGCGATAGTGCTGAACTCGTTTCGGACGACCGCGGGTAAATTGGATCGCCCGGGATCGCTTCTTCGCCGCGCGGCAGTGATCGTGCCATGAGATGGCGCTGCCCAAGGAAGCCGCCTGCTGCAACAGCCGCACCATCACCCGCACGCAGTCCCACAAAAGACTACTGTCGCTCGGTTCGTGCATCAGCGCCGAAGTGACGGTGCTGTCGATGCGCACGACCTTGCCGCGTTCCACCTTGTCCTGCCGGGCGCTCGTCAACAGCACGCGATTGATCGCTTCAAAGGTCCCGGCCCGGATCGCGCTGATCGTCTTGTGCAAGACCGACTTCTTCGGGTTCCACCCCCACGGCAGCCGGGCAAAGGCCCGGAACGAGGCGGAATCTTCCAGATGAAAGGCCAACTCCTCATAACTCAACTGACGGTGTTGTTTGAGCAGGGCGCAACGCAGCACGGCCTCCGCCGGCAGGCCCTCGCGGCCGGTCTCCTTGACGCCGTGGCGGCGCAGGTCCTGCGCTACCAGCCCGAGCAGATCACGATGCTCATCCAGCCATTGCGACATGGCTTTCAGCTCGCGGCCGATCTCGTGTTCGGCGAAAAGATCGAATATATTGGCTTGGACGGTGCGTTCTTGGCGCATTGTCGGCTCCGGCGGTTGCGGGTTTGTCTTTAGAATCAATGGCTTGATCTAAAGTATACCTGAAACCGCCGGGCTTTGCCCGTCGCAATATCGCTATTCCTCCAATAATTTCAGTGGTTTACCGTTTGTGGACGGGCACTAACTATGTAATTCAGAACAGGATTGAGATTTTAGACCGACCCGGCCTAAAATCATCCTGTTCTGGCATCAGCGGTCGAAGATATCCCGCCATTGCTTCTCACCGATCAGGCAGTCGGTGCCCGTCCCGGCGCCGGCTGTTTTCTGCACCGTCGCCGCCGGGGAAATGCCGCTGATCTCCAGCACCAGCTTGCGGCGCACGGCAACGGCGAAATCCTCTATTTTGCGGACCGGCAGCACAAAGGCGCCGGGACCGCCGATCACGCAATCCGCATAATATTTGTCGAGCCCGTTGGGCGCATCGGATGGCCGCAGCATGATGGCGAGGCCATTGATGATCATGCCGGCTTCTATCGCCTTGTCGCGGGCGGGGGTGACGGGATCGCCGGAATTGTTCGGCCCATCGCCGGAGACATCGATCACCTGCCGCCTGGACTGGAAAGGACTGGAAACGATCATGCTGGCGCCCTGGGCGATCGCGGTGGAGATCGATGTGCGCCGTTGCGTGGCAATCGGCCGGGCTTCGAGCTTGTCGGCAAAAGCGGCCGCATCCTCTTCCGTCTCGATTACCTGCCAGTCGATCACCGAATCCCGGACGACATAGCCTGCCCATTCGAAATAGCTGATGGCTATGCGGCCGGTCAGCCCGCCCTGCACCGCGTCGATGAATTCCTTGTGCTTGAGCGCTTCGACATAACCCTCGCGCTGGATGCCGATCTCCTCGAAATCCATAGACCGCGAGGTGTCGACGGCAAGTACGAGGGTCACATCGACCTCGCTTCCCCCCGCTTGCGCGATGGGGACGATGCCGGAAAGACTCATAAGCACCGCAAGTGTCGTCAGCATTGGCAATCCAATCCCTGCGCCATGCAAGCCTGCGAACTCTAACACAGCTTGGCCGACGCAGATCGCTCAGCCGCGCGCGCGGCTTCAATTTTCGGTGATGGAATCGAAAAGCCTCAATGCAAGGGAAGCCACAAAGGGTTCTTCCATGCTTTCAGCGCCTCGAGAAAGACCTGCAATCGGGAGGGCAGGAAGCGGCGCGTAGGATAGACGGCGTGCACGAAAATTTCATCGGACGACCAGTCCGGCAGCAGGCGGACGAGTTCGCCTCTTCTGATCTGTTCGTCGCAATAGGTCGAAGGCAGCAGGCCGATGCCATGTCCGCGATAGGTGAAGGCGCTCACCGCATCGAAATCCCTGCTCGATACCGGCCCCGACACATGCAGGCGAACCGATTTGCGACCGCTCACGAGATGCCATTCCGCCTCGCCGTTGCGGCCGTTCAAAAGCACGCACTGATGGTCTTTCAGCTCTTCGGGCTTCAAGGGAAGCACCCTGCCCTTCAGATAGTCCGGTGCGGCGACCAGATAGCGCACACTCTTGCCGAGCCGCTGCGCCACGATAGTCGAATCTTTGAGGTCGCCGAAGCGGATGCCGAGATCGACATTCTCGGCGACTAGATTGAGAAACAGGTTGGTGACGAAGAGATCGATCTGGATATTGGGATAGGTCTTCAGGAAGGATGAGATGAATTCGTAGAAGACCTCCTGCCCGAAGATGACGGGCACGGAGATCTTCAGCAGACCTTCCGGTTTTCTCTGTGTCTCGGTGAGCGCCTGCTCGGCGTCGACGAGATGGGCGAGCGGTTCGCTGCACCTGTCGTAATAGGCCCGGCCCTGCGCGGTCAGGCTCAACTTGCGGGTCGTCCGCTGGATGAGCGTCACGCCGAGCTGCTCCTCCAGCGACGTCACCTTCCGGCTGACGGTCGATACCGGCATGCCGAGGGAATGGGCAGCGCGGCTGAAGCTGCCATACTGCGCCACCTTCACGAAAACGGCGATATCGTTCAGATCGGCCATGCGCTCATTTTTGCATGCGTGCAAAAGAGAATCCAGATATTTCCATCTAATCGGGTAATGGAGTTTTCGCCATATTCACCTTGCGAAAACAACCACAACCCGATGGAGGCGCATTCGCAGCAGCCCCATCTCGAGCGACCCCGCCTTTGCAACCGCAAGGCCCGCGTTGCCCGAACCAGATTATGGAGATCAGCATGACTACGAGAAAAACAGTCATCGTCACGGGCGCCTCCCAGGGTATCGGAGCCGGCCTCGTCAACGCCTTCATCCAGCGCGGCTACAATGTCGTTGCCACCTCGCGCCAGGTCAGCGCCTCGGAGGCTTTCCAAGCCTCGGACAGGCTGGAGCTCGTCGATGGCGACATCGGCGATGCCGAAACAGCAGCGCTGGTGGCAAGGACTGCGATCGATCGCTTCGGCTCGATCGACGCACTCGTCAACAATGCCGGCATTTTTCTAGCCAAACCTTTTGTCGAGTTCACGATGGCCGACTTCGAGAAATTGTCCTCGACCAATCTCGAAGGCTTCATTCACCTGACGCAGCAGGTCGTCAGGCAGATGCTTGCGCAGAAAACCGGCGGCAGCGTCGTCAGCATTACCACGCCATTGACCGACCATCCGATCGCCGGCTTTTCCGCCTCGGTTTCGATGATGACAAAGGGCGGCATCAACGCGATTTCCAAGAACCTGGCGATGGAATATGCGAACGAGCGAATTCGATTCAATATCGTCGCTCCCGGCGTGGTGGACACGCCGTTGCACAAGGACAATCCAAAGGACTTCCTGAGCACTCTGTCGCCGATGGCAGGCATTTCCAATGTCGAAGAGATCGCCGATGCGGTCGTCTTCCTCACCGAAGCTCCGCGTGTCACTGGGGAGGTGCTGCACGTCGACGGCGGCGCACATCTGGGCAAATGGTAGACCATGCAAAAGCGCAGGCAGCCGGCGCGGAACGGCGGCTGCAGGATCTCGGCATCGCCCTTCCCCCACCGCCGACGCCCTTGGGCGCCTATGTCGAGGCGGTCAGAACCGGCAAGCTGGTCTTCTTCAGCGGCATGCTGCCGGTCGTCGACCGCAAGCCCCGCTATATCGGCCGCGTCGGCGGCGCGCTGACGGCCGAAGACGGTAGGAAGGCCGCCGAGACAGCGATCCTTAGCGCCCTTGCGGCCGCCAGGGAATATCTCGGTTCGCTGGACAGGGTGGCGAAGGTCGTCAAGCTCGGCGTCTACATCGCCACCGAAGGCGATTTTCGCGACCACCCAAAGGTCGCCGACGGGGCATCCGAAATGCTGCTCCAGGTCTTCGGCGAAGACAAACTCTCCGGCCGAATCGTCCTCGGCGTGTCCAGCCTGCCGTTAGGCGTGCCGATCGAGCTCGAGCTCGTTCTCGAAATCGAAGATTGAACGGGCGGGCGCGCCTCGGCGCGCCCTGCATTCTTGGCCGCCTGCGCTCAGCGCATTCGCTGGCTTCGCCGCCTACTCCCTCACACGGCAATCAACAGCAGCACATAGGCGATCACGCTTACCATCAGCCCACGAAACGCGAAGGTGACGCAGCGATATTTGTTGCGGGCGATGGCCGAGAGAATGTTGGCGTTTTCGAGATACTGGTCGAAGAGGTAGCGCTCGTCACGGCGTAGCGCGGCCTCGAAGAACATATCGCGATGATCAGGCCAGGCGCCCCAGAATAGCGAGGTGGAGGTGCCGAGACGCCGCGGCAGCACAACAAGAATTGCCGACAGGATCGAGAAGACCGAGGCTGCCGCAAGCAGGCCGGAAAAGAGCATGCTGCCCGGCGTGCCGCCGGTGTAACGCCCCAGGCTGAACACGGCCCTCACCTCGCTGGAGCTCACCAGAAAGGCGAGCATGAAAGTAAAAATATAGGCAGCCTTTTGGTCGGATATCTTGATCTGATCATAAAATATGTCGTTGATTTTCTTGATATGATCGAAATACTCGGTGCTGACGTCCCCGCTCGAGGGCTTGCTCAGCATAACCTCAGTGGCATTTTCAAATTCACTCACCTGAATACTCCATACCCTAAAGTGTTTCCCTGATATTACACTTGACGACGAAAGCAAGAACACGTGCGCAACATACTTGACTTTTCCACTCTACACGGACAAAGGGGAAGTGGGGTATGGGGTCGAGGACATGCGGGGTTATTCCAGTAACATCAGTCGCGTCGGCATGGCGCTGGCGTTTGCCGTGCCCGGTTTCGGGCTGCCGGCGATGGCCGATCCCGTGCCGCGTGCCACGCCGGTCGCCGGCTCCGTCATCGCCCGCAAGATCGGCGAGGAAGTCCGCTTCATCGACGTGTCGGACTGGCGCGTCGTCGACATCAAGCAGGATCTTTTGACCGGCGACGTGCTGCGCACCAACGCCAACGGTCAGCTCGCCATCGTTTTTTCCGACCACACTCAGGTCCGCCTCGGCCGCAATTCCTCGCTGCAGGTCAAGAAGATGGCTGCCGGCGGCGATACCGTGCTCAATCTCCAATCCGGCACCATCTGGGCACGCGCCGAGCGCGGTGGCCAGGGCCTGACGGTGGAAACACCGGCCGCCGCCGCCGCTATCCGCGGCACGGACTGGACGATGACCGTCGAGGGCGCCAAGACCTCGATGATCGTGCTCGAAGGCCGCGTGGCGCTCAGCAACCCGCAGGGCAGCGTCGAGGTGAACGAGGGCGAAGGGGCGGTCGCGACCATCGGCCAGGCGCCGAGCAAGGTCATCAGCGTCAATCCTGACGACCGCGAACAGATGCTCTTCTATCTGGACCTGCGCGACGGCTTCGACCTGATGCCGACTTCGCCGCTGCGGGCCGACCGCATGGCGACCGAACGCCGCCGCCTGTTAGGGCTGCCGCCGGAGCGCCGCACCACCGAAGATTGGCTGGAACTTGCCGAAGTGCAGAGCGCCTTCGACGGACGCCAGGCTGCAGCCGCAACGCTGCAGAATATCCGCGGCCGCAAACTGACGGCAGCCCAGCAGGCGCGCGTCGACCTGATCGACGCCACCATCGCCGGCTCGGAAAAGCGTTATGGCGATGCCGCCAAGCTCTTCCAGAAGGCCCTGCCGCATCTCGACCCGACACGCCGCAACATGGCCCAATATGGCGGCTATTTCGCCCGTTCGCTGGCCGACCCCGCCCATGCCGAACCGCCGCCGGCCAACACCACCGGCCCCTACGGCGCGATCATGCAGGCATATACCGCTGGCTTCCTTGAGAATCCGCGCGCTGCGATCGATATCATCAGGAAAGCGGAGCAGCGATACCCCGGTGATCCGACCCTGCCGGCGGTCCGCGCCCAGCTGGCGCAGCTCACCGATGACCGTGAGCAGATGAAGGAAGCGATAGAACGCTCGCTGTCGCTCGACCCTGATCATCCGATGGCGCTCTCCGCCCGTGCAGGCTACAAGGCAAGTTATGAAAGCGATATCAACGGCGCGCTCGCGGACCTGAACCGCGCCATCGCGCTTGCCCCCGGCGCCTCAGGCACGCTGAATTCTCTCGGCCTGCTGCAAGGCTCGCGCGATGCCAATGGCGAAGCGGAAAAGGCCTTCAAGAAGGCGATCGAGCTCGATCCGCAGGACCCGTTGCTGCGCGCGAATCTCTCGATCCTTTATCTCGATCAGGGGCGCATGAAGGAAGCCAAGCACGAGATCGACACGGCAATTGCACTCGATTCATCCTTCGATATTGCCCTGCTCGCCCGTGGCCGATACTACCTGCAAACTGGCGAGCGCGACAAGGCGCTGCAAGATTTGCTCGCCGCCGGCACCGCCAACCCGGCGCATTCGCAATCACAGCTGATGCTCGCCGCCGCCCATTACGAAAAAGGCGACCGCATTCCTTCCCAGCAGGCGCTCGACAATGCCGACCGGCTCGACAACAACGACCCGGTTATCTCGGCCTTCCGCACCGCCGTCGATATCGACGACTACGACGCCGACGGCGCGATCCGCAACGCGCAGGAATTCCTGCGCCGCTCGCGCGCCCGCGGCGGCGATTACAGCGGCCTCGGCGCCAATGCGAGCGCCGGTTCGACACTGAATGACGCCTTCCGCCTGCAAGGATTGGATGCCTGGGGCCGCTACTACGGCGATGCCGTCTTTGATCCCTTCAACGGCACCGGTTATATCGATCAATCGATCAAAGGCAGCATCTTTCCTTTCGTCAACGCGACTAGCTTCAGCGACGACAATATCATCCAGAACCGCGGCAACGCGTCGAGCTACTCATCCTTCATCCAGGGCCTGCTGCTTTCGCCGCACATGCTTTCCGGCCGTTCGCGCTCGGCAACGCTGTTCGATGTGCCCTTCATCGAAGGTTCGCTCGGCGGCGGCATCAACAGTGTCGACGGCCATACGAGACGCATCGGCGAGGCCGATATCCAAGGTTATTCGAACGCGACGATCCCGATCAGCTTCTATGGCAACTTGACCTGGGAAGAGCTGGCGCTCGACCGCGACTACCAGGATTTCGGCGGTGTCCAGACGGACAACAAGCTGCTGAGCGCCAACGGTTATCTGACGGCAACGGTCACGCCTGATGATCGCGTGGTAGCCTTCGTCAACCATGGCAAGAATGATGGAGCGCTGAGCGCCTTGTCGTCAAACACCGGGTTCATGGAACTCCTGTTCCGTGTCCCTATCCCGCTGCCTCTTTACACGACAGAGGAGACTCTACGAGAAAGCACATATGCCGGCATCGGCTGGAGCCACACGTTTGCGTATGAAAACGTGTTGAATGGAGCACTGCTTTATTCGGGAAGCAAATCGAATACGAACAGCGTGCTTGATGTCGACCTGGACCCAGTGTTTATCGGCAGAGGGGTTCCCTTCATCATTCCCTTTACCAACGTCACTCAGGAGACCGAATCCCAAACCTATATCGGCGCTTTGAGCCATTCCATAGGTGCCGGGCCTTTGACCTTTCGCTACGGCATCGAAGGCGGCTGGTTGGATGCCAGCAGCACGGTCGATACGACGCTCCTAGGCTTGACAGCTCCTACCGATCGTACCGAGAACACCATCGATATCGGCCGCGGCTATATCGATGTGCTGCATGAGATCACGCCGGACCTCAAGGGCGAATACGCCTTGTTCGCCACGCGCCTGGAGGGCGATGGCATCGACATCAGCCGGCTGGAGCCGCGCTTCGGCCTCGCCTGGGCGCCGGTTCAAAACCACTGGCTGCGTGCTGCCTTCATGCGTCAGAGCTTTGATATTGGAATTCCGACCCTTGCCCCCATCGGCGTCCTCGGGCTTCAGGCCAACCAGTTTTCCGCCAATCCGCAGGGCTACACGGATACGGTCGCCCTGCAGTGGGATGCCGAATGGACCGATCGATTCTTCACCTCGGTCGAGTATCAGCACCAGGAACTGCATGATTTCTCGATCGATTTTCCGATGATCTCGCTTCCGTCGGATACGAGCCTGCCGATCTCGCGCGGCCGCATCGATCGCGCTGCCGTTACCGCAAACGTCGTGCTCGGCCATGGTTTCGGCCTTTCGGCTACCTATGCCTATATGGATTCGGAAAACCGGGATCCGCTTGAGCCGATCTATGGCGGCCCCCTTCCCTTCATACCGCAGAATTCCGGGCAGATTGCGCTGACCTGGGTCAACGAAGCCAAGGTCAAGGCAACGGTTGCCGCCAACTATATCGGCGAGCGCGATGGCGATCGGTTCGGCACCAAGCTCGACGATTACTGGAGCCTCGACGCCCACCTGGTCTGGGAACCGTTCGACAAGCGCATCGAGCTGGAGGCGGCCGCCTATAACCTGCTCGACGAGGACTTCGAGATCACGCCCGGAGTGCCCGGCTGGGGCCGCGCTTTCAAGGGCACGCTCAAAGTTCGCTTCTGATGCGGCCGCAGGAGAAGTCGCGGCAGGCAGGGCAGACCAGGAGCCGCCATCTCAGGCTGCTGGTGCTGTCGCTGACGACGCTGATTGCCATCTCGCTCCTGTCGCGCCTGCCCGCTTGGTCGCTGCTGGAGCTCAGAAGCTTCGACTATCTCTCGACCGTGGACGATCCCCGTCCGCCACCCGGCGGACCCGTCATCGTCGCGATCGACGAACCCTCGCTTGCCGATATCAATGCGCAATGGCCCTGGCCGCGCAGCCTGCATGCCGAGCTCATCAGCCAGCTGCGCGCCGCCGGCGCCCGCGTCATCGGCTTCGACATCATCATGGCCGAGCCCTCGAACCCCGATAATGACGTGGCGATCACCAAAGCGGTCGGCCCCGATACCGTGCTTGCCGGCGACGAAACGCTGATCGAAACGCCGCAGGCCTCGCAACTGATCCGTGCGGCCCCGCTGCCGCAGCTGACCGAGGCAGGTGCCGTGACTGGCATCGCCTCCGTCGAACTCAGCGGCGACGGCACCTTCCGGCGCATCCCGGGCTACGAGGACGGCTTTGCCGCCATGCTGACCAAGGTCGCCGGCGTCGCCCCCGAGACCTTGCCGGCCGGCCGGCTCATCCAGTCCTTCGGCCCGGCCCGCAGCTATCCCACCGTCTCCTACTATCAGGCGCTCGACCCGAAGAACCTGCTGCCGCCGGATTATTTCAAGGATCGCATCGTGCTGGTCGGCCTCAGCCTGCAGAATGCGCCCGCCATCGACAAAGGCGGCGTCGATGCCTTCGCGACGCCCTACACCGTCCATACCGGCAAGCTCGTCTCCGGCGTCGAGATCCAGGCGACGATCTACGACAATATCCGCAGCGGCCTGTCGATCGCGGAGGCCCGGCTGCCGACGGTCGCCGCCTGCATCCTGATATCGGTGCTGCTGGCCGCAACCACCGTCTGGCGCGCAACCGGATGGCTGACGATCGTGACCAGCGCGGCGGCCCTCCTCGCCTTCGCTGCCGTCAGTGCCGCCGGCATGCGGCTTGCCCATCTCTTCGTCTCGCCGCTCGGCCCGACCGTCGCCTATATCTCCGTCGTTTTCGGCCAGGCCGCCTTCGACTTTGCCGAGGAGCGCCGCAACAAGCGCCAAATCACCCGCGCCTTTGCCCAATATATCTCGCCCGATCTCGTCAAGCGCCTGTCGAGCGATCCCTCGCAGCTGAAGCTCGGCGGCGAGCGGCGCATGCTGTCGGTGTTGTTTTCCGATGTGCGTGGGTTCACCACCATCGCCGAGACGCTGAAGGATGATCCGGAGCAACTGACCGGCCTGATCAACCGCTTGCTGACGCCGCTTTCCGACGTGGTGATGGACCATGGCGGGACGATCGACAAATATATGGGCGATTGCATCATGGCCTTCTGGAACGCGCCGCTCGACGATCCCGAGCATGCGCTCCACGCAGTCAAAGCCTCGCTCGCCATGCAGGCCGCGATTTCGAACCTCAACCGTGAGCTGGAACGGGAAGCCGCAGCACGCGGCGGCAAGCCCCACGTCTTGAAGATGGGCGTCGGCATCAACACCGGCGAATGCATCGTCGGCAATATGGGCTCGACCCGCCGCTTCGATTATTCCTGCCTCGGCGACAGCGTCAACCTCGCCTCCCGCCTCGAAGGCGCCTCGAAGAATTATGGCGTGGCCCTGCTGCTCGGCGAGGAGACCGCAAGGCTGGTCGCCGGCACCTACACGGTCGCTGAGCTCGATCGCATCATCGTCAAAGGTCGCACCGTACCTTCGCCGGTCTATACCGTCGTGCACAAGGCCGAAGCCGAAGCCCTTGCCGCCCACCAGGCCTTCATCGCGGCGAAATACGCCGGCACCCTTGTGCCATCCGATCCCGCCTTCGACAGGTTGGCCGCCGATATCTCTGAGCTTGCCGGCTATTACGCGATCGTCCGCGAGGCGCTGGTCGAGTCCGGCGAGGAATGACCGAGCAGAATGCAGTCAACGCAAATCGATACTTCCCAGGCGGCGCGCTTCCAGCGGCGCATCCCGTCTGAACCCCTCGAAATAACGGCCGCCATGCAAGGCAAGCTCCCGATCGGCCAAAGCCAGAAACTGGGCGCCGTCGCCCGCTGCCGCCAGACTGAACGCCGCGTCGAATTCGGCTGCCAGTTGCGCATCGAGCTTCTTCATGAGGCGCGGCGCCCATTTTCCGCGGCCGGTCCATGCGCCGCGTCCGAGCAGAATCAGGTCGGCCAGCTTCTGGTAGAGAAGTGCGGCGATGGCAGCGACCTCTTCGGGCGGGCGGGCGCCGCGCAGGTCATCGGCCAAATCGGTGACCTGGTAACGCAGCATGTCGTAGTCCGCCCCGGCAGGAGGTTTCGGTCCTGCCGCCAGCATACTTGCCGCCTTTGCCTGGATGACGCGCGCGCTGTCGATATCCAATCCCACTATACAGCCTGTCGCCACCATGTTGACCATGATGGGATAGCCGCTGTCTGCGTCCTGATGGAGGTAATGCGCCAGCGTCTGCGGATCGTGGACAAAGGCTTCGACTGGAAACTCATCCGCGCTGAACGATTCCCGCCAAGCTCTTTGGAGCGACGGAAATACCACGACTAGATCGATATCCGAAAAGGCGGTGCCTTCGCCTCGCATGATGGAGCCGGCGACATAGGCGAATGCTGCCCCGGCATAGCGGCGGGCGATGCAGCGGCGGGCGACGGCCAGTGCCCGCTCCGCAAGAACATGTTTCTGGATATCGTCCACGATCTCGTCCTCGAATACGGGGCACAGGCGGGAACAAAAAACCCGCTCGTTTCCGGCGGGTTGGTTTCAGCAGCAATGAACGGAATTCAGTTCACGCGTCTACCACCCACCGCGGCGCGGTGGTCGTAGACGTCATCGAAACTGCAAATATCCTGCTCATGGCTAAGGTTAACCCGCGGCCGCGACAGCGTCAATGCACCGAAGCCGGACGCCAAGGACGGCTTTCCCGGCGCGATGTTTTGCGTCTAAGATGCATCAAGACTCGAAACAGGAAGAGCCCGCCCATGTCCGATCCCGCCACCGTCATCCCGCTTCCGCAACCGGTGTTGTTGCCGGTCGAAAGCAGCGCCGAGCGTTTTCCGGTGCGCCGCGTCTATTGCGTCGGGCGCAACTATGCCGACCATGCGATCGAGATGGGGCATGATCCCAGCCGCGAGCCGCCCTTCTTCTTCCAGAAGAATGCCGACAACCTGCTGCCGGCCGGCAAGGCCTTTCCCTATCCGTCACTGTCGAACGACGTGCATTACGAGGTCGAATGCGTGCTGGCGCTGAAATCAGGCGGCGCAAACATCCAGGCCGCGGACGCGCTAGACTGCGTCTACGGCTATGCCGTCGGCATCGATTTCACCCGTCGCGACCTCCAGGGCGAGGCAAAGAAGCTTGGTCGTCCCTGGGAGATCGGCAAGGCCTTCGAACATTCCGCCCCTATCTCCCCAATCGTTCCGGCCAGCCGCCTCGGCCACCCCGCGCAGGCGAAGATCTGGCTGGAACAGAACGGCAAGCGCGTGCAGGACGGCGATCTCAACCAGATGATCTGGAAGGTGCCGGAGATCATCGCCGAACTGTCGAAGCTCTTCACTCTCGCAGCCGGCGATATCATCATGACCGGCACGCCCGCCGGCGTCGGCGCGGTGGCCAGGGGCGATCGCATCAATTGCGGTATCGACGGCGTCGCCACGCTATCGGTCGAGGTCGTCTGAGGAGGAAGCCATGCCCGTCTACGCGCTTGGCGGATCGACGCCGAAACTGCCCGCAGCCGGCCTCTATTGGATCGCACCGGATGCCAACATCATCGGCCAGATCGAACTCGGCGAGAATGTCGGCATCTGGTTCGGCGCCGTGCTACGCGGCGACAACGAGCCGATCACCGTCGGCAAAGGCACGAACATCCAGGAAGGCGTGATGGCCCATACGGACATCGGCTTCCCGCTGACAACAGGCAAAGGCTGCACCATCGGCCACCACGCCATCCTCCACGGCTGCACCATCGGCAACAACACGCTGATCGGCATGGGCGCCACCATCCTGAATGGTGCGAAGATCGGCAACAACTGCCTCGTCGGCGCCAATGCGCTGGTCACCGAAGGCAAGGAATTCCCCGACAACTCCCTGATCGTCGGCGCACCTGCCCGCGCAGTGCGCGTGCTCGACGAGGCGGCAATCGAGGCCATCCGTCGCTCGGCAGAAAACTACGTCGCCAACTGGCAACGCTTCGCCCGCGATCTCAAACAGATCGGGTGATTGGGTACCTCGGCGGCAGGTGACCAGCCCCGTCCTTCGAGGCCCCTGCGGGGCACCTCAGGATGAGGCTGGAGAGAGGGCCGCGGGTGAGAGAAGGTTATGTGCGTCAAGTTCAGCAAAAAGGGCGGTCATGAGACTGGTCATGCGGCATTGCGGAGAGCGAGTTTCTTATGCTCTCTGAGATCGTCCATGTTGATGTATCGATTGGCCTCCATCCAGTTTTCGTGGGTTTCGACGGCAAGCGCCCTGACCAGGCGCAGGCAGCTTTCGGTGTTGGGAAAGATGCGCACGACGTAGGTTCTACGACGGATTTCCTCGTTGAGGCGCTCGAGCATGTTGGTGCTCTTGAGATGCTTGTGGTGAGTGCGCGGTAGCCGGAAGAAAGTGAGCGTCTGCTCGATGGCTTCCTCGACCCAGCCGGTCAGCCGTGGATATTTTCCCGACCATTTGCCAAGCCAGGCGGAAAGATCGGTTTTCGCCTCGGCGAGATCGCGCCGGTCGTAGATCCATCGCAGTTCCTGCAGGCAATCGTCGCCGTGCTTGCGTGGCAGATGGTCGAGCGCATTGCGCAGGAAGTGCACATAGCAGCGCTGCCAGGCGGCTTCCGGAATGACTTCGCCGATCGCCGCGACGAGGCCGGCATGATCGTCGGAGACGACGAACTCGACACCCTTGAGGCCGCGGGCTTTCAATCCCAACAGGAAGTCCTTCCAGGCCGAGCGGCTCTCGCGGCCGGCCATCTCGACGGACAGGATTTGCCGCCGGCCGTCCCAGTCGATGCCGACGGCGATCAGCACCGCCTGGCTCCTGACGACGCCGCCCTCTCTGACCTTCTCATAACGGGCATCGAGGATGAGATAGGGAAAGGGCTCTTGAAGCGGGCGGCAGGCAAAGGCCTTTAGGCTTTCATCGAGCCGCTTGTTGATCGCCGAGATCGATGAGGCCGAGAACGCATGCCCGCACAGTTCTTCGGTGATCGCCTTGACCTTGCGCGTCGACACCCCCTGCACATACATCTCGGCCAGCGTGGCGACCAGCGCCCGCTCCGAGCGCTGGTAGCGTTCGAACAGCTCGGTGGAGAAGTGTCCCGAGCGGTCCTGCGGCACCCTGAGTTCCAACTTGCCCACCCGCGTTATCAGCGTGCGGCCGTAATGGCCGGAGCGGTAGCCGAGCCGCTCGGGCGTGCGTTCGCCTTTCGCGGCTCCCAAAGCCTCGTCCATCTCGGCTTCAAGGACCTCCTGCATCACCGCGCGCAGCACCTCGTGCAGCCCATCGGGGTTCGAAAGCAGAATGTCTTTGACGGTAGCAACAGCAGTCTTATCTTCTGTCTTGGTCATGGTGGCGTTCCTTCCAGGGAATCAGGTGACGTTGAACATCACCAGCCTGCCATGACCGCCCCTCTCAGTGAATTTGCAGAACCTTCCGCACACTACCTGAGAGAAGGACGACGGATGACGGTCGCGAATTCATCAGCCTGCCAGACACCCATCAGCCTCCCAACCACACGGCACACCGATCAGCCCTCATCTGAGGTGCGCAGGCCAAAGGCCGGAGCCTCGAAGGACGGGGGCGGGTGGTCAGGCGCCCTCTCCGCCCGCCTCCGCCGCTCACCACACCCCCGGAATCCAGCGCCACCGCACACGCTCCATGTACTCCGCATAGCCTTCGAGGCCCTTGCGCAGTTCGGCCTCCTCGCCGAGCGTGCGGCCGAAGAGGACGACGACGAGCAGGCCGGCGGGGATCAGCGCGTAGAGCGATCCGAGCGACAGCGCCATGCCGGCGCTGAGCACGATGGCGGTTGCGTATCCGGGATGGCGGATTACGGCGTAGGGTCCGGTGTCGATCACCTTGTGGTCGCGGTCGGCCGTAATGCGCACCGTCGGCTCGAAATGCCGGTTGACCGATTGCGCCCAGGTCAGGCCGAGATAACCTGATGTCATCAGGAGATAGCCGATAAAGACGACCCAATCGGGCTGCGGCGCCCAGTGGAAACGTCCGTCATCGAATGCGCCGACCGGAAGAATGGCAGCAAGGAGAACGATCGTCAGCGTCGCCACCACGGCGTCCCAGGATTTGGTACCCTTCTGGTATCGGCTGCGCGCCGCAAACAGCTCCGGATTCGTCCGCCAGATCCAGATGATTGCGACAGCAGTCAGCACAAGGAACAGGCCGAGAAAAATCCAGCCGCGCGGCCAGTCGAGCGTGCCGGCCGGCCAGAACAGCGCTACAAACATCACGGCAATGGTGATGGCGAGCGATCCGAGCGATGGCGCCGCGGCGAATGAGTGACCGGGCCGGATGTCCCGCTGTATCATGATCGCTCTCCGTTCCATTACAGCGCCGAGCGTCCTTTTAGACGCGCAGAAGGACGCTGCACATGGCGGATTTCATTGAAAAAATCGCCTTACTCGGCGGCTTCGAGAAATTGGCTGTTTCGTGAGGATGAGGCAAGAGCCTGAACCCTGGCCTCGGCCTTCGCGATCAGCTGATAGAATTCGTCCTGCGCTTCGACATCCAATTGAATGACGGCATTGACGTCATCAGGCGTATCGCAAACGCAGGCGACCGCAGAAATCGGACAGATGCCGCCGGGATAACGCCTGCCGGCGCCCGTATAGGCGCGACGTCCCCAACGCTCGGAATAGACCGTCTCTTCCCGCTCAAGCTGCAGGATCGTTCCCTTGCAGGCGGTCACGATAGCCGCCTTGCCGTAGGCGAACCAGTGATAGTTCAGCCTCCGGAGAATATATTTGCCGGTGATATCTTCGCCAGCCAGTTCGGCAGGGTTTTCAATCATTCTAATCATGACGGCTTCCTCAACGTTTAAACAATATCCGTCATGTCTTCGCGCGCAGCAAGTCAAAAAACGCTGCTTTTGGAGACACTTAGTCACAAAGTGTTTCCGATTCTTACATTAACCACGCGCTGAGCACCCCCTTGTGCACACAATTCTTCGTCGAATTTCCCGCAACCTGCTACCGATTTCGTCATTGTCCTATGTGGCAGTCACGTCAATGTCCCCTTGTGTTTTTCGGCGCGGGCTCGATATCTCTACCTAATTGGCCCGAAGACCACGCCGTTTTCATCCCGGAAAGCGGGCGGCTGGTTTGCCGGTTCGCCATGAGCATGATGCCGAAAAGTGTAAGCGGTTTTCGGATGACATCATGCTCTAACTCTTTCATTTAGAACAGGATTTAGGTTTTAGACCGATCCGGCCTAAAATGATCCTGTTCCAGCAGGAGAGCATCATGGTCGACGCGATCAACCCCATCTCCGCCACCGCCGCGTCCGAGCCCACCAAGGTCGGCACCAGCACCTCGATCGGCTCCGAACCAGACAATGCCTGGGTCGCCGCCCACCAGTCGCAGATCACCGCTGACCAGCTGGCAACGAAGAAGGCCGTGGAGAAGGAGGCCGCAAGTGGTCTCATCCCGCACGCGGATCTGATTGTCGAAAACGAGGAGCATCCGCAAAAGCGGCACGGGCATGCGGCATCGGGCGACGGGGAAGAGGCCGGCGACCAGGCGGAACAGCCGGTCTTGTCAGGCGAAAGCGATCGGATCGGCACCCGGAATTTCGACGACGACACGCCCTTCGGCGAGCGCGTCGCCATCATCTGATCGAAACGCAGACAGGAAACCGTCCGCGCGGTCATTTCGAGCCCGCAAGCTGGGCTTCGATCGCCGCCTTATCGATGACCGACCAGACCTCAATGATCTTGCCGCCGCGAAATTCGTAGATGACGTTCTCGGTGAAGGAAAGGCGTCTGCCGTTCACATCGAGGCCGAGGAATTTTGCCTTCGGCCTGCAATCGAAGCCGAGCCGGCAGGCGACGTATGGCGGATCGCAAAGCAGCATCAGCACCTTGAAATAGAGATCGGGAATCTCATCGAAGTCCCGCTCGAGCATGGCGACGTAACCCGGCAGCCCGAGCCGCCGGCCGTTATGAACCGCATCGTCGCCGACGAACTGCCCGAGATCGGGCCAGTCCTGCCTGTTCAAGCAGGCTATGTAGCCGCGATATATCTCCGCGAGTTCGGTTTTCGTCACGCGATCGCCCCTGGCTTGGTTTCTCAGGCAAAGATGGCGCCGGGGCACTTGCCAGCGGCGAACGCGCCGCCTCGAGAATTTCCGTTCAAGAGAACTCGCCTGCACGCCCGCAAGGGCGGCAATGACGGTCCCGGCAAGGGCGGCTCTGAATCTAAGCCGGGCTAACCCGATCGGCGAAAAGAAAGTGAGAGGCGAGGAAGCTTACGCCGCGCAGGCCTCGCACAATCCGCGGATCTCGATCGTCGTCTTTTCCGGCTTGAACTTCTGCCCCCGCACCCATTCCATCAGCCGGTGGTCGACCTCGTGGTCGTGGAACTCCGTCACCTGACCGCAGCTTTCGCAGATGGCGAAGGCGACGATGCCGTGGCTGTGGCAGTCGTCGCCCGGATGGGCACAGGCGACGAAGGAGTTGATGCTTTCGAGCCGGTGCACAACGCCATATTCGAGTAGCTTCTCCAGCGCCCGGTATACTTGCAGCGGAGCGCGAAAACCGTGGTCGCGCAGCTTGTCGAGAATGGTGTAGGCGCTGAGCGGCCCATCGGCCTTTTCGAGCACGTCGAAAACAAGCGACTGGTTCTTGGTCAATTGCGGTGTCGTCATGAGCCTTGTCCTTGCATGACCGCGCGGTGGCGCCTGACGGGAAGCAGGCTGAGAATGAAGAGGATCAGTGCCGCGACCACGATCGAGGGGCCGGAGGGCGTGTCGTAGGTGAGTGAACCGAACAGCCCGCCGACGACGGCCGCCGCTCCGATCAGCGAGGCGAGCACCGCCATGATTTCCGGCGTCGGCGAGAAGCGCCGCGCCGCGGCCGCCGGTATAATCAGCAGCGAGGTGATCAGCATGATGCCGACGATCTTCATGGCAATGGCGATGACGACGGCCATCAGCAGCATAAAGAACAGCCGCGCCCGCTCGGGCTTCAGCCCCTCGGCCTCGGCGAGCTCGGCATTGACCGTTGCGGCCAAGAGCGGCCGCCAGAGCCAGGCCATTGCCACGAGCACAAAGAGCCCGCCGCCCCAGATCAGTGCGATGTCGGTGGTGGAAACGGCAAGGATATCGCCGAACAGGAAGGCGATGAGATCGATCCGCACCCAGCTCATGAAGGCGACCATGACGAGGCCGATCGCAAGGGTCGCATGCGAGAGGATGCCGAGCAGCGCATCGGCCGACAGCGCCTGGCGCTTCTGCAGGAAGAGCAGCAGCACCGACACGAGGGCGGCGACGGCAAAGACAGCCAGCGTCAGGTTGAGTTCGAAAAGCAGTGACAGTGCGACGCCGAGCAGCGCTGAATGGGCAATCGTGTCGCCGAAATAGGCCATGCGCCGCCAGATGATGAAGCAGCCGAGCGGCCCTGTCGTCAGCGCCAGACCAACGCCGGCAAGAATGGCGCGCACGAAGAAGTCGTCAAGCATGGCGGTCCTCCGTGGCATGGGTATGCGGATGGTCATGTTCGTGGTGGTGCCCATCATGACCATTGTCGTGCTCACGACTGTGGTCATGCGCGTGATGCCCGTCATCGGGATGGCAATGGTCGGTCACCGTGCCGTCGGCATGTTGCACGCGGCCGTCCGGCAGATGCGTATGATCGTGGTGATGGCTATAGACGGCAAGCGTCTGCGCCGCCCGGCTGCCGAACAGCTGCACATATTCCGGGCTGCGGCTGACCGACTCTGGCGTGCCGCGGCAGCAGACATGACCGTTGAGGCAGATGACCGTGTCGGTCTCGGCCATGACGACGTGGAGATCGTGCGAAATCAGCAGGATGCCGCAGCCCGTCGAATTGCGGATCGACTTGATCAGGTCGTAGAGGGCGATCTCGCCGGAAAAATCGACCCCCTGCACCGGCTCGTCGAGGACCAGCAGATCGGGCTTGCGGGCAATCGCCCGGGCCATCAGCGCCCGCTGGAATTCGCCGCCGGAGAGGTGCTGGACCTCGGCATCGAGCATATGGGCAATGCCGGCGGATTCGAGCGCCGAGAGCATATCGCGCTCCGGCAGCGGTCCGGTCAGCGTCATCAGCCGGCGCACCGAAAGCGGCAGCGTCCAGTCGATCGCGAGCTTCTGCGGGACATAGCCGACCTTGAGGCCGGCTTTGCGCTCCACCCTGCCCTCGTCGGGCTTCAACACACCGATCGCCGCCTTGGCGCTGGTCGATTTGCCCGAGCCGTTCGGCCCGATCAGCGTAACGATCTCGCCGCGCGAGACGGAAAAATCGACACCGCGCACCAGCCAACGACCACTGCGTAGAATGCCGACATCTTCAAGCGAAACCAGCGGTTCGGCCCTGATACCGGCGGGGGTCTTTGCGGGAGAGAGCATCAAATTTTCCGAAAGTGCTGTTGCGTCCTGCTATTGCACACGTTATAGCATAACGCAATTGATGTAATAACATAACAACTGCAATTCAAGCGGAGCATATTGATGAAACGCGCCTTGGGGCCTGCCCTCAAAATCTTGGCCCTCAGAATGCCGGCCCTCGCAATCCCGGTCCTGGCGATCTCCACCCTGCTCTTTTCCGGCACCATGCGGGCAGCCGATGCACCCGTCGTCGTCACCTCGATCAAGCCGATCCATTCGCTGGTTTCGGCGATCATGCAGGGTGTCGGCGAACCTGAATTGATCGTCGCTGGCGCCGCCTCCCCGCATACCTACAATCTGAAGCCATCGAATGCCCGCGCCCTGCAGGACGCCAAGGTAATCTTCTGGGTCGGCCCCGGCCTTGAGGCCTTCCTCGAAAAGCCGCTGCAGGCGCTGGGCCGGGATGCCAGCATCGCTGCTCTCGACGACGCGCCCGGCCTCGTCAAGCTGCCTTTCCGCGAAGGCGGCGCATTCGAGCCGCATGATGACGCCCCGGAGCACGAAAGTGCTTCCGGTCAGCATGATGAGGCTGACGCCGCACATGATGCTGATCCCGGGCACACCAGTGACCACGACCATGACCATGACCACGATACATTCGACACCCATCTCTGGCTCGACCCGATGAACGCCAAGGCCATGGCGGCCATGATCACCACGACGTTGGTCGCCGCCGATCCCGCCAATGCTCTGACCTATCAGGGCAACGCCAAGGCGCTGGACGACAGGCTGGATGCGCTCGATACCGAGATCAAGGGCATGGTCGCTCCCGTCAAGGACAAGCCCTTCATCGTCTTCCACGACGCCTACCAATATTTCGAGCACCGCTACGGTATCCGCGTCGCCGGCTCGATCACCGTCAGCCCGGAAACCATTCCCGGCGCCGAGCGTGTTTCGGAAATCCACCGCAGGGTCGGCGAACTCGGCGCCACCTGCGTCTTTGCCGAGCCGCAGTTCGAGCCGCGCCTCGTCAATGTCGTCATCGAAGGCACGCGCGCCAAGTCAGGCGTGCTCGATCCCGAAGCGGCAACGCTGAAGGCCGGTCCCGATCTCTACTTCAACCTCATGCGCGGCATCGCCAACAGCATGAAGGACTGCCTCTCCAGCGCATGACTCTCATGCGCCGCTCCGCGCGTCCTGCCGGACACGCGACGCTCCAGGGAGAGCTGAGGCGGAAAAAGGCGGACAACCCCGTTCCGCCTTTTTTCGGACCGTCAAATGTAATGATATAACATTAATAAGACTCTGATGAGGTTCCCATGGACATTAGACTTCCCGTCACGGTGCTTTCAGGCTTCCTCGGCGCCGGCAAGACGACGCTGCTCAACCACGTGCTGACCAATCGCGAAGGCTTACGCGTCGCGGTTATCGTCAACGACATGAGCGAGGTGAATATCGATGCCGCCCTGGTGCGCGACGGCGGCGCCAATCTCTCCCGCACCGAGGAACAGCTCGTCGAGATGACCAATGGCTGCATCTGCTGCACGCTGCGCGACGATCTGCTGAAGGAGGTGCGCCAACTCGCCGATCAGGGCCGCTTCGATTACCTCTTGATCGAATCGACCGGCATCGCCGAGCCCCTGCCCGTCGCCACCACCTTCGAATTTCGCGACGAGAATGGCCAAAGCCTTTCCGATGTCGCAAGGCTCGACACCATGGTGACCGTCGTCGACGCCGCCAATCTGCTTGCCGATTATGCCTCGGCCGATTTCCTCGCCGACCGCGGAGAAACGGCCGGCGACGGCGACAACAGAACCATCGTCGACCTGCTCGTCGAGCAGATCGAATTCGCCGATGTCGTGGTGCTGAACAAGATCGGCACGGCAACCAAGGAAGAGCGCGACGCCGCGCGCAAGATCATCACCGGCCTCAACCCGGATGCGAAGCTGATCGAGGCGGATTTCGGCAAGGTCGCCTTGAAAGACGTGCTCGGTACCGGCCGCTTCGATATCGACAAGGCCGAGACCCATCCGCTCTGGTACAAGGAACTGCACGGTTTCCGCGACCACGTGCCGGAGACCGAGGAATATGGCATTCGCTCCTTCGTCTATCGCGAGAAGCGGCCCTTCCATCCGGCAAAACTGCAGGCCTTCCTCGATCGGACATGGCCAGGCGTGGTGCGCGCCAAGGGCTTCTTCTGGCTGGCGACGCGCCCGCACCATGTCGGCGAGATCAGCCAGGCGGGCGCAATCGTGCGCACCGGCAAGATGGGTCTCTGGTGGGCGGCCGTACCCCGCGAACAATGGCCTGAGGAACCGGCCTTCATGCGCGCCATCGGCCCT
Source organism: Rhizobium leguminosarum (assembly GCF_001679785.1). Classification (NCBI taxonomy): domain Bacteria; kingdom Pseudomonadati; phylum Pseudomonadota; class Alphaproteobacteria; order Hyphomicrobiales; family Rhizobiaceae; genus Rhizobium; species Rhizobium leguminosarum. The sequence continues at coordinate 2,334,188 of NZ_CP016286.1, forward strand.
TATCTCGACCCCGTCTGGGGCGACCGCCGCCAGGAAATCGTCTTCATCGGTGCCGATCCGATGGACGAAGCCTGGATCAGGAAGGAACTCGACGCCTGTCTCATCAGGACAGATGTCTTCGCGCCCGAGCGCTGGCGCGACCTGCCCGATCCTTTCGCCAGCTGGAACAGGCAGGCGGCATGAAGGCGAAGGCAATCAAACGCACTCTCTGCGCCTGTACCGAATGCGAACCGCTGCCGCCGGTCGAAGGGCTTCATCCGCTTACGCACGAGGAGGATACCGACGCTGAAATCGGAAGACCAAGAGGTTTTCTCGGCATCATTGCTGAACGGGTCATGCCGTCGCGCAGGCAACCCTGAAGCGGGTCACAACCGCCGCCAATTGAAGAAGCGCAGGAAGGGCGCGAAACTGCTACACGCCCTCCCAAAGTCAAAAAGGCGGCCGAAGCCGCCCTTTCCTGATCTATCGACCGATCAGCGACCGGCAATAATGCTGGAGATGATGCCGCTGGTGACGCCGATCAGCAGGTAGTCGTGATCGGCCCGCACCCAGCGATAACCGCGCGGCGGAGGCGCCAGCCGGTAGCGGCGGTAGTCGTTGACATCGGAGAAGCGGCGACGCTCGCTGGCATTGACGCGGTATCCCCTCTTCCAATGCGACCGAACGACCGTCTTCTTGACGACCACCTTCTTCTGCACGACGACAGGCGGACGGCGATGATCGTCGGCGCTGGCCTGGGAAACAACCATCGGGGAAAGAAGGAAGGAGGCGGAAAGAAGAGCTGCAAAAATCTTTTTCATGTGGGGGTCCTCATGTTGGGCACGTGACCAAACTAGGGCCGAAAAGATGAACCGAAACTGAAATAAAAATTAAACTTTTGTAATGAAATCCAATAGCTACGGGTCGAAGTTTATATTTTAGATTAAACTTGTACACCGTGACGTATAGTCTGTCGCCATCGGCGCGCCCAGCCAGGTTCATCCTTTGGCAGCGCCTCAGGCATGACCGAAGAAAAGAAATTTGCGGAGCATCTGAGGATGGGGCTGGGCGACGCGCCCCTCCTGTGCTCATCGCCTGGAAGGCGCCACCGTGCAGGGATGTCCCGCTGCTGGCGGCGGCAGGTGCTCAAGCGATTTGGCATAACGAGATGCATAAAAAAACTTGAAACGGGCGCATAATCGAGTTTCGAAGCGACGTATCTTGGGAACAGGAGAATTCTGAATATCCGGTGAGGGGACGATCAGAGCAAGACAACGAAGACCACAATGGAGGAAAACATGCCCGGTATCAGCATGCGCTACATCGTCGACGACGTTGACGCCGCGGTGGAATTCTACACGAGACATCTCGGCTTCTCCGTCGCGCTTCGTCCCGCACCGAGTTTCGCCATCCTGACCAGGGACGGTTTTCGTCTGTTCGTCAGCGGCATGACGGGACCGGGCGGAGCATCTCAAGCAATGCCCGACGGACGAAAGCCGGAGCCTGGCGGATGGAATCGTATCCAGATCGAGGTCGGAGACCTGGAGGCGAAAGTCACCGCACTGCGCCAAGCCGGTGCGCGCTTCCGCAACGAGATCGTGCAGGGCATCGGCGGCAAGCAGATCCTGCTCGATGATCCGGCCGGAAACCCGATCGAACTCTTCGAAGCGCCCAAGAGGTGAACGGAGCGACGTCGGTCACGGCGGTCGCCACACATTCCTGCACTCTACATCAACACACATGACCCCGATCATGCGGTTCGCAACACAACTTGTGCTCCGCATCCGCAGACCGGCGCTTGTCGATCACAGCGAGCTCCTGCCGCGAGAATATCAGCTGCGCCTTGCCACCAGTGTGCGAGCGTGTAGTTTCAGATTCCTATCAATTCGAAGGCAGGGAAAACATGTCCGAATCCGCCGGCGGACTCTCCGACTATGTTGGGATACTAGCCGTGTTTCTTCTCGTCGCCGCCAATGGCTTCTTCGTTGCCGCCGAATTCGCCCTGGTGTCGGTCAGGCGTAGCCGTGTCGCCGAACTCGCTGCGGCAGGCCGCATGAACGCCTCGGCACTTCAGCGCGCCGTCGACAATCTCGACTCCAACCTTGCAGCCACCCAGCTCGGCATCACCATCTCCTCGCTCGCCCTCGGCTGGGTTGGCGAACCGGCGCTTGCCCACCTGATCGAGCCGCTGCTGTCCTGGCTGCCCGGGCAATGGGCGACGGCGGGCGCGCATACTGTTGCCGTTGTCATCGCCTTCATCATCATCACGGCCCTGCATATCGTGCTTGGCGAGCTCGCGCCGAAGAGCCTGGCGCTTCAGCGCAGCGAGGCCACTTCGCTTGCCGTGGTGCGCCCGCTCGGTCTGTTCCTGATATTGTTCAAACCGGCGATCTTCGTCCTGAACGGCATGGGCAACCTGGTGCTGCGCGGTGTCGGTCTTCGCGCCGGAACCGGGGAATCATCGTTCCATTCGCCGCAGGAGCTCAAGCTTTTGATCGCCGAGAGCCAGGAAGCCGGCCTTCTCAACCAGGTGCAGCAGCAGCTCGTCGAGCGGGTCTTTAACATCGGCGAGAGACCGATCTCCGACATCATGACGCCGCGTCTCGATATCGATTGGTTCGACGCCGACGACAGCGAGGCCGAGATCCTGAAGACGATCCGCGAATGCAGCCACGAACAGCTGCTGGTCGCGCGAGGCTCGATCGACGAACCGATCGGCATGGTGCTGAAAAAGGATCTTCTCGATCAGGTTCTCGACGGCGGCAGGGTCCGGCCGATGGAGGTGATCAAACAGCCGTTGGTGCTGCATGAGGGCACCTCGGTCGTCCGCGTGCTCGACAGTTTCAAGGCCTCACCCGTTCGCCTCGCCATCGTCATCGACGAATATGGCAGCCTCGAAGGCATCGTCACCCAGACCGACCTGCTCGAAGCCATCGCCGGCGACCTGCCGGGATCCAACGAAGAGCCCGATATCGTCGTCAGGGAAGACGGGTCGCTCTTGATCGATGCGATGATGCCGGCCTTCGACGCCTTCGAACGGCTGGGCCTGCGCGATCGTCCGGATGCCGATTTCCATACGCTGGCGGGCTTCGCGCTGCATCAGCTCCAGCACATCCCCGAAGCCGGCGAAACCTTCGTCTTCGACAACTGGCGCTTCGAAGTGCTCGACATGGACGGCATGCGTATCGACAAGATGCTCGCGACGCGCATTCCCGCGGATGGGGCGGAGGCCTAGAGCCAAGGAAAGGCTCTAAAGCATGTCGCGCAAAAGTGTGCCGCGGTTTTGCGACAACGACATGCGTAAAAACAAATGCCTAAAGCGCGAGGAGCGAATCTGAAAGGTCGCGACGCGCTTTAGTTCACCGCCAGCGTCCAGAGCATTCCCGCGGCTGCGCAGGCTAGCAGCGTCGCGATCACGGAAGCCTTGAAGCGGAAGATCGCTATCGCCGCGGCGGCAGACAGCGCCATTGCCGCCGGCACGGCCGATTGCAGCACCGGAATATCGAGCCGCAAGCCGCCAAGCTGGACGGTCGCAACCTCGGCAAACAGCGTGTGCAGGGCAAACCAGATAGCGAGGTTGAGGATAACCCCGACCACCGCCGCTGTTATGGCCGACATCGCGCCGGCGAGCGCTATGTTGCCGCGCAGTTTTTCGATGAACGGCGCGCCGAGGAAGATCCACAGGAAACAGGGCACGAAGGTCACCCAGCTCGTCAATATCGCCGCAAGCGTTGCAGCAAGCATCGGGTCCAGCGCTCCCGGATCCCGGTAGGCGCCCATGAAGCCGACGAACTGGACGACCATAATCAGCGGCCCCGGCGTCGTCTCGGCCATGCCGAGACCATCCAGCATCTCCCCGGGTTTCAGCCAGCCGAAATGCTGCACGGCCTCCTGTGCGACATAGGCAAGCACGGCATAGGCCCCGCCGAAGGTGACGACCGCCATTTTGCTGAAGAACAGGCCGATTTCGGTAAAGACGTTGTCAGCACCGAAGGTTGCGTAGAGCGCCGCGAGCGGCGCGAGCCAGAGGGTAAGCAGCACGGCCGAGATACGCAGCGACCAGGCGAGATTCGGGCGCGCATGCGCCGGTATGCCTTCGCCAAGCGCCGACTCGGCATCCGACAGCACCGGCCCGCTTCCGGCCTTATGGCCGCCGCCGGTCTGAAAGGCGGCAAGCCCGAACCTGCCGCCGAGGAAGCCGGCAATGCCGGCCGCGAGCACGATCAGCGGGAACGGCACATGGAGAAAGAAGATGGCGATGAAGGCCGCGGCCGCGATACCGACCATGACGCGATTCTTGAGCGCACGGCCGCCGATGCGGATGACGGCCTGCACGACGACGGCAAGCACCGCCGCCTTCAGCCCGAAGAACAGGCCGGCGACGATGCCGACATTGCCGTAAGCCGCGTAGATATAGCTGAGACAGAGGATCGACAGGAACCCAGGCAGCACGAACAGCAGGCCGGCGACGAGACCGCCCACTGTCCGATGCATCAGCCAGCCGATATAGATGGCGAGCTGCTGCGCCTCGGGTCCGGGAAGCAGCATGCAATAGTTCAGCGCATGCAGAAAACGGTGCTCACCGATCCATCGCTTCTCGTCGACGATGATCCGGTGCATGACGGCGATCTGGCCGGCGGGGCCGCCGAAACTCAGGGCGGCGACACGCAGCCACACCTTGAAGGCCTCGCCAAACGAGACGCCGTGATGATGCCCCTCTCCCGCGTCTTCCTCCGCCATTTTGCCGCCTGGCGCTTTATCCGTCATCTCGACCATCTCATGCCCTCTTCTTCGGCGCCGGCCAGTTGTGGGTTTCCTCGGTCGCATCGCGGCACCAGCGGAAGAAGGCGTCGTAGAGAAGCATCCCGGCCTCGAGCTGTTCCAGATCGTCGGAATACATCCTGGAGAGGCCGAGCGAGGCGGCCAGCAGGCCCGCCGCCTCGGGCGCGAGATCGAGCCTTGCGGTATCCGCCGCCCTGACGATCCGCGCCAGACGCAGGAGCGGCTCCGATGCCAGCCCGAACTCCTCGACCATGACATCAAAGGTGCAGAGTTCGCCGCGATGGCTCCAGAACACGTCATCGATATCGAAGGGCACCGCCCCGAAGCGCTCGCTGACGGCTAAAACCTCAGGCGCCGGCACGAACAGGAATACGGCGCTCGGATCGACGAAGCGCCGGATAAGCCAGGGACAGGCGATGCGGTCGATCTTCGGCCGCGCCCGCGTCACCCAGACGGTGCGCCCCTCGGCATCGCGGCGCGGCAGCTCGGCGTCAGGCACCGCCAGTCCGCCGGCAATCCAGGCTTCGAAGCCGCCTTCGAGGCTCTCGGCGTCGATCCCGGCATGGCGCAGGTGGGCGGCGACGCCATGGCTGAGTTTGCTGCCCTTCTGGCAGACCACGACGACGGAATCGGCATCGACGCTGCCCGCCCAGGACCCGATCTCGGCATGGCCCCGCCGGATGGAGCTAGGCACCAGGCGCGGATCGAGTGCGAAGTCCTCCTCGGTGCGAACGTCGATAATGCAAGGCGCACCGGGGGTTCCGATAAGGCGGTTGAGCTTGTCGGGAGAAATTTCGAGAAATGACGGCATGACGCGTCCCTCCGTTGATCGGTTTTACTGGACGCGATTCTTCAGCATGACGCCTCGTGGGGTGATCGCGACCCCATGCGGAAATCATTCGCAAACAGACCCGGTGGTGTCAAGCGCATTGCGCCATGGCGGCTTGCTGTCCGCACCCGCGGCCCGCCATCCACCACCGCATCCGATCGGCCGGCAGCTCTACCACCGGGTCTCTGCCGTCGACCGCAAAGCAGATGAGGAGTGAACGGCAAAGCCCGCGAATGCGCGGAGCGCCAGTAAAGCGAGAATAATGAGTACGAAAACCCAATCAGCACAAGCGCTTCGGCCCAGAACGGAACAAAATGCCCACTTCGGCATTCTTCTGTCACCGAAAGAGGAGAAAGTACCATGACGTACGACCCCAATAATGCCAACGACCCGAACCGCCCGCTGAACCCAAATCTGGATCTGCGCACCACGCCGAGCGCGCGCAGCAGTAATACGTGGGTTGTCTGGGTCGCTGCATTGGCCGTGATCGCTGTCGCTGCATTCGCCTATTCGCAGTGGAGCACCCCCGGCACATCCCCGGACACGACAGCCTCCACGACCCAATCAGAGCCGGCGCCGGCCAAGCCGATCGCTCCGACCGACAACAGCGCAACGCCTGCACCGGCACCAGCACCGGCCACTCCGCCGGCTGCCCCTGCACAGCAGTAATCGCTGCTCGGTCAGAAGAAGCCGGCCCAGTGCCGGCTTCCTCTCGGCTGCTAGCTCTTGAAGCTTTTTAAGTAAACCCTATTTAAGGGATACTAAATCTGTTTCTGACGGCTGACCACGGAGGTACTGGCAGCCGTTATCGAGACTGATCGAGGAAGGTCGGTGCGAGTTTCGCCCGGCCTTTTTTCTTGACCTCGTCATCCATGGCGACAGGCTACTGGCAACGCCTGGATCGGAATATTATTTGGGAATCCTGTTATAGAAGGACTGCGGATCGTACACGCACTCGTAGTCGAGGAGGCAAAGCTTGCCATTGGCATCCCTCACCCTTGCGGTGTCGTACTTGTCGCCGAGATTGCACCTGGCCGGCGGATAACGGAAGCTGCGGCCGCCAAAGCCCATGCGCACAAAAACCGCCTTGTCCTTGCGGATGATCTGCGCAAGCTCTTCGCAACTGTGATCCCTGGCATTGACCTCCACCGCCTCGGCGGCAAGAGCGACGGACGGAAACAACAGTGCGACGGCCAGAACAACGCTTTTCATGGAAACTCCTGAATGTGAGAGAGCGAAGGTAGGGCATCGCACCGCGTGCCGCCAGTGCGGGAACCGTCCGAACTATACGGCTGAGCACAGAGCCGGAGTGGACAAGGGCCATTCCGGCACAGAAGGTCGATGTGTCCCCGCCGGAAGCTTCGATTGGCCGAAACCAGGCGTTACGCCAAAAACGCGACCTTGGCGCTCTTGATCGTCACAAAGATTGCGGTTGCGACTATTTACGTCCTTAGACTAAACGCCTCGCATTCCTTCCAGGAATACGCACCGCCCATAGCAGTGATGGCGGCACTGTCGTTTTTCATCGTCGCAGCACTCTGGCTCGCCGGCATGAAACTGAGCGGCGGCGATTGAGCGACACACAAAGGACGGTCTAACTCTTTCAATCCCTCGCATCGTGCTTTCCGAAAATCGATTCCGATTTTTTCGGGCTGATACGCTAGGGAAAATTATAGGGCGACGCGGGGTCGAAGACGCAGGAATAATCGAGGATGCACTGTTTTCCACCTGCATCGCGCAAACTGGTCGTGGTGCGCTTATCGCCCATGCTGCATTGGGCGGGCGGATAACGGAAACTGCGGCCGCCGAAACCGACGCGGACAAAGACCTTTTTGTTCTGGCGGATGATCTGCGTAAGCTCGCTGCAGCTATGCTCGCTCGCTTTGACGTTCATGACGCCTGCGGCAAAGGCAGGCAACGGCAGAGACAATGCGACGGCAAAAATAACGCTTCTCATAGACCCTCCCGATACGCGAGAGGGAGATAGGGCGCACGGACTGACGCGGCCAGTCCTACGGACAGCGCGAACCATGCCGCTCGCTTCGAGAACAGTTTCCGGCAGGCCGGAAAATCCGGCCTGAATTCGAATATATCAATCTTTTCAAGAAATTTGGTGGGTGATGTAGGGCTCGAACCTACGACCCGCTGATTAAGAGTCAGCTGCTCTACCAACTGAGCTAATCACCCGTTCGCGCTTGGCTGCGCGGTGTGACGGGGCGTATAAACAGGATCGGCAGCCTTGTCCAGCGCATAGCCGAAATTTCTTTGGTTAACCGCGAAGATTTTTCGGTTTGGCTGAAATGCAGCGCATAACCCCGAAAATCGGAATCGATCTTCGGAAAGGATATGCGCAGATTCAAAGTGATAGAGCGTCCTTAGCGCGTCCTGTCGGACGCGCGGCGTTCTAATCAAATCAAAGGTCGAGCGTGCCGCTGGCCAGCCGCACTGCCTGGCCGCCGATCCGCGCGTTGGAGATCGCCCCGCCGTCGACATCGATATGCAGGTGGATGAAGGACGGCCGGCCCATCTCGACCCCCTGCTCGATCATGATCGGATGATGCCCGTCCGTCAGCCGGTCGAAATGGTGGATCGCACCGGAGAGTGCGGCCGCCGCCGAACCGGTAGCCGGGTCTTCGACGATGCCCATGCCGCTTGCGAACATTCGCGCATGGAACTTTGCCACGTGGTTGACGCCGCCGCGGCAATAGACATAGGCCGAGGCAAGCGCGCCATCGACGAAGGGCACGATTTTTTCCCAGAGTTGCGGATCGAATTCCACCCGCTGCGTGGCTCCGACATCGTGCACCGGAATGAGCAGGAAGGGAACGCCGGCACTCCAGACGGAGGGCACATGATTTTCGAAGCCGATCTCGGTCACCTTCAGCGACAGCGCATCGGCGATGCCGAGTTTGTCGAGCGGCATGATGGCCGGCTGCGATTTGCGCGGCAGGTCGAATTCGGCAAAGCTCGCCTCACCTTCTCTCAGCCGAACCGCGCAGCGCACCGGCCCGACATTTTCCTCAAGCACCGAGACGAGATCGCGCGTAGCAGCACCATGTGCCCGTTCGGCCAGCGCCACCGCCGTACCGACCGTCGGATGGCCGGCAAAGGGCAGTTCGCGCCCCGGCGTGAAGATCCTGAGCCGTGCCGCATAGGCGGGATTGGTCGAAGGCTGCACGAAGACCGTCTCGGAGAGATTGAGCTCCCGGGTGATCGCCTGCATCGCCTCGTCGCTGAGATCGTCTCCGTCGAAGATCACCGCCAGCGGATTGCCCGCAAGCTTTCGATCGGTGAACACGTCATAGACGCTGTAGCTTCGCGCCACATCGGCCTCCTTGAATCGTCATCGCGCCGCCAACCTGCCCGACCACGCGAGCGAGTGCAAGGCGCTAAAACGTGTCGCGTCAACCGGATTCACACGACGCGCTTTCGATCGTTACGTGGTGCGTGTCGTTATCCCGGAACGCTGCATGGCTTTGGGCGGCATACATCAACTCCGTTCGGCCTTACCGAAATACCAGTCGATCACAGGCAACATGGCGATGTTATAGGCATGGGCGGAGGGATCGGCCGAGCGGATCGCCACCGCGCCCGCGATCTCCTGATCCTCGGCGACGAGCATATGCCGCTCGATCCGCTCGATCATCTCATCCGCCGTCATATCGAAGCGGAATAACCGCAGCAGCGTCACCGTGCGCTTGTTATGAGTGGCGAACAGCCCCTCACCCGCGACGGATTCGGCAAGATCGAGCCCGGTCTCCTCATGGACTTCGCGGCGCATATTGGCTTCGATGTCGCAACGACCGTCGACGACATCCTCCGGCTCCAGCGAGCCGGCGGCGAAATAGACCTGGCCGGGATTGGCGGTATGGGCGCCCATGCGGATCGCCACCAGTGCGCCGTCGGAGGTCTCGAGCACCGGATAGGCGAAGATGTGAATGCCGCCCTGGCGCTGCGGCTGCCGGCGCCACCACATGAAAGCGGAAAAGGGAATGACGTGGCCCTCGCCGGCAATCCCGTCTTCACCGAGCGATACGAACCGCTGGAACACCATGCGCCCGTCGAACAGCGCCGGATTGGCAGCAGTCTCCCTGCCCCAGTTCTCCCGGATCGCCGCCTCTTCGGCGGCGACGAAGGGATGGGGACCGGGCAGAATGCGCAGATCCACGCCGGCAATCGGAAAGACCGTCGCCTCCGGCGGCCAGCCGGCGAAATCATCGGAAAAATTGATGTTGGTGAAATTCGCGTTCAAATTTGCATTCATGGGAGATCCAGTGTCATGACGACGGGGCAGTGATCGGACGCCTTCGGCCTGTCCCAGCCGGTGCGCGGATAACGCTCCACCTCCTGCCCCGGCGGGAAGACAGTGCGGTAGGGCTGGCCGCTGCGGATGATTTCGGGCAGGCGGCCGGCATTATGGGCGGCAAGTGCTGGCGAAAGCCAGAGATAGTCGAGTTGGCAAAGCCACTGCTCGTGTGGCCCGCGAGCGTGATAGAGCGTCCAGCGGTCGAGGGGTTCGCGGCGGCGCACGACATTTTCGGCAAAGCCGTCGCTACTGAAAACGTCGAGCGCGCTTTCGGTCTCGTTCTGATGTTCGAAGCGATAGCCGGTGCCCCGGCGGCCGATGACATCGACACGCTCCTGATAATCGTTCATGTCTCCGCAGATGGCGAAGCTCTTCGTGCCGGCTTGCTCCGCACTGAAGCGATCCTCGATGATGCGTCGCACGGCGCGCGCCTCGGCGCGGCGGATCGGCATGGTCGATTGCCGCCCGTCCAGCCCATCGCGCGGATTGCCCATCGACTTGAAATGAACGACGTAGAGCGAAAACGGCCGGCCGCCGATCAGAAGGTCGAGCTCCAGGCAGTCGCGCTTGAAGATCTTGTCGTCGATGCGGTTGGTGAGCGCCAGATCCTCATTGAAGAGATCGAGATCGCGATAGGTCGTCATCGCATGGCTTCTGATATCCCTGAGCTCGATCTTCTGGCCGTCGCGCGTTTCCTCGCGCATCAGCACGGCAACATCGATGCCGCGGCTGTCATTGCCCTCGACCAGGAATTTCTGCCGATAGCCGTTGCCGACCATGCGGAAGAGATAGCCGTATTCGAAGGCCTGCAGGGCAGCCATATTGTCGATTTCCTGCAGGCACAGGATATCGGCGTCAGCATCGGCGATCGCAAGGGCCGACATCTGCCGCGTGTCGTCGGTCGCAGCGATCACCCGCGCCTGCTCGAGCTGCTGGTACACACCCTCGCTCGACACCTGGAAAAGCTTGATGACCCGGTCCTGGCGCAGCTGGTTGCGGAAGCCGGTGAAATCGAAACGGGTCAGGAGATTTTCGACGTTGAAGGTGGCGAGGCGAAGCGACATGGCAGGAGTCCGGTTGCGGGCAGTACCTTATCCGGCAATCGCCACAGGAAAAGGTGGCGGGACCAAGAAAGTTGCGAATAACCGCCCGCTTGCAGCCCGGACGTAGCGAGCTGTGAATTCAAGGGCTGACAATCTCCCGCAAGCATCTGGATAGCAGCGGTTAGAACAGTTATGTAATGTCTTCTATATTGTTTATGAATTTCCAGATGTTTGGAGTCGCAAAAATCATGACCGCCAAAGAGAAAGAGATCCTGGAAGCGTTGGCGTGGATGTGCGAGCAATACCTCAGCCGGGGCAATGGCTTTCTAGACCACAAGGCGATGCACGCCGGCGAGCTAGCGATCGAAGTCCTTGCCTCCTACGGCTTCGTTAAATCGGATATTCAAGGTGACAGATGGACTGAAGAAGGACTGCTTCTTCTTGAAGGTTCGTAAGGCTTCAACTCGGAATCGTCAAAACTCAAATCCTAGTCCATCAAAGCCGCCAGCCGGTGCGGATGATGACGCGCACCGCCTCGCCCGGCACGACGACCACGCGGCTAAAGGCGCGTAGCGTCTGGCCATTGCCGAGGATCAGTTTCACGGCGTAGCGCTCGCCCTCGAACAGCACGGATTCGACGATTGCCGAAGCCCCCTCGCCGCCGATGATCACATCCTCCGGCCGCACCAGAATATCGGCGCCATCAGTATTGGCGGCATGAAGCGCATCCTGCAGCTCGTCCCACTCCAACTGGCGTTCGCCGCCCATCACCGGCAGCGTTAGGATCGCGCCGCGCCCGATCAGGCCGCCGACGATGCGCCCTTCAGGCCGCGCGTAGATCTCGGCGGGCGCCGCCACCTGCAGCAGCCGCCCTTCCGACATGACGGCGACGTCGGTCGCCAGCGCCATTGCTTCGCTCTGGTCGTGGGTGACGTAGATCATCGTTGCACCCGAGCGCTGGTGGAACTCGCGGAAAGTCTCTTCCATCTCCTGCTTCAGGTGCCGGTCGAGATTGGCGAGCGGCTCGTCGAGCAGCACCACGTCGGGCGAGGTCACCAGGCAGCGGGCGAGCGCGATGCGCTGGCGCTGGCCGCCGGAGAGATCGGCCGGGCGCCGTTCAGCATAGGCGGCGAGCCGGACGGTGCCGAGCGCGTCGAGCACCTTCGCCCGGTAGGCCTCGCCTGATATGCCGCGCACCTTGAGGGGATAACCGACATTCTCGGCGACGCTCATATGTGGCCAGAGCGCATAGGACTGGAAGACCATCGCCATGTTGCGCTTTTCCGGCGGCAGCGACTGCGCGGCGTCGGCAAGCAGCCGTTCGCCGAGACGGATCGAGCCGTCGGTGGGCGTCTCGAAACCGGCGATCATGCGCAGCACCGTCGTCTTGCCGCAGCCGGAAGGTCCGAGTAGCGCCAGGAAGCCGCCCTCACGCACATCGAGCGAAAAGCCGCTGACGGCGGCGCGCCCGGTGCCGAAGTCCTTGCCGAGCTGGTTGAGGATCAGCCTCGCCATGGGATCACTCCTTTCGGCAGTCGTTTCGCCAGAAGTTCGAGCAACAGCATCAGCACGACGACCATGAGGACGACGAGCACCGAGAGCGCCGAAGCAAGGTCCGAGCTGCCGCTGTCATCGAGATTGTAGATGGCGACGCCGAGCGTCTGGGTGCCGGCAGACCAGAGCAGCGCCGAGATCGTCAGCTCGTTGCAGGCAATCAGAAAGACAAGAATAACGGAGGCGCCGGCGGCCGGCGCAATCAGCGGCACGATGATATCGGCAAGCCGGCGGAAGAAGCCGGCGCCGGAAAGCCGCGCCGCCTCTTCCAGCGCCGGATCGAGTTGATGAAAGGCGCTGACCACGGGTTTCAGGCTGACGGCGAAGAAGGAGGAGAAATAGGCGATCAGGATGATCCAGATCGTGCCATAGAGCGACACGTGGAGGATCGGGATCGGTGCTGCGAACACCAGGATGAAGCAGACCGCCATGACGATGCCGGGCAGCGAATATGGTATCTCGATCAGGCTGGCGACGATCCGCGACGCCGCATCCTTGCGCCGCGTCAGCGCATAGGCCGCAAGCACCGTCACCACCAGGAGACAAAGCGCGGTGGCTCCGGCGAGCGACAGCGAATTGATAAAGGCGGTGCGTGTTACCGCCTGCCGGAACAGGATCTCCTCAAAGGCATGCAGCGACATCGTCTTGAAAGTGAGCGGCACGCCATAGGCCGGCACCAGCGCGCCAGCGACAAGCGCGAAGAAGGGTGCTGCCAGCATGAAGAACAGGATCGCCCAAACGAGCGGTGTGAAAACAAGGCGCCAGGCGCCGAGCTCGAAGGCCGCACTCGCCCCAGATAACCCGATGACGCGGTAGTCGCGGCCGCGCAGCGCCCGGTCCTGGATCATCAGCCCGACGACCGAGATGATGGCGATGATTGCCGAGAGCACGGCGACGTCGCCGAAGGTGCGGCTGGTGAAAGCGGAAAACTTGGTGAAGATCAACGTCGGCAGCGTGAAGATCGAGGCCGGAATACCGACAATGGCCGGAATGCCGAAATTGCCGGTGCAGGAGACGAAGGAGATCGCCGCACCCGCGATGATACCGGGCAGCGACAGCGGCAGGATGATATCGCGGAACACCCGCAAGCTGGAGGCGCCGGAAAGCCGCGCGGCCTCGACGCCGTCGCGCGGCAGCGTCATCAGCCCGGCTCGGAGCGCCAGGTAGACCAGCGGCGCATGCTGCACGCCATAGAGCAGCGCGATGCCGCCCACCGAATAGAGCGGCTGCGGCGAGCCGAGTGGCGGGGCGATATGCAGCGCCTTCAGCAACGGGCTGGAGGGGCCGGACATCTGCACCCAGGCGAGCGCCGTTACCTGCGGCGGGATCATCATCGGCAGCACGAAGAAGAAGCTGAGCAGCCCCTTGGCGCGGATATCGGTCAGCGTCAGCAGGAAGGCGAAGAGGCAGCCGATGACGAGCGAGATGATCGTGCCTAGAATGGCGGTGACGACGGTGTAATAGGTCGCCGACCAGAGCGACGCCTCGCTCAGAACATCAATCACGCCGCCGCTGGCGAAGGCTGCGATCCCGACCATGGCGAGACGAGCGAGCGGCAGCACGCTGAGGAACAGGACGACCACGACGATAAAAGGAAACAGCCAGGCGGGCTGGCTGTTTCCGGTTTTGATGTATCCGTGCATGAAAGGATCAGTTCGAGCCGTAGATGCCCGAGAAGGTCTTGAGATCCTGATCGGTATTCTTCAATGCTTCGGCCGCCTTGATCGGCAGGACCTTGATGGTGTCGCGCGCCGGAAAGCCTTCCGGCAGCTTCATGCCGTTGCGAGCCGGGATGTAGCCGAGCTTCAGGAAGCCTTCCTGGCCCTTTTCGGAGAGCACGTAATCGACGAATTTCTTGGCGGCATCGGCATTTTTGGTGCTGGCAAGGATGCCGACCGGCTCGGTGACGGCCGAAACGCCTTCGCTCGGGAAGACGAACTCGACAGGCGCGCCCTTGGCCTTCTCGCGGATCGGCATGTAGTCAACGACCATGCCATAGGCCTTTTCGCCCGAGGCGACCGACTTCAGCACGGCGCCGTTGCCACCGGCTGCAATCGCGCCGTTTTCCGCAAGCGACTTGTAGAAATCCCAGCCGAGTCCCGGAACGGCGGCGAGCGTCTGGGCGTGGATGAGGGCCGCACCCGAGGCAAGCGGGCTCGGCATGGTGACGAGGCCCTTGGCTTCCGGCTTGGTCAGGTCCTTCCAGCTAGCAGGCTTCATGGCGGCCGAAGTGTTGTACATGATGCCGGTGGTGATCAGCTTGGTCGAGTAGTAATAGCCGTCGGCGTCATAAAGGGCGGCATCGTACCCTGCGGATTCCGGCGACTTATAGGCCAAGAGCTTGCCGTCTTCTTTAAGGCGCTCCAGCGTCACCATGTCGGCGATGAGGAGAATGTCGGCAACCGGGTTGCCGGCCTGGATCTCGGCCTGGAGTTTCGCCATGATCTTCGGCGTGCCGTCGCGTACCCAGTCGACCTTGATATCGGGATTGGCGGCCATGAAGCCATCGACCGTTGCCTGCGCGTCTTCGTTCGGCTGGCTGGTGTAGAGAACGAGGTTTGCGGCAGAAGCCGGAATGGCAAAGAGGCTCGCGGCGAGAAGGGCTGCGGCGGAAACGATCGTTTTCATGGGGAGGGGTCCTCGGAATTGCGTCACCCTCCCTTATTAGGGATCGTTGACAGAGATGTGACAGGGCGCGTCGGTTGGTCCACGCCCTGCACCACTACTTTGTCATCGAGCAGTCGTAACCTCTCCAGGGCTGCTGTGTCGGCATCGAATGGAAGGGGCTGAGCCCGGCTTTAACGACGGCGGCATTTTCAAGCCGAATGATCAGGCTCACAGCATCCGAGGGCCACGGCGCTCACGCGCCGTGGCCCTCGGATCGAATACTACTTTGCAGCTTCTTCGATCAGTTCAGCCACCTTCCCGGGATGCGACACCATCACGACGTGGGAGGCGCCATCGACCACCACGGTCCGCTTGGAGCCTGCCCGCTCGGCCATGAAGCCTAGGGCTGCGGCCGGGATGTTCTTGTCGCCGGTGCCGGAGAAAAACCACGACGGCAGCTTCTTCCAGGCGGGCTCGCCGGATTTGTCGGTCAGCGCGGCCTCGGTGACTGGACGTTGGGCAGCCGCCATCAGGGCCGCCTGTTCGGCCGGCACGTCGCTGGCGAACTGATCATGGAACTTGGCTTGATCGATATAGAGATCAACACCGCCGGCGCTGAGCTTTACCGGGGCCGCCAGCGCTCCGCTCAGCGTGCCGCCCGGAAACTTGCCGGCAAGATCGGCAACCGATTCCCCGGCATCCGGGGCGAAGGCCGCGACATAGACCAGCGACCTGACATTGTCGTGGCCGTTGGCCGCGGTCGAAATGACCTGGCCGCCATAGGAGTGACCGACAAGGACCACAGGGCCGGCGATGCTGCCAATCACGTCGGAGACATAGGCAGCGTCGTTAGAAACGCTGCGCAGCGGATTGGCGGCTGCCACGACAGAAAAGCCATCCTTGCGCAGGATTTCGACGACGCCGTTCCAGCTGGATGAATCGGCAAAGGCGCCATGGACGAGGACAACGGTCGGCTTGGCCGGCTGAGCAACGGCAGCACCGGAAAGAAGAGCGCCCGCCAGGGCGACGGCAGCAGCAAACTTGAACATTGGTCATTTCCTTTCGTCGGTTGAGTTTCAAAGAAGCCGAATGGGGAGCCACAGGGGAATTCACCTGCTTGCGCATCCGTTGACGCAGCAAACCTCTGAAGCTTTCCGTGTTCGGCATATAATTGCCAGCGATTTATTTGTGCACGATCTAATTAGGCTCCCTCGTCTGCCGAGTCAATAGCTTGCAAACAGATCGCGCACAAATTATATTGAGATCAAAGGAGAGCGTGATGAAAGACACCACATCAAATGATCTCGCTGACGTGCCCAAGATCGATGAAATGCTTTGCTTTTCGATCTATTCGGCAAGCCACGCCTTTAACCAGCTCTACCGTCCCCTGCTCGACGAGCTTGAACTCACCTATCCGCAATTCCTTGTCATGACCGCTTTGTGGGCGCGCGACGACCGCACGGTGAAGGATCTCGGCGAGACGCTTTTTCTCGACTCCAGCACCCTCACTCCGCTGCTGAAGCGGCTGGAAAATGTCGGCCTCGTCACCCGCAATCGAAATCCCGCCGATGAACGCCAGGTGCTCCTGCGCCTGACGAAAGACGGATTGGCCCTGAAGAGCCGCGCCGCCTATGTGTTCGACTGCATCGGCAAGGCCGTCGGCCTCGACGCCGAAACCGCCGGCAAGATGCGGGACACTATCGCTTCGATCCGCGACAACATTCACAACAGGGATAAGGGCGAGGCCTGACGCAGTGCCGCCTCGCCGCGTTGCTGCGACGATTTTCGTTCGACAAGTCGATAGCATATTGTACCATCCGTCTGCTGCCAGCACGCGCGATCGGCCATTTCGCCACGCGGCCCAAGATGCCGGCGTCCGCTTTCTTGCCTGAGCCTCACGCAGGCGTGAATACGCCGCCATTTGCTATTCGGTCGCGCTGAGGTACGTCAATCCTGTTTCGATGAAGGAGGAGTTTCAATGGAATATCGTCTGCTCGGCCGTTCCGGCCTGAAGATTTCGACATTGACCATGGGCACGATGACCTTCGGCGGCGTCGGCTGGGCGAAGATGGTCGGCGATCTCGGCATCTCCGAGGCGAAAAAGATGATCGATATGTGCATCGATGCCGGCATCAACCTGATCGACACCGCCAACGCCTATTCATCAGGCGAATGCGAAAACATCATCGGTGACGTGCTCTCCGGTAAGCGGCCGCAAGGCGTGTTGCTCGCCACCAAGGCCCGCTTTAGCATGGGTGATGGCCCGAACGACCAGGGTCTGTCGCGCTACCACCTGATCCGCGAATGCGAGGCGAGCCTCAAGCGCCTGAAGACCGATGTCATCGACCTTTACCAGGTGCATGAATGGGATGGCCAGACGCCGCTTGAAGAGACGATGGAAGCCCTCGACACCCTGATCAGACAGGGCAAGGTGCGTTATGTCGGCTGCTCGAATTATTCCGGCTGGCACATCATGAAGGCGCTTGGGCTCGCCAACGAGCACAGGTACCAGCGCTTCGTCAGCCAGCAGATCCACTATACACTGGAAGCCCGCGACGCCGAATACGAGTTGCTGCCGATCTCGATCGACCAGGGTCTCGGCGTGCTGGTCTGGAGCCCGCTGGCTGGCGGCCTGCTCTCCGGCAAGCACCGCCGCAACCAGGCAGCCCCCGAAGGCACGCGCCAGTTCGCCGGTTGGACCGAACCGCCGATCCGCGACGAGAACCGCCTCTGGAATATCGTCGAGGCGCTGGTCGCGATCGGTGAGGAACGCGGCGTTTCCGCCGCTCAAGTTGCGCTCGCCTGGCTGATCGGCCGCAAGGCGGTCACCTCGGTGATCATCGGCGGCCGCACCGAAGCCCAGTTCCGCGACAACATCGCCGCCGCCGATCTGAAACTCACGGACGAGGAGCGCAAGCGCCTCGACGCGGTCAGCCTGCCGCCGCTGATCTATCCCTACTGGCACCAGCTGAACACGGTTAGCGACAGGCTTGGTGAAGCCGATCTCGAACTTTTCGGACCGCATCTGGAGCAATAGGCGATAGCGGATCAGGCATTGCACGGCGGAAGACAAAGCATGTCGCGCAAAGTGTGCAGCGGTTTTGCGGCCACGACATGCTCAAATCAAAGACCTAAAGTGTGACAGGCGAATCTGAAGGATCGCGTCATACTTTAGCCGTCACAAAAGATGCACTTTCGCCGTGTTAGCGTAAGATCCCGCCACCTCCGCGAGGTTCTCCATGCTGAAGAATTACAAGGTCCTGAAGGGTACGGCGAGCGCACTCGCCCTTGATGACGACAACGATCCCCATATCGAAATCCGCATCGAGGCGGACGGCGTCAGCTACCGGATCGCTCTGAATGTCCGCTCGAAGATGTCGCCGCACGACCTGCTCTATGCCAACATCGTCGATTTCAAGCATCCGGCACTGACGGAGGCGCTCGAAGCCCTGCCGATGGGCCTGACCGACATCCGCAAGGACCGTCCGGAGCTTGCGATCGACTACGTCCGCGGCGGGCTGATCGAGCGCGAGGACATGAATGTCGCGCCCTTCCAGCTCTCCGGCCCGAAGAATGATCTCAGGGAATTCATCGAGCCGATCGTCGAGGAAGGCATTGCCGATCCCGACATCCATTTCTATGCCTTCGGCGAGGCCTGGGGCCCCGAGCACAACAAGCCCGACCAATATTTCGATTTCGAGCCGGGCAACGGCATCCACGACATCCACATGAACCAGGGCGACGGCGGCAGCTTCAAGGCCACCAACGGGCCGAACCAGGACGGCGCCCTGCTCGTCCATTTTAACGATACCGACGAATGGGCGGCGATCTTCCTCTGCTTTCAGTCGCAGAACTGGAATACCGATGCGGCGACCGGCCATCCGGTTTCCGACAGCCGTGGCGGCCAGGGCCGCGGTGAAGGCACACGCCGGCCACAGCCGATCGTCGCCTCGTCGCTGCGCATCGTCGCCGCGCTGATCAACCCGGTCAACGGCGAAGGCGGCATCGAGGCCGAAACGGTGACGCTCATCAACCGCTCCGACATGGAGGCATCGCTCGAAGGCTGGAAGCTGGAGGACGAAAACGGCAGGAGCCAGACGCTGTCGGGATCGCTTAACGCAGGCGAGCTGCGCACCATAGCGCTCGATGCCGCAGCCGGCGGCCCGCAGCTTGCCAACCGGGGCGGCGACATCATCCTGCGCAATGCCGATGGCGCCGTTGCCGATCGGGTCGGCTACGGCAAGAGCGAGACGGCGAACGAAGGCTGGACGACGATCTTCTGATCGGCGTTCTGGCTGGCTGGTTTGCAAAACGGGGAGTCTATGGAGCTGCATGGCATATGCCACATGTTGCCCTTCGCTTGCGCTCCGTGCATTCGCGGCTCTGCCGCTCACCCCCTCAACCGGCTGCCGCCACCTTCTCCCCGCTGGGGAGAAGAGATTCGTAGCGACGCCTCGCCTCCTCGAAAGCGTTCGTTATGGAAGCGAGAGCTTACGGCTTGCTTCCTCTTCTCCCCAGCGGGAGCCGAAGGGTCGGATGAGGGGGCCGCAGGGCACGCCCTCTCCTCGACCTCTCACGCTCAGCTACCGATTTCAGCCGAGATCAGCGCGCTCAGGCGGCCGATGCCGTCCTCGATCATCTGTTCGTTGGCGCAGGAGAAGCTGAGGCGGAAGGTGTTGGCGCCCGAACCGTCGGCGAAGAACGCCTTGCCGGGCACGAAGGCGACCTTGGCGGTCTCAAGCGATTTCGCCAGCAGCTTGGCGCCGTCCATGCCCTCCGGCAGCGTGATCCAGATGAACATACCGCCCTCCGGCTTCGTCCAGCTGGTGCCTTCAGGCATGTATTTGTCAAGGGCGGCCAGCATGCAGTCGCGACGTTGGCTGTAGGCGGCCTTGATCTTGGCGACCTGCGCGTCGAAGCCGCGCTCGGCGACATCTGATATCGCCATCTGGTTGATCGTCGAGGAATGCAGGTCGGCCGCCTGCTTCATCAGCACCAGCTTGCGGATGACGGACGCATTGGCGACGATGAAGCCGACGCGCAAGCCGGGCGCCAGCGTCTTCGAGAAGCTGCCGCAATAGATCGTGCGCGTATCGTTGATATGGCCCTTCTCGGCGATTTCAAGCGCCAGGATCGACGGGATCGGATCGCCGTCGTAACGCAGCGACTGGTAGGCCGCATCCTCGATGACGGCGATGTCGAGATCTTCTGCAAGTGCCAGGACCTTCTTGCGGCCGTCAAGATCGACGGTTTCGCCGGTCGGATTGGAGAAGTCGGTGGAAAGATAGGCGAACTTTACCTTGCCGCCGGCAGCGGAAGCGGCCGCGCGGTAGGACTCGGGCGTCCGGTTGCCGTTCGGTGTCAGCTGGTCGTAGGCCGGTTCATAGGCATTGAAGGCCTGCAGCGCGCCGAGATAGGTCGGCCATGTCACCAGCGCGGTGTCATCAGGCGACAGGAAGAGCTTGCCGAGATAATCGAGGCCCTGCTGCGAACCGGACACAATGAAGACGTTGTCGAGTTCGCAAGGAATGCCGAGAGCCGCCATCTGCCCGACCAGCCATTCGCGCAGCGGCTTGTAGCCTTCACTGACCGAATATTGCAGCGCCGCGTTGACGGCGGCGCCGTCGAAGATATCGGCATAGGCCTGCTTGAATTCCTGATCGGGAAAGAGCGCCGGATCCGGAATGCCGCCGGCAAAGGAGATGATATCGGGCCGGTCGAGAAGCTTCAAGAGCTCGCGAATCTCGGATGCGCGCATGCGCGACGAGCGCGACGCAAACATGGTGTCCCAGTTCAGCATGGGGTTTCCTCGTATTTTTCTATTCCCCTAGCAGACCATGCCGGGCAATTTATGTCAACAATACTGACCTATTTTCTTGTCCCTGTGACAAGAAAGCGATTATTCCCCTGATCGATGCCGAAACCGGCTGATTCAGGCCTTTCCAAGACCAGCCCGGCGGCAGTAGTGTCGCCGCCACTATTCAATGTACTATCAAGGTGCCAGCAATGACCGCGACGACGACCTCTCCTGAAATCAAAATCGAATTGCACAAGTCTCCTGTCTCCGATGCCGACCGCATCCAGGCATTGGAGACGCCCGGCTTCGGTAAGGTCTTCACGGATCATATGGTCCTGGCACGATGGACTGCCGATAAGGGCTGGCACGACACGAAGGTTACGCCGAGGCGTCCCCTGGAGCTCGATCCTGCGAGCGCCGTGCTGCACTACGCTCAGGAAATCTTCGAGGGCATGAAAGCCTACAAGGCAGATGACGGCCGGATTCTGCTCTTTCGGCCTGAAGAGAACGCCCGCCGCTTCGCGCAGTCGGCGACCCGCATGGCGATGCCTCCTGTGCCCGAAGAACTCTTCCTGAAGGCGGTCGAAGAACTGGTCCGCATTGACAAGGCCTGGATTCCATCCGGCGACGCCAGTCTCTACCTTCGCCCCTTCATGTTCGCCAACGAGGCGTTTCTCGGCGTTCGTCCGGCTCAGGAATATGTCTTCTGCGTCATCGCCTCTCCGGTCGGCGCCTACTTCAAAGGCGGGGCGAAGGCGGTCTCCCTATGGGTCGAGACTGAATACACCCGTGCTGCCGCCGGCGGCACTGGTGCTGCAAAATGCGGCGGTAACTACGCGGCCAGCCTCGTGGCGCAAGCCGAAGCAGCGAAGAAGGATTGCGATCAGGTCGTCTTCCTGGACGCCGCAGAGCATCGCTGGGTCGAAGAACTCGGCGGCATGAACGTCTTCTTCGTGATGAATGATGGATCAGTGGTGACCCCGCCCCTTGGCGGCACGATCCTGCCGGGCATCACCCGGGCCTCGGTGATCGTGCTCGCTGAAGAAAAGGGCTTGCGCGTCGAGCAGCGTCCCTACTCCTTCGCAGAATGGCAGCAGGACGCAACCAGCGGCAAGCTGGTTGAAGCCTTCGCTTGCGGCACTGCCGCAGTCCTGGCGGGCATTGGCCTGGTTCGACATGCCGGCGGCGAGTTTCTGGTCGGAGACGGACAGACCGGCAAATTGACCAGCGAACTGCGCCAGCAACTCGTCAGTCTGCAGAAGGGCGTAACCAACGATGAGCGCGGCTGGACGCGCCTTATCCCGGCTTGAACTCCGGACGCGTCACGCAACGGCGGCGTCAACACCGACTTGGTGGGCGCCGCTCTCCGCCTCGCCCGCAAAGCCGCCGGGCTGGCGATCTGTTCCGCCCGCGTTCAAGTTCGTTTCGATCTGCACGATACTCTATGATGTTCTTTGAGCCGACAGCCATTAAGCAATCCGCGGATCTCTTTCGAAACCGGGCGCCGCCCGGTTTTTTGGCCGAGTCAGCGGGGAAAAACCGTCGTCAACTTCCCATTTGGCGACCGAAATAGCACCAACGCCAAAAACGGTTCGCCATTGACCGACGCCCAGCGAATTCTTACTATCCACTAATCGATAGAGGAAAGGTAAGAATGGCAACTGCAACCCTCTCTACGAAATTCCAGATCTCCATCCCCAAGGAAGTGCGCGAACAACAGCACTGGTCAGCTGGACAGGAATTCGTGTTCATACCCAAAGGCAAAGGCGTATTGCTGATGCCGGTCCCGACGCTTGCCGATCTTCGCGGCATTGCCGAAGGCGCAGACAAGAAAAATTACCGCGACCGGAACGACCGTTTCTGATGCGCGTGATCGACAGTTCCGCATGGATAGAATGGCTGACGAAAAGTGCTGCCGGAACCCGGCTGCAGGCCGAAATCCCGGAACGCGATCAATGCATCGTTCCGACGATCGTGCAGCTCGAGCTTTCCAAATGGCTGGCACGCGAAAAGGACGAGGAAGCCGTCGACAGCTTCATCGCCTATACCTCAACATGCATGGTTGTTTCTCTCGACACGACGCTTGCCCGCCGTGCTGCCGAAATATCGGCAGCCCATAAACTCGCCACCGCCGATGCGATCATTTATGCGACCGCGGAGCGCCACGATGCCGATATCCTGACCTGCGACGCCCATTTCAAGGATCTCCAACGCGTCATCTATATCGATAAAAAAGACTGATCCGCATGTGACCCAAGCCCTCGACGGCTGGGCGCAACGCTTCTATCACAAACTGGGAAATGATAATCTGGCATCTGGAATGGCTGATAACCGGCATGTGCAGGCGGCACCGAATCCAATGGCGAAAATGACGATCTCGCTTCCGGATAATCTGGCGGAATACGTCGAAAACCGTGTCGCAAGCGGTAGATACAGCAGTGCCGACGCATTCCTGGCGGAGCTTGTTCTGAAGGATCAGCTCCATCATAAGCTTGACGACGAAGAACTGCGCAACATTCTGAGACAGGCTGAGGAAAGCGGCCCGAGCGAGCGACGCATTCCCGACATCCTGTCGGAAACGAAGGCAAAGCTGCGTGACAATAACCTATAGGCTGACCCGAACGGCGGACGCGGTGCTATCAGGCATCGACGAATATGCTTGCCTCAATTTCGGCGAGGCGCAGGCAGACGCCTATCTTCTCGACTGGGACAGGATTTTCGTGCTTCTTTCGCATGCTCCCTCCATGGGAGAGGAGTGCGACGAACTCGGAGCGGGCCTTCGCCGCCTCCTCCACATGCGCCACGTCGCCTTCTACCGGGTGACGTCGGAAGGGATTGTCGTCATTGACATCATCGACGCCGACCGGCTTCCTGAGCCGAACAGCATGCCTCTTGACCGCACCTCCGCCTTCTATGAGGAAAATGCCGAGACATACGCCAAGCGGGTGCGCAGCCTGCCGAAGCAGCTCGATGCTTTCCTCGCCGGGCTTGCGCCGGGTGCGGCAATCCTCGAGCTCGGCTGCGGCGGCGGGCAGGACAGCGCCTACATGCTGGCGCACGGTTTCGACGTGACGCCGACGGATGGCTCGACCGAGCTTGCAAGACAAGCGGAGGCGCTGATCGGTAGGCCGGTGAGGGTCATGCTGTTCCAGGAGCTCGACGCCGACAGCGCCTTCGATGGCGTCTGGGCGCATGCAAGCCTTCTCCATGTTCCAAGATCTGAGCTGCCCGACGTCTTCGCCCGCATCCGGCGCGCGCTGAGGACGGGCGGCATCTTTCACGCGAGCTTCAAGGCAGGGGAAGCGGAGGGCCATGACGGCTTCGGCCGTTATTACAACTATCCCTCCGCCGACGGACTGTTGGCGCTTCTGACAAAAGGCGGCTGGCGTGACATCACCATCGAGGAAAACGACGGCGGCGGTTATGACGGTGAGCCGACGCGGTGGATCACGGTGATGGCGCATCGGTAGAGGCTGCTTGCTTTCCGGGCTGAGCGTCCATTCCCGGTTGAGATCATGATCTTGTTGGCAGAGGCGGATTTCTCTGCAGTTGACGGAGATCGGTCTATGTCTCGCTTTGCCCCGTCAATTTTTGCGCTGCTATCTGAAATCCAAACCGTGCTGCAAGAAACCCTGCATCCATAGCAGGCTACTTCTCAATGGGTCGGGATGGCCTTAAGTTTCCCCACCGATACGACGGCCACGCCCGTGCTCAAAATGAGAGCTGCATAACGCACATACGGGCGCGGCGACAGGCGGCCGGAAGATGGGCTCATCCCCGGCCGCCAAAGGGCATTTACAGCGAGGTGGCAGCCTCCGCGTTCAACCGTCAGACGGCAATCTTGCCACCGCCAACCTTGGTGATGGCGACGACCGCAGGCCGCACTGGCATGTCGGGCTTGAAGTCCGGCCAGCGGGTCGAAAGGTCCTCGTAATAGGACGGGCGGCCATGGCCTGGCCAGTCCTCGCCGCCATCGCCAGGATGCTGCACGGCGACGAAGGCGGTTTCGTCATCCGGTGTGAAGAGCGGGCCGCACATTTCGGCACCGACCGGCACGCGGAAGAACAGTTTCGAGGTGGCGCGCGCCGCACCTTCCGTATCGACGGCCCACAGACCGTCGGTGCGGCCGGTGGCCTTGTTGTTGTTGCCGTCGGTCGAAACCCAAAGGCGGCCGGCAGCATCGACGGCGCAGTTGTCGGGCATGCCGAACCAGCCGTTCTTGGTCGTCTCGGTTGAAAAGGTCGCACCGACGGCGGCAACCGAGGGATCGCCGCACTTCAGGAGCACTTCCCACTTGCCTGATGTGGCAGTGAAGTCGCCGTCGTTTTCAGAGATTTCGATGATGTGGCCGAAGGCGTTTTCCGCGCGCGGATTGGCGGCATCCACCTGGTCGGCCTTGCGGCGGGTGTTGTTGGTCAGCATGACATAGACCTTGCCGTTGACGCTGTTCGGCTGGACGTCTTCCGGGCGGTCCATCTTGGTGGCGCCGAGCGCGTCACCGGCGCGACGACATTCGATCAGCACATCGGCCTGGCTGGTGAAGCCGTTTTCCGCCGTCAGCGGGCCTTGGCCGAAGACCAGCGGCAGCCACTGCATGGTGCCGTCCTCATTGAACTTGGCGACATGGAGCGTGCCGCTGTCGAGCAGGTTCATGTTGGCGGCGCGATCATTCGGGTTGAACGCTGCTGATGTCACGAACTTGTAGACATAGTCGAAGCGCTCGTCGTCGCCGAGATAGAAGACGACTTTGCCGTTCTTGGCGACGATCGACTCGGCGCCCTCGTGTTTGGTGCGGCCGAGCGCGGTTCGCTTCTTCGGCGCCGACGTCGGGTCCATGACGTCGACCTCGACGATCCAGCCGAAACGGTTCGGCTCGTTCGGCTCTTTGGAAAGATCGAAGCGGTCGTAGAAATTGGCCCACTCGTAGGCGCCTTCCGGAACGCCGTAACGCTTATAGTTCGGGGCTTCCTTATGACCTTCCGGCAGCGCGCCGGAGAAATAGCCGTGGAAGTTCTCTTCGGCCATGATGTATGTGCCCCAGGGCGTGACGCCGCCAGCGCAGTTGTTGATCGTGCCGATGGCGCGGGTGCCGGTCGCGTCGGCACTGGTCTTCAAGCGGTCGTTTCCGGCGGCGGGGCCGGTAATTTCCATCGGCGTGTTGGCGGTGATGCGGCGATTATACTTGCCGTCGGCGACGACCTGCCACTTGCCACCCATCTTGCGGATCTCGACGATAGTGCCGCCGTGGGCCGCCATCTCGACATCCACCTGCTCCTTGCTGAGCGCGCCCTGCTTGATCTTGCCGTCGATCACCTGGACGAGGCCGGGAAACATCAGGTGCGGGTTCGTGTATTCATGATTGACGACGAGCAAGCCATGTTCGGACGAACCGTCGAGCGGAATGAAGCCGACATAATCGTTGTTGTAGCCGAACTGCTTGCTCTGTGCATCGGCCGTCTGCTTCGCCGGATCGAATTGCGGGGCACCCGGCAGCACGGCATCGCCCCAGCGCAGCAGAATATCGGCATCATAACCTTCAGCGATATGATGCTTGTGATCGACGCCGGCCTCCACTTCGGAGAAGTTGAAGGCAGAGCCTTTATTGTCTGCAGCGCGCGCCTCGTCCGCGCTCATCAGCGCGATCGGGCTTACCGTGGCTGCAATGGCGGAAACGGCAAGCGAGCCCTGCAGAAAACTGCGGCGTGAAAAACGCTTGCCGATGATTTCACCCATCGTCGGATTGGCGCTGGTGTTGTGGCCGTCACCATCCGCGTCTTCGAGCTGAGTCGTCGGGAAAATCCTCTGGGAAAGATGCTCGTTCATCCAATGCCTCCACGGTTAAAAACTGGTGTCAAATTGTCTTGTTTTAGATCCGTTCTAAACCTAGAGGCACGATATTACGGTTTTGCGACAGGAACGTCTTGGGGATGCTGTTCTCTCTCTCTCTCTCTCTCTCTCTCGCGCGCGCGCGCGGAAGCGACACGGCTCAATGAAGGCCAGACCGGGCATTGCCGTGGTCGGCACGTTGCCACCGCCCTATGATTCCTGCGTCATGAAGATGAGACAATGGATCGCTCGATGAGCTCTCCGACACGAATGAGGCTTTCGAGCGCGCCTTGACCGGTCCCTATGCCGGGTTTGCGACGCCTCAGGTCCACCAGATGCGTGGCCATGCCACGGTCCAGGGAGGCCTCTCGTGTCGCGCAGAGGCATCAAGCCTCGCCGCCTCGCAAGGCTTTGGCGAGCTGGACGACCCGGACGGCTGGATTGTTCTCGCACGGCTGCGCGCCGGCTCGGCAACGGGTCGCGTCTTTTGGGACGCCTGCGATCTCGTCATCATGGCTCCGGCCGCTGACGTTGCAGCCCGACGCTTCGACCGTTGCGTGCTCTTGTCCGGTTAGCCCGGCGCAAGCGGAAAGCCGCTACCGATGGCAACGGCTTGGCAGGACGACATGCACGGAGGATAACCGCAAAGCGCGCCGCATGAACCAGGTTCGATGCGGCGCGGAAAATCGCTTAGTTGACCGACTTGTCGACCAGCTTGTTCTTGCCGATCCAGGGCATCATGCCGCGCAGCTTCGCGCCGACTTCTTCGATCGGGTGGCTGTCGTTCAGGCGGCGGATGCCCTTGAAGCGCGAGCCGCCGGCGCGGTATTCCTGCATCCAGTCGGACGTGAACTTGCCGGTCTGGATGTCCTTGAGGACGCGCTTCATCTCGGCCTTGGTCTCGGCAGTGATGATGCGCGGACCGGAGACATATTCGCCCCACTCGGCCGTGTTGGAGATCGAGTAGTTCATGTTGGCGATGCCGCCTTCATAAATCAGGTCGACGATGAGCTTCACTTCGTGCAGGCACTCGAAATAGGCCATCTCAGGCGCGTAACCGGCTTCGGTGAGCGTTTCGAAACCGGCGCGGATGAGCTCGACGAGACCGCCGCAGAGAACGACCTGTTCGCCGAAGAGGTCGGTTTCGCACTCTTCGCGGAAGTTGGTTTCGATGATGCCTGAACGGCCGCCGCCGACGCCGCAGGCGTAGGAGAGAGCGAGTTCAAGCGCATTGCCGGAAGCGTTCTGGTGAACGGCAACGAGGCAAGGAACGCCGCCGCCCTTCTGGTATTCGCCGCGAACCGTGTGGCCCGGGCCCTTGGGTGCGATCATGACGACGTCGACCGAAGCCTTCGGCTCGATGAGGCCGAAGTGAACGTTGAGGCCGTGAGCGAAGGCGATGGCTGCACCATCGCGGATGTTGCCGGCGATGTCGGCCTTGTAGATGTCGGCCTGCAGTTCGTCCGGGGTCGCCATCATCATCAGGTCCGCCCAGGCGGCAGCTTCGGCAACCGTCATGACCTTGAAGCCATCGGCTTCGGCCTTCTTGACGGTCGGCGAACCGGCCTTGAGTGCGATGACGACGTTCTGGGCGCCGCTGTCCTTGAGGTTCAGCGCATGGGCACGGCCCTGCGAACCATAGCCGATGACGGCGACCTTCTTGGCCTTGATGAGGTTGAGATCGGCATCACGATCGTAATAGACGCGCATTTGAAGTTCCTTCCCTTTGCTTGTCTTGTTGACTGTCATTAAAGCGGAATCAGCCGAGAACCGGTATCTCCGCCAGAACCTTGTCCGTGCCATAAAGCCGGAGGAAGGCGGTGACCGCCCTCTCCGCCTGGCGTGCGGTATCCTTGAGGCCTGGTTCGCCGAGCAGCATGCGCACATGCAGGTCGGAGACAACAAGGCCGTAAAGCGTGTGATAAGCCTCGTCGGCATCGGAAAAACGCAGGAGCCCTGCCCTTTTGCCGGCGTCGATCAACGCCATGGCGCGCCGGTCGATCTGACGGCGGCCGCGCTCGAGCAGCAGCTTGCCGAGCTTCGAGCCGTCGCGGTTCGACTGCCCGATCGCCAGCCGGTTGAGCGCGAGCGAGACGTCGCCGGCAAGCACCTCCAGCAAGTCACGCGCAAAAATGACCACATGGTCGTGCAGGCTCGCCGCCGTCAGCCGCTCGCCGTTGCGCTCGAAGGTGCGCACCTTGCTGGCCTGATAGGCGATCATCGCCGACAGCAGCCCGTCGCGATCGCCGAACCACTTGTAGAGGCTTTCCTTCGAGCAATTGGCAGCGCGCGCCACACCCGAGGTCGTCAGCGCCTTCTCGCCGCCATCGACGAGCAACTGCAGCGCCTGCTCCAGAACGGCGTTCTGGCGCGGCGAAAATTCGCTCGGCTCTGCGGTATCGACGGACACGGTCATGGCTCCCATATACGTACCGTACGGTACGGTTCGTGAGGTTTATGCGATAAACCGATCAAGTCGTCAAGAAGCCTGGATAGATTTTTTTAATACGTGAAACCGCGATGAAACACCAGAATTGGATAGGCGCGAATCCTCGCCGATCGCATAATGTCGCGCTACCATTTGCCCGGAGGCTTCGATGTCACGCCTTTCTGCAACTCTTCTCCTGCTCGGAGCAATCCTCCTTGGCGGCTCAAGCGCTCTCGCGCAGTCCGACAGCGACGTCTATAACCGCGTCGAAGAGCTGCACGGCGGTGCCGCGGGCTTCGACCGACCGTTGCGCCAGCTTGTCAAAGCGATGCGCTCGGGCGAAGCCGAGACCATCGCCGGCCTTGCCGAATACCCGCTAACGGTCAAGGCCAATGGCGAGAGCTACGACGTCGAGAGCGCTGAGGATTTCATCGACAATTTCGATGATCTCGTGACGCCGGAAACGCGCCGCGCCGTCGGACGCCAGCAATACGAGGATCTATTCGTCAACAGCGACGGCGTCATGCTGGCCGGCGGCGCCGTTTGGATGGGCGCGATCTGCGAGGACAACGCCTGCGAGGCGAGCCATTGGGCGATCATCGCGATCAACAATTGATATTTGTCGGGGGGAAAAGGCAATGAGATACCGGATAGCCGCCGCGGTCATGATCGCAGCTCTTGTCGTCGCAGCCAATGCGCGGGCCGCCGAAACGCGCTGCGGCTGGATCGAGAATCCGACGCCCGCCAACTGGTGGCTGGAGGACGCGGAGAACACCTGGACGATTATGACCCAGGGCGACGATGCCGGCGAGGTCGAAGGCATGGAGCTGATCTCCGACATCTCCGAACATGAGTATGTGAGAACCAACGGCAATTACGGCTACGCCTGCGCCTGCATGAGTGTGGAGACTGATGGCAAGGACCGCATCACCCGCATCCTCTCCTTCCGTCAGCTAAAGCTCGCCAAATGCCGTGCCGACAAGGCGCTGAAATTCCCCGGCTGACTAGCGCCTCACCCGAAAACCGGATGGCGGCCGCAATCATCACCCAATCGTCCAGAGGCAATCGGTCCACGAAGGGCCCCGACCTATGACGCCCTGGCGCAACCGGTGGGGATCGAGAGAGGCTCTGCCGGCATCACCTTGTCGATTGCGTAAAGCTTTGCGAAACCCGTATCTTCGACCAGCGTCAGCCCCGCCGGCATCAAGGTGCCGACATAGCGGTCGGGGATATCGGCATTGGCGACCAGGACGAAATCGAAACGCCCGCGCCAATCCGACAGATAAGGCGCAAAGTTTCTATATTCCTGCATCATTGCTGGGCATGAAAGCACGCCGATCGACAGCAGATTGCCCTCGGGAACCGCGATCTCCGACCATGGCGGCCGAACGGAGAGCGGCTGCTTGCCTTTTGCAGTGAAGAGCGTCGGCACGAAAGCATGCGAGAAGGGCACGGCGAGCGTCGGCAGATGCCGGAAGGTGTCCAAGCCCCAAGCAAAATGCCGGCTGGAGTGAGCAAGGCTGCTCACCGTCTCGGGTTCGTGCCCCAGAGGCAACACGGCAGCACCGGCCGGAACCTTTTTCAGCGCCGTCTCGACGGCAGCAACGTCCTTCTGCGCCAGCCACCAATTCCAGCCCACCCAGCCGGTACGGCCGAAGACTGCGAGATTGATGATGAGCGCCAGCAACAGCGCTTGCCGGCGCGTGAGATCGGCGAAGGGGCACACCATCGCCATGGCGACGAGTGCCGCCATGATCGGAAAGCGCCAGCTGATCCAGCCGGTGCCGAGCATGTGGCGAGGTGCAATGCAGGACAGCAGCAGCAATCCGCAGGCGGTGACGGCAAGCCCCGCATGCATGCGGATGTCGCCCGCGCGGATGGCACGCGTGCAGATGAGGATCAGCGGCAGAACCAGCACGACGTCCACCACCGGGACATATGTGGTGATGGCCGAGAGCAGGTTCAGAAGGATCAGGACGATGCCGTCGTTCCAGGCAAGGCCAAGACCGTCGCCCCCGGCATTGGGCAGAGCGGCCGTATGAAGATAGAGCGCAAGCGGCGGCAGAACGCAGGCGCCAAGCGCCAGTGCCAATCGGCCCGCGAGCCTCATCAGACCCGCCTTCGATCGCACTATATCGAATCGCCAGGAAAATTCGAGCCCGCAAACGACCGCCATGTAGAAGCCGAGCGAGAAGATGTGCATCACCGTCAGCAGCAATGCGGCGGCGAACCGCCAGGCAAAAACCAGGGCGGGATTTTTGCGCTGCAGCCGCAGGTCGACGCAGGCAAACAACAACGCCATGCCGAGGCCGATCTGGAAGTTGATGAAGCCGCCGATCATGGTGGCGCACCAGCCCAGCGACAGCATGGCGACCTGCCAGTAGTGCCGGCCGCTGAAAAGCGTGCGGTGCAGGCCGATCGCGCCCAGTGGCGGCAGCACGATCGCCAGGAAAAGCAAAGCCCGCGCAAGCCTGTCTGCGCCGACGAGCGGCCCCAGCCAGGTGGCTAGAACGTCGATCCCGACATTGGTGAAGGTGCGGTTCCAATCGACCGCATAGATCTCAGGAAACGGTTGCTCGCCGATCCCGCCCGAAAGGAGCCAGATACGGGCGTAATGATTGGCGTAATCGAGAACTGGCGGAAAGGGAAACAGGAGAACCAGAGCCGCGGCAAGTCCGACGAATGCGACGATCGCAACGGTGGAATCCTGCCTGGCGATCGATTCCTCAGGCCCGGCTGCGGCCACAGCAGGCGCGGCAATCCGGTCCATTATCCGATCCGGCTGTTCTTTTGCGAGCGCGGCGGCTCTTCGGATCCAAAGGCCGCATCCAGCGCGGCGCGCTTGTCGCTGGCGCTCATCTCCGAGAATGCGATCGACAATTCTGCATGTTCACTGCCGCGCACGATCGTCTCGACCATGAACATCGGCCGCCTTTTGCTCTCCTGGACGAGGCGACCAAGATACTCGCCGATGATGCCGATGCAGATCAGCTGGATGGCGCTGAAGGCGCTGACCGCAGCCATGATCGACGACCAGCCGGTTACCGTCTCGCCCTGCAGCCAGCGAACGAAGGTGTAGACGAGCAACGCGATCGCGACGCCGGCGCTCATCATGCCAAGCCATGTGGCTATACGCAGCGGCGTCGTCGAAAAGCTGGTGATCGCATCCAGCGCAAAATTGATCATCTTTCGCAACGGATATTTCGTCGTGCCGGCAAAACGGGCGTCACGCTCGTAGGGGAGCCCTACCTGCCTGCCGCCGATCCAGCTGACCATGCCGCGGATGAAGCGATCGCGCTCCGGCATCGCCAGCAGGATATCGACGACACGCCGGCGCATCAGCCGGAAATCACCGGTATCGCGCGGAATGGTCACGGAAGCGAGTTTGGACAAAGCGCGATAGAAAAGCGAAGCGGAGGCGAGTTTGAACCAGGTTTCGCCCTGGCGCCGCGTGCGCTGGCCGTAAACGACGTCGGCGCCGCGCTCCATGATCGGCATCATCATCAAGAGCAGCTCGGGCGGATCCTGAAGATCGGCGTCGATCAAAAGCACGCGCTCTCCCCGCGACGCGGCAAGACCCGCCGTAGATGCCAACTGGTGGCCGTGATTGCGCAGAAGACGAACGCCGAGCAGCTGCGGCACATTGGCCGCCAGATCGGAGATGATCTCCCACGTGCGGTCGGACGAGCCGTCATCGACGAGAATGAGCTCGAAGCCATCGCCGGCAACGCTATGCGCGGCAGCGGCGGCGCGGCGGCAGAATTCGCGCAAGCCCTCTTCCTCGTTGTGACAAGGAGCGACGATGGAGAGAAACGGTGCTTGCGTCATGCGGACATCTGGGCCTGCTTGATATCTGCCGCAAGACTAGCCGGAAACGTCAAACAATCCTTTAATGATCGCACCGCGCTTGGCACGTTCTTGCTGGGCGCGGTACTCTATTCCGCCGCCATGGCATCGCGGGCGCCCTCGACATCGCGGGCCGGCGAGGCGCCGTAAAGGCGGCTGTATTCGCGGCTGAACTGCGACGGGCTTTGATAGCCGACGCGGTGACCGGCCGTGCCCGCATCGAGCCGCTCCACGAGCATCAGACGGCGCGCCTCGTGCAGGCGAAGCTGCTTCTGATACTGCACCGGTGTCATCGCCGTGACCGACTTGAAGTGATGATGGAAGGAGGACACGCTCATGCTGACGCGGTCGGCAAGGTCCTCGATGCGCAGTGGTCGCGCGAAATTCTCCTTCAGCCATGCAACGGCGCGGGCGATCCTGTTGCTGTGGCTGTCTGCAGTGGCAATGTTGATCAGCCGCGCGCCGGCCGGCCCGGTCAGCACCCGATAGAGGATTTCCTGCTCGATCAGCGGCGCCATCGCCGCAATGTCGTTTGGACGATCAAGCAAGCGCAGCAGTCGGACGGCAGCATCCAGCAGCTCCGGCGAGGCGACGTTCACCACCATCCCGCGCTGTCCGTCGGTATGGGCTCCCGGCCGGGGAATATCGACGCGGCTCAGCAGTTCCAGCAGCTTCTCCGAGTCGATTGCCAGCGCCAGACAGAGATGCGGAACCTCCGGGCTCGCCTCCGTGACGCGCCAGGCGACCGGCAGATCGAGCGAAGTCAGAAGATAGTCTCCCATCGCGTAGCTGATGTGTTCGTCACCGAGGCGCAGGCTCTTTGCCCCCTGCAGCACCAGCGCGAGACAGGGCCGGTAGCTGCTGTGCAGGGGATTGCTGGGATTGGAGCGGCGGCTGAGGAAGAGATTGCCGATCGCGGTCGCAAACTCGCCGTCGTGGGGCGTGAAGCGCATCGCAATATCGGCGATCTCCTGATAAGGGCTGAAAGGTAATGTCATGCGCAACTCTTTCGGTCTGACGCCAGCGGAACGCCTTTTATCTAAGGTGCCTTCAGCATTTCGCAAACGGCCGGCGCCGTCATTTTTGCAGGATTGTGCATAAAGCTCGGAGGATCGCTCTAACGGTCGGACCGGGATCCGGTGCAAGCTCCGCCATCTTCGATCCTCCCTCCCAACCCCAAAGGAAGCTTCAGATGGCTATCGCAAAAGGCTATGCCGCGACCGACGCGTCGCAACCATTGACCCCCTTCACCTTCGAGCGCCGCGAGCCGAACGATGACGACGTCGTCATCGCGGTTCAATATTGCGGCGTCTGCCATTCCGACATCCACCAGGCCCGCAACGAATGGGGTAATTCCAGATATCCGATGGTGCCGGGCCATGAGGTTGCCGGCGTCGTTTCCGCCGTCGGCTCTAAGGTCACCCAGTTCAAGGTCGGCGACCGCGTCGGCGTCGGCTGCTTCGTCAACTCCTGCGTCGGCTGCGCCACGCGCGACCTGGATTACGAGCACTTCATGCCAGGTCTCGTCCAGACCTACAATGACGTTGAGGCAGACGGCACCACCCCGACCTTTGGCGGCTACTCCGACTCCATCGTCGTCAAGGAAGGCTATGTCCTGCGCTTCCCGGACAATATCCCCCTCGATGCAGGCGCTCCCCTGCTTTGCGCCGGCATCACGCTCTATTCCCCGCTCGCCCACTGGAAGGCCGGCGCCGGCAAGAAGGTCGCGATCGTCGGCATGGGCGGCCTCGGCCATATGGGCGTGAAGATCGGTGCAGCCATGGGCGCCGACATCACCGTGCTCTCGCAGTCGCTATCGAAGAAGGAAGACGGCCTGAAGCTCGGCGCCAAGGACTATTACGCAACGAGCGACGCAGAGACCTTCACCAAGCTCGCCGGCACCTTTGACCTGATCATCAACACGGTTGGCACGGTAATCGACTGGAACGCCTATCTCAGCCTGTTGAAGCCCGATGGCACGATGGTTCTGGTCGGTGTTCCCGAGCACCCGGTTCCGGTTCATGCCTTCTCGGTCATCGGCGGGCGTAAGAGCCTTGCCGGTTCCATGATCGGCTCGATCAAGGAAACCCAGGAAATGCTCGACTTCTGCGGCAAGCACAACATCGTCTCGGAGATCGAGAAGATCAACATCCAGAACATCAACGAAGCCTATGAGCGTGTCATCAAGAGCGACGTGCGCTACCGCTTCGTCATCGACATCGCCTCGCTGGCTGCTTGAGAAAATGAGAGGCGGCTCCTTTGGGGGCCGCCCCTTCTGTCAGCCTTCGCGCCCGCGACGAAGTATGCACTGAGGAATCTCAGGACATGCCTTCGAGATGTCGGTGCAGGCTCAGCAGATATTCGACGCCGTTGAACGGATCAGGCCCCGAACGCCTTCGAACGCGCGGCGGGCCAGCCATCGGGGCGTAGTGATCGAAGCCGGTTTCCATCGTCCCCGCCCCGCTTGTCAGGCCCGGCAATTGCTGCTGGACGCTCTGGATCATCGCGGACGCCATAGTGCCTTCCAGTCGGGCCATGCCGTCGGCAATCACGGAATCCGTCATAGTCGCGG
The DNA here is from genome assembly GCF_001679785.1 of Rhizobium leguminosarum. Classification (NCBI taxonomy): domain Bacteria; kingdom Pseudomonadati; phylum Pseudomonadota; class Alphaproteobacteria; order Hyphomicrobiales; family Rhizobiaceae; genus Rhizobium; species Rhizobium leguminosarum. The sequence continues at coordinate 2,369,757 of NZ_CP016286.1, forward strand.
CAGATTTCGCAAGCAGGGTCAGCAAGCCGTTCAAGCTCTCCGCGGGCGCTTCGAGATGAAAGCGGTCGATCGGTTCGCATAGGACGGTTTGCGCGGCCGACAGTGCATCTGCCAGCACCCAAGGCGTCAGCTGCCGGAAATCGGCGGCGGTGCTTGCAGGCGAGCTGTGCCGGACTGCCGTCATCGCCACGTGGCAATCGATGACCTGCCAGCCGAAAACGCCCTGCTTCAGCGTTTCGAACACGGTTTCTTCGACCGCCCTGTAAAAGCTGGCGGGCATCTGGCCGACGTCCACATCAAGCGCAAAGCTGTTGCCTGCCCCTTCTGGACGCGGTTCGACCCGTAGACCGACGGTGGCGAGAAACGGATTGGACTCCTTGAAGAGGATCTGCAGGCCTTCCCCGGTTCCCACAAGCCTTTCCACCAAGATGACCGTGCTTTCCTCGAACCCAGCCTCGAGGCCGAAATCCGTCAGCAGGGTCGATTGGACGACCTCCTTCTGCACCTCGCCATAGAGCGATACGAAGATGTCGTCGGCATCATCGTTCCGGCGCAGATTGATCAATGGGTCCTGCTCGGCCATCTGGTTCAGCGCCAGCCAGAGGGCCGCCTTGTCGGAGGGCCGCCGGGCAAGGACGCGGGTTTCGAGGCTGGGCGGGGCAAACTGGGGCCCACCCGCGAGCAGGTCGCCGCCCACCGCATCCCCGATACGGGCGCCGGCAAGGCCGCTGATGCGCGCGATCTGCCCGGCGCGGAAGCTTGCAGCGCCATGAACCCGGCCGGCCTCGAAAACCTCGATCGCGGTCACTCTTTCCGAGCCTGTGGGCAAATCCAGATGTTGCCGGAGCCGGACCGTGCCTGACGTTAGGTACATATAGGACAGCTTTTCACCGCCCCACCCGCGTTCGATCTTGAAGATTTTTCCGGCAATCGGCCCGTCCGGATCGAGGCGCCGGCCGGGCAATATCGTCGCGATGGCCGATGTCAGGGCCGGCACGCCGACGCCGGTCGTTGCCGCACCTGCGAAGACCGGATGCACCAGACCACTCGCGACCTGATCGGTCAGGCAGCGTCCAAGCCTGTCCGCCGTCAGGCGATCGGGCGCCAAGACGTAGTCGTCCAGCAGCGCCTCGTCATTCTCCGCGAGTGCTTCGCAGAGCGGCGTGAAAAGCGGTTCGCATCCGGGAGCCAACGCCTCCACCCGAGCAAGCCTGCTGCCGGCATCGACGACGGAAGACATGGCGATGGGGCGAACGAGCAATTGGCTGGCAAGAGCCTTCAGCACATCCTCATACTGCGCGCCGAGACGATCGACCTTGTTGACGAAGAAGACGACGGGAACGCCAAGCCGCCGCAGCGCCCGCACCAGCACCCGTGTCTGGGCCTGCACGCCTTCGACCGCCGAAACGACGACGATCGCGGCATCCAGCAATCCGAGCACCCGCTCGACCTCGGCGATGAAATCCGGGTGACCGGGCGTGTCGACGAGATTGACGATCCTGTCGCCGACCGTGAACGACACCACCGCGGCTCTGATCGTGATGCCGCGTTGCCGTTCGAGTTCAAGAGTGTCCGTTTGTGTATTGCCGGTATCGACGCTGCCGAGCTTGTCGATGACGCCGGCGTCAAAAAGCAGTCTTTCGGTAAGGCTAGTCTTGCCTGCATCCACATGGGCGAGGATGCCCAGATTCAAAGTGCGCATGAACCACCAACTTCTCAGAAGTTCGAATGTGATTTTCGTGAGAAGTGAGTCGGCGCATTGGAACCTCTACTCGCTGTAGCTACGGCTGGATGCGTAACCCCCGGTGGTATCCGGAAGACACGGCGCAAACCCTAAGGGCGGATCCGAAGATATGTCAAGCTTGGCTGCATCGCTGCTTCGAGGCTTGGCCTCTGGAGGACGGGAGAAGAGTTACCCCTCCTCCCGCATCGTCTCCCGCTGGGTGATCAGCCGGGCACTGTGCTGGCCGCTCAGATAGATCCAGAGCCAGCTCCAGGCGACGGAGAAGCGCGAGCGGGTGCCGATCAGGAAGTAGATATGGGCAAGACCCCAGATCCACCAGGCGAGCCAGCCTTTCAGCTTGATCCGGCCGAAATCGATGATCGCCGCACTCTTGCCGATCGTCGCCAGGCTGCCCTGATGCCAGTAACGGAAAGGCGCCGGCGCCGGTTTGCCGGACATGCGGGCGCGGATGACCTTGGCGACGTAACCGCCCTGCTGCTTGGCGGCAGGCGCAATGCCCGGCACCGGCTTGCCATCCTCGCGCATGACCGATGCGGTGTCGCCGACGACGAAGACATCGGGCAGACCGGGCGCGCTCAGATCTTTCTCGACCACGACGCGCCCTGCCCGGTCGGCCGGCACGCCGAGCCATTGCGCCGCCGGCGAGGCGGTGACCCCGGCTGCCCAGACGATCGTCCGGCTGGCAACGAAGGTCTCGCCGATCTTCACGCCGTCGGCGTTGCACTCGGTCACCGGCTTGCCGAGATGGATCTCGACCCCGAGTTTTTCCAGCGCCTTCTGAGCATAGGCCGAAAGCTCCTCGGCGAAGGTCGGCAGCACCCGCGGGCCTGCTTCGACCAGGACGACGCGGGTCTTGCGCGTGTCGATGTTGCGGAATTCCTTGGGCAGCGTGAAATGCGCGAGTTCGGCGATGATGCCGGCCAACTCGACGCCGGTCGGCCCCGCCCCGACGATGGTGAAGGTCAGCAGTGCGTCACGCACGGCAGGATGGGCCTCCATCTCCGCCTTCTCGAAGGCGAGCAGCACGCGCCTGCGGATCGTCGTCGCATCCTCCAGCGTCTTCAGGCCGGGCGCCACCGGCTCCCATTCGTCATGGCCAAAATAGGCATGCGTCGCCCCGGTCGCCAACACCAGCGTATCGTAACCAAGAGTCATGTCGTTGCGTAAGGAAACAGTCTTCGCGCCACTGTCGACGCCCGTGACCTCGGCGAGCAGCACCGTCACGTCAGGCCGGTCGGCATAAAGGCGGCGGATCGGCCAGGCGATCTCCGAGGTGGAGAGAATAGTGGTCGCCACCTGATAGAGCAGCGGCTGGAAGAGATGATGGTTGCGCCGATCGACGAGGGTGATCTTCACACCCGCCCCCTTCAAGCCGTTGACGAGCTGTAGCCCGCCGAAACCGCCGCCGACAACGACGACATGATGATCGCTCATGACCTACCCCTTTTGCGCCATTTCGCTCAAAGCCAATGTGGCCTTCGCCGCGATGGTTGCAACTGCCGTTTCGGCATAGCTCCCCTGCATCCCGGTTGGTGGACCTCACTCAATCGGCATATCCTACGGGGATCGCCGTGCCGCCCTTCAGAAGCTCCATCGAGATCGATGCCGAGACGTCGAAGAGTTCGATCTTGCGCACGATCTGCTTGTAGATCACATCGTAATGCTCGACGCGCGGCAGCACGATCTTCAGGATGTAGTCGTGATTGCCGGTCAGGCGGTGCGCTTCGACGATCTCGGGAATGTCGCTGATGATCCGGCGGAAGGTCTCCGTCCATTCGTCGGAATGGTGCGCTGTCTTGACCAGGGCGAAGACCGTCGTCGGCACGCCCATCTTTTCCCGGTCGAGCACGACGATGCGCCGGGCGATATGGCCGCTTTCCTCCAGCCGCTGGATGCGCCGTGAGCAGGCCGATATCGAAAGCGCCACGCGCTCGGCAAGATCGGTCACGGATATGCCCGCATCCTTTTGCAGCATGTCCAGAATGCGTTTGTCGCGATCATCAAGCATGTGCCGAACATATACCTATCGCGTCCTTTTTTGCAGGATTTCATAAAATGACGCAAAATCCTATCACATATCTGATGCAAGGGACAAACAAAGCAAACACATCGCGCCGGGCTTGCGGCATCATTTCGTAAAGTTCAGAAGCATGGAGAGCATGAAGAAATGGAAACGATCGGCCTTATCGGCGGCATGAGTTTCGAAAGTTCGGCGGTCTATTACCGTCTCGTCAACGAGATGGTGCGTGACAGCAAGGGTGGCCTCGCCTCGGCCGAACTCATCCTACATTCGGTCAACTTCGAGGAGATCGTCGCCCTTCAAAAGGCCGGCGACTGGGATATGGCCGCCCGTCGCCTCGCCGACGTGGCTCTGCGCCTGCAGGTCGCCGGCGCCGGCTGCATCCTGATCTGCACCAACACCATGCATCTGATCGCCGACAAGGTCGCGGAGAAGATCTCCGTACCGCTGATCCACATCATCGACGAGACGGCGAAATCGCTGCATGCGGCCGGCCGCAAGCGCCCGCTGCTGCTTGCGACCCGCTACACGATGGAGCACGGCTTCTACAGCGACCGCATGAAGAGCCTTGGTGTTGATATCATGGTGCCTGATGCGAGCGACCGCACGACCGTGCACGATATTATCTTCAACGAACTCTGCGCCGGCAAGGTGCTCGACAGTTCGCGTCAAAAGCTGTTCGATATCATCGCGCGCGCCCTCGACAACGGCGCCGACAGCATCATCCTCGGCTGCACCGAGATCTGCCTGATCCTCGACCCCGACCATTTGCCGCTGCCGGGCTTCGACACCACAGCGATCCATGCGCGGGCGGCGGTCGATTTCGCGCTGGGAATGGACGAGGCCGGCGAAGAGGAAGCCGCCTGAAACTCGCACTGACAATTTAGTTGACTGGGTCAACTAAATGCCCGACAAAGTCTCTGTTTGGAGATTTTTGCCAGTTTGCTGACACCTCGCTCTCTCCTCGGCGTCATCCTCGGCCTTGTGCTGAGGATCTGCCACGTATCGACCGGAGGCAGATGCTCGGGACAGGCCCGAGCATGATGAAGCAGGAGTTGGCCGACTTCGCCTCGCAAAAATCTCCATCTGGAGATCATCATGTCCGATATCGCCCTTATCGAAAACGCCCGCGAGTTCAACCGCTTCTACACGAACTTCCTCGGCCTCTTGAACAAGGCCTATCTCGACACCCCCTTCACGCTGACCGATGCCCGCATCCTCTTCGAGATCGGCTCGCATGACGGCGTCAGCGCCGTGGCGTTGGCCCGCGACCTGCATGTCGACCCCGCCTATCTCAGCCGTATCCTCAAACGTTTCCGCGCCGAGGGGCTGATCGAGACCAGTCCGGACCCGGCCGACCTGCGCTGCCAGGTCATCACTGTCACCGAGCGGGGACGAGAGAGGTTCGAGGAACTCGGCCGACGCGCCAATGCGCAGATCGCCGCCCGTTTCGATCGCTTGGCGACTGGCGAACGGGAGGCGGCCGTCTCCGCCATGCATACGATCCGCGCCCTGCTCGACCCGGCGGCAAAGCCCGCACCGGCCATCATCCGCGCCCACCGCGCCGGCGATATCGGCTGGATCGTTCAGAGCCAGGGCCGCTTCTATGCCGAGGAATATGGCTGGGACCTGCGCTTTGAGGCGCTGGTCGCCGAGGTCGCCGGAAAATTCCTCGCCAATTTCGATCCGGCCAAAGAATATTGCTGGATCGCCGAACGCCGCGGCGTCAATGTCGGCTCCGTCCTCGTTACCAATGGTGGCGACGGCATCGCTAAGTTCCGCCTACTCTATGTCGACAAATCAGCCCGCGGCCTCGGGCTCGGCAAATTGCTGGTGGACGCATGCATCCGCTTCTCCAGAGAGAAGGGCTACCGCGAACTCTCGCTCTGGACCAACGACATGCTGGAGACCGCCCGCGCCATCTATGTCAAGGCGGGCTTCCGCCTTGTCTCCGAGGAGAGACATTGCATGTTCGGCCCTCAGGCCAACGGGCAGACCTGGGTGCTCGACCTTTGAATTTGCTGCGTCGCAGAAATTTCACTTGATTTGGAAACGTTCATTCCCTAATTAGGCGCCATGATCGTTGCCACTCTCACATCAGAAGCAAAGACCCGCAGCCGTGGCCGTCCGCGCGAGTTCGATATGGACGCCGCTTTGGATTCGGCCTTACGGGTCTTTTCCAAACGCGGCTACCACGCCACCTCGATCAGCGATCTGACCGAGGCAATGGGCCTCGCCTCTGGCAGTATCTACAAGGCGTTCAAGGACAAGCGCGGCGTCTTCCTCGCCGCTTTTGGTCGTTATCGCCAACTCGGCCGGCGGCGTCTCGAAGCGATGATTGCGTCGGCGGAAACAGGCCGCGACAAAGTCTTCCAGATGGTGATGTATTATACCGAGCTCTCCTATGGCGAAGCCGGCCGCAAAGGCTGTCTTGTTGTTGGCGGCGCCAACGACTTCGCCCTGCTTGACGAGGAAGCCGCTGCCCACATCGTGACTGCCTTTGCCGCGGACGAAAAGCTGATGGCCGATCTCATCCGCATCGGCCAGGCAGACGGCACAATCCCGACGACGGTGGACCCGGCTGCTGCCGCCCTCGCCTTCCTCTGCTTTACCAAGGGCCTGCGCGTCATCGGCAAAACAGGACGCAGCAGAGAAGAGATGGTGTCTGCGGCTGAGGCCGCGATGAAGCTCGTGACCTGAACAGTCCGCACGGTGGACGAGAGAGATACCGGCATTCGGTCAAGGGTCGGGTGGCCGCAGCCAGCATTTTTGCATTCAATCCTTTCAATCTTTGAATACCGGAGCTTCCGATGAGCATTTCAGCCACCACGCCGGATGAGGCCATTCCCCGGGCGCTATCCCCCTGGCTCACCTTCCTTTTCGCCGCCGCCTGCGGGTTGGTGGCCGCCAATCTCTATTACGGCCAGCCGCTGGCCGGCCCGATCAGCGCCGATCTCGGCTTCACGCCTGCCGCCACCGGCTTGATCGTCACGTTGACGCAGATCGGCTACGGCCTCGGCCTGCTGCTGATCGTGCCGCTCGGCGACCTCACCGAAAACCGCCGTCTGGTGCTGATGCTGATCGCCGTCTCCGCCGTTGCGCTCATCGGCGCGGCGCTGTCTTCGACGCCCACAACCTTCCTCGTCGCCTCGCTCTCTATCGGCCTTTCATCGGTCGCAGTTCAGGTCCTGGTTCCTTTCGCTGCCAACATGGCGCCGGATGCAACGCGCGGCCAGGTCGTCGGCAACGTCATGAGCGGCCTGCTCTGCGGCATCATGCTGGCGCGCCCCTTCGCAAGCTTCGTCGCCGAAGCCTCTTCCTGGCATATGGTCTACTACGTCACTGCAGCGCTCATGCTCGTGCTCGCCGTCGTCCTCCGCGCCAACCTGCCGGTTCGCCGGCCGACGACCAAGCTACGCTACGGCGAATTGCTCGCCTCCATGGGCCATCTAGCGCTGAACTCGCGGGTGCTGCAGCGCCGGGCGCTCTATCAGGCCGGCATGTTCGGCGCCTTCAGCCTGTTCTGGACGACGACGCCGCTACTGCTCGCAAGCCCGGCCTTCGGCCTGACACAAAACGGCATAGCCCTCTTCGCGCTCGCCGGCGCCGCCGGCGCGATCGCCTCGCCGATCGCCGGCCGGCTTGCCGACCGCGGCATGACGAAGATCGCTTCGACACTTGCCATGCTGCTCGGCATGGCGTCCTTCCTGATCAGCCATTTCGCAAACGACGGCTCGACTGGGGCTCTGCTGCTCTTGACGGCAGCGGCGATCCTTCTCGATTTCGGCGTGACGACCAATCTCGTCTGCGGCCAGCGCGCCATCTATGCGCTGAACCCGGAACACCGGAGCCGGCTCAACGGCCTGTTCATGGCAACCTTCTTTGCCGGCGGCGCGCTGGGCTCAGCACTCGGCGGCTGGGCCTATGCGACCGGCGGCTGGACGATGACGGCCTGGATCGGTTTCTGCTTCCCGGCGCTGGCATTCCTGCTGTTCCTGACGGAAGGACGCGGCAAGAAGGCACCATCAGAATCCAGGATCGAACATCTAAAACCTTGACAGAGCCAACTTTTGGATGCCCACATCCAGGGGGCAGCGTATTCATCCGTTTGAGAGCTGCGGAATTTTCGCCTTTTTGCATGGGATTCCGACATGGAGATAGACGAAGAGAAAATCGACGATGCTGTGCTCGCATTGTTATGGCTGACGCTGCATGACGGAGACCGCGCCTGGAAGGGTTTTGACTGGGGCGTGATGGACCGTTTGCATCAGAAAGGTCTGATTTCAAATCCCGCGGGCAAGGCCAAGTCTGTCGTTCTGAGCGACGAAGGTTTGCGACGATCGGAGGAATTGTTCCGCGCTCTGTTTATGCGATCGACGCGATAACCGCTCTTCCGATTTATCAGCGGCACTAGCTGTTGTGAGAATCGAACTGAGAACGGGCGGCGCGAACCGCATCATGGTTTGCTTCCGCCCAGTTCAACAGTTGCGCCAGCGTGTGATAGAGCGAGCGGCCGAGTTCGGTCATCGAATATTCCACACTCGGCGGCTTGGTTGGGAAGACCTCGCGGTGGATGTAACCGTCCCTCTGCAGGTCGCGCAGCGTCTGCGTCAGCATGCGCTGCGAAATATCGGGGATCATCCTCCGCAGCTCGCCGAATCGATAGGGCCGATCCGCCAGCACATCGAGCAGCAGCGTCGACCATTTTCCGCCGATCTGCTGCATCATGTCCCTGACCGGGCAATTGCCGAAATCGAGACCGGCAAGATCGATCTCGCGCCGCGTCCCCGGCATCCTGTTCTTCAAACTGAGGACTGCACCGCTCATCTGCTGGTTCCCTTTTGGTAACGTAGAGCCGAAAAACTGCCTCCTTTACACCGCCAAGTCAATTCCTATTCTAGTGTTACTCTCTTTTTGAGACCACCAACACAACACAGAAGGAAACGACGTATGAGCGAAACCATCCTGGTCACCGGCGCTGCCGGGCAGCTCGGCCAGCGTGTCATCCATCACCTCATCGAGACCTACAAGGTCGCCCCCGGCAACATCGTCGCGGCGACGCGCAGCCCCGAAAAGCTCTCCGAACTCGAAAACAAGGGCGTCGTCACCCGCAAGGCCGATTTCGATGACGCGGCTGGTCTGGAGAAGGCTTTCGCCGGCGTCGACCGGCTGCTGATCATCAGCACCGACGCACTGGATACTCCCGGCAAGCGCCTCGCCCAGCATAAGGGCGCCGTCGCGGCGGCAGTCAAATCAGGCGTCAAGCACATCGCCTACACCTCGATGCCGGCGCCGGACAATTCGCTCGTCACCTTCGCGCCCGATCATCTCGGCAGCGAAAACGCCATCAAGGCAAGCGGCATCGCCCATACGATCATCCGCGACGCCTGGTATCATGACAATTACCTGCACGGCATGCCGCACAACCTGCAGGGCGGCAAATGGTACAGCGCCACGGGCGATGGCAAGATCTCGACCATCTCGCGTGACGACTGCGCCCTGGCGATCGCCGCAGCCCTTGCCTCCGGCACATCCGAGAGCGCCACCTATACGGTGACCGGCACCCAGTCGCTGAACAGCCGGCAGATTGCCACCATCGTTTCCGACGTCGCCGGCAAGCCGCTCGAGGTGGTCGACGTCAATGATGAACAGCTCGGACAGGGCATGCGCGGCGCCGGCCTTCCCGGTTTCGTTGCCGATATGCTGGTTTCTGCCGACGCCAACACCCGCGCCGGCAAGTTCGACATCGTCACCGAAGACTTCACCAAACTGACGGGAAAACAGCCGCAGCCGCTGAAGGATTTCTTCGTGGAACACAAGGCTGCCCTGACTGCTTCAGGCGCTCATTGAGTTTGCTGCTGCCCCTGCGCTTGGCGCAGGGATGAGCGAACTCCGACTCTGGATCCCTCATCACGTCAGATGAGTCGCTCACGGCGCGGACGCGCCGTGGCTGGATTCCTGTGACAGGCACAGGATTGGTGAGGGAGGGTGAATTAAGCGTCTTCGCCAAAATTTCCCGTCGACATTGAGACAACCGTTAATGGGAAGCGCTACCTCTACCACCCTCATTCCTGTGCTTGTCACAGGAAGCCAGCGCGCCCAAGTCCTTGGGCGCGGGAGACTCTTCCTTCAAGACGCACTGTGTGACTCACAGCCAGAAGCGTAATAACCCGCTTCCAGTCAAAGCGTTGAAGAAAACGACCTCCCTCAAACCGTCTGCCCGCAAGCCCGGCAGAAGCGCCGCACCGTTTCCGCCATGCCATATTCCAGCGCATCGGCGGTCAGCCCATGGCCGATCGAAACCTCGGCAAGCCGGGGAATACGCTTCACCAGATCAGGCAGGTTTTCGACCGTCAGGTCATGGCCGGCATTAACGGCAAGGCCGATTGCCAGAGCCGCATCCGCCGTCCGCCCGAGCGCTTCGAGGATCGCGGTCGCCCCCTCCGGCGCGTCGAAGCAGCCGCCATAGGGACCGGTATAGAGCTCGATCCGATCGGCGCCGACCGCCTTAGCGGTCTCAACCGCTTCTACATCGCCATCGCCGTCGGCAAAGAGCGACACCCGGCATCCCATCGTCTTCAGCCGCGCGACGGAATCGGTCAAGAACGCCTGGTGCTTGCGGAAATCCCAGCCGTGATCGGAGGTCGCCTGGGCGGGATCGTCAGGCACCAGCGTCACCTGCTCGGGTGCCGCCCCGGCGCAGAGTTCGAAAAATTCCTCTGTGGGATAGCCCTCGATATTGAACTCGGCCTTGGGGAATTCGTCGTCGATCAGGTTGCGGATCACAGGCAGGTCGGAAAAGCGTATGTGCCGCTGGTCGGGGCGCGGATGCACCGTCAGCCCGCTCGCACCGGATTTCAGCGCGATACGCCCGAGCGCTTCGACGCTCGGCCAGGGCAGGTCGCGCCGGTTGCGCAGCATGGCGACGGCGTTGAGGTTCACGGAGAGCTTGGCGGGCATGGCGAGATCCATCGGTCACGGAAATGGGAGGCCTGCTTTTAAGCCAAGTGCTCGGCGATGGCCAACGAGATTCACAAATGGGTGCGATGCCAATCGCTGATGAGCGCCGAAATTACCCTGAGCATTTGCCGCACGCGTACCGCAGATAGTAATTCCCGTCATCTTTGAAGAGGACCGCGAGATCCCGCAGTGCAGCACATGTTTTTGTGCAAGACACCCAAGAACCCGGCAAAATATGCCGGTAAAGTTGCTATCCCATTTAAAAGAGATTATTTTTAGCACTTATAAAAAAGATCGTTCACGCATAACGTGGACATCGTATCGCGTAGAGTACGCCGCGTACTGCTTCTTTCCCAATGAGAAGAACGCCTAGAGGAAACCCCACTCGCCGCGCATGGGAAGCAACTGGCAAAACCGCATGAGGTGCAACAACATGCCCCAGGAGGGTTCATGCCAGACGGTTCCAAACGCCTGTTTGCCACCGCCGGTATCGCTTCGGAGGCCCGATCGAAATATCGGTTCCTGCCTTCAGCCGCGCTACCGCCGGATCTACCTGATGGTCCCGTGCCCATCGCCGATATGGCCAATGCATTCGGGGTTACGCACAGGACACTGCATTTCTACGAAGAAAAGGGATTAATCTCGGCCAACCGCATGGGCCTGATGCGGGTCTACGGCCAGGACGACGTGTTGCGCATGGCCGTCATTACCGTTTGCCGTGAGACCGGCATGCCGATCGCCGTCATCCAGGAATTGATGGACGAACTCCGCAACGCCGATTCGCAGGAAACGGCCGAGGCGATGTTCCGCGAGGCCCTGCAGGTGCGCAAGCGCGAACTGACGGCGGAGATGTCGACGCTGCACCGCCAGCTTCAGCAGGTCGGCGACCTCCTGGACTACGACGGCAGCATCGAGGAGCCGCCGTTAAACGACAATCAGGACAGTGCAAGCCTGACCCCGCAGGAGCGGCGTTGCCTGGAACTGATGGCAGAGGGTTATTCCACCCAGCGAATCGCCCGGGCACTCGACCTGAAGCATGACGAAACCCGTGACCTGGAAGCCGGAATCATCCTGAAATTCCGCGCCAACAACCGCTTCCAGGCCATCGCCAAGGCAGTTCTGCTCGGCATCGTGCAGGCTTAGTACCATCCGCCTAAGACACGGCCGCCACCGTTTCTTCCTCGCCAGCCCTGACTCCGGGAATGCCACCTGATCGCGAGGACGACCAGGATTAGCGGACGATCGTCAGCGTCTCCGCCGCGCGCGTGATCGCGGTATAGAGCCAGCGTTCCCTGGTATCGCGAAACGCCCAGCTCTCGTCGAAGAGGACGACGTCGTTCCATTGCGAACCCTGCGCCTTGTGAACGGTCAGCGCATAGCCGTAGTCGAACTCGTCGTAGCGTTTGCGGGTGTTCCAGGGAATCTCGCCCTCGACATCCTCGAAGGCCTGCTTCAGAAGCTTGATCTTGGCCGCGCCCCGGTCCATGTCGTCATCCTCTGGCCGGACGAGCAGATTGATGCCGGGCTTCGTCGTTTCCTTGGATGAGGTCATCACCTGCCAGAGCGAACCGTTGAGCAGGCCCTTTGCCGGATCGTTCCTCAGGCAGACGAGCTTGTCGCCGGTCTGCGGATAATCGGCATTGAAGCCTTTCAACTCGCGCAGGCGCTGATTGTAACGCCGCCGCGTGCGATTGGTGCCGACGAGCACTTGATCGGCATCGAGCACCAGCTGCTGCGTCACCTCGTTTTTCGAGATCACCTTGGCAGTGCCGTAATCGCCGTACATCACCTCATTGCCTTCGCGCACCTGCATGGCGAGCTTGATGATCGGATTGTCGCGCGCCTGCCGGTGGATATCGGTGAGCAGGTAGTCCGGATCCTGATTGGTGAAGTAGCCGCCGCCTGTAACCGGCGGCAACTGGCCGGGATCGCCGAGCACCAGGATCGGCGTGCCGAAGCTCATCAGATCCTTGCCGAGCGCCTCGTCCACCATCGAGCATTCATCGACGATGATCAGCGCTGCCTTCGCGACCGGGCTTTGCCGGTTGATCGAAAACATCGGCGCGATCGAGGTCTTGCCTGTTTCCTCGTCTTCCACGGCCTCCTCGCCGCGCGGCCGATAGATCAGCGAATGGATCGTCCGGGCGTTGGAGGCGCCGCGCGAGCGCAGCACCTGCGCCGCCTTGCCGGTGAAGGCGGCAAACAGCACGTCGCCATCGACATTTTCGGCAAAATGCTTGGCAAGCGTCGTCTTCCCCGTTCCGGCATAGCCGAACAGGCGAAAGAGCGGCGAGCGCCCTTCCTTCAGCCATTTCGAAACAGCCTTCAGGGCTTCATCTTGTTGCGGCGCAAATTGCATGATCGCAGGACTTGGCAGGATTCGCGGGCTTTAGGCAAGGCGGAAAACGGCAAATCGCCCGGCCGGACAATCATCAGTTCCACTGCCGGTCCGCGCCGCTGGCACACATCGACGGGTCCTGGCCCATAGCGTCGGTGAGAAAGTCCAGAACCTGAGCTGCAAAAGCAGCGTGTTGCTGCCTGAACGGCAATGCCGGCTCCGATCTCCCCTCAGCCCCCGTTCTCGTCCTCTCCCCGCGCCTGCTCATTTTCAATTCCGGCGATCAGCTTGCGCAGCAGCACAGCGAGCGCCCCGCGCTCCTTTCCGTCAAGAGCCTGCAGAAACGAAGCTTCGCTCGCCATGTCGGTGCGGAAGGCCTTTTCGGCGAGTGCCGCACCCGCCTCGGTCAAAGCCACTAGCACGCTGCGCCCGTCACGCGGCGATTTCTCGCGGTGGATCAGTCCCGCCTTCTCCAGCCGGTCGAGCCTGTGGGTCAGGCCTCCCGAGGAGATCATCAGCGCCGAATACATCTCCGTCGGGGTCATTAGGTAAGGCGGTCCGGAACGGCGAAGCGTTGCGATGACGTCGAATTCGCCGCGGTCGAGGCCAAAATCGGCAAATGTCGCCTCGATGCTGGGACGCACCAGGTTCGACAGCCGGAAAGCCCGCCCCAGGATCGCCATCGGCTCGGTATCGAGGTCGGGCAGTTCCAGCGCCCATTGCCGGCGCAGCCGGTCGACATGATCCTCCCGGGGGCGGTCCTCGTCCCCGAGGCGGTCATCGTCCCCTTTAGTTCCATTCATCATTTTCTGCCTCATATCACCACAAGCGAAACATACACCTTCAATCCAAGTCACGGAAGATATCTTGACAGGAAGATAGTTTTGAGAATATATCTTCTCGCGAAGATAGTTTTATGTTCACAGACAGCACCAGCAGGAGGCACGTGATGTTCAGGATTCTTCGCCACCAGGAACCGCGGCCCGATCAGAGCCGCACGGTCCGCTTCGAAGGCCGCAATCATGGCGGCGAAATATCGCTTTTCCTGGTCGACAATGAGCCCGGCCAAGGGCCTGACCTGCATGTCCACCCCTATTCCGAAACGTGGGCAGTCAGGAAAGGCGAAGCGGAATTCACGGTGGGCGACGCCAAGACCCGCGCCTTTCCCGGCGATATCGTCGTCGTGGCCGCCAACATTCCCCACCGCTTCGAAAATGTCGGCACCGGACGGCTCGAAATCGTCTGTATTCATGCCAGCGACACGATCGTGCAGGAGTTTGTGTGAGCCGAGCCGCCGCCTGGAAAACAAAGCCCGAAAGACAAAAGAAGAGGAGAGAACTGCAATGCCCAAGATGATCTTCGTGAACCTGCCGGTGAAAGACCTTGCCGCTGCGACCCGCTTCTATGAAGCGATCGGATGCAGCAAGAACGAACAGTTCAGCGATCACCAGGCGTCAAACATGGTTTGGACCGACGCCATCTTCTTCCATCTACTGACGCGCGATTACTTCGCGACCTTCACGCCCAAACCCGTTGCCGAAGCGCAGAAGGCGAGTGAAATGCTGATCGCGCTGACGATGGACAGCCGTGAGGAGGTGGACGCTATCGTCGAAGCAGCCGCGGCCGCCGGGGGCAAAGCCGATCCGCGCGCGCCGACGGACATGGGTTGGCTCTACAACCGTGCCTTCGAAGATCCCGATGGCCATATATTCGAAGCGGTTTGGGTCGACATGGCGGCGGCGACCGCCACCGGAGAATAGCCGGCAAGGCGCCCGACGCGCCATGCGCGGGCGAAACGGGCTTCGGCCCACCTCGCCCGCCATGAAAACTTTTGCTGCGCCTGGAATAAAACCACCGCGCCTCGTGTCTCATCTCAGGTAGCGCAAGATTGCGTGCCCAACCTGAGGAGAGACATCATGAAATCCGTGAAATTCCTGTCCGTCGTGGCGGCCGCCGCCCTTGCCGCGACCGCTGCTTTCGCCGCCGCTCCTGTCACGACCGTGGAATCCGCCAAGGGCAAGGTGCTTGCCGGCGAAAACGGTATGACGCTCTACACTTTCAAGAAGGACGTGAAGGGCGTGTCCAACTGCTACGATGATTGCGCCAAGAATTGGCCGCCGCTGATGGCGGCTTCCGATGCCAAGGCTGATGGTGCATATTCGATCATCGACCGTAAGGATGGCACGAAGCAATGGGCCAAGGACGGCATGCCGCTCTATTATTGGGTCAAGGACAAGAAGACGGGCGACATCACCGGCGACGGCGTTGGCGGCAACTGGGATCTCGCCAAACCTTGATAGTCGGGCCCTGATGCCAAGAGAGCCGGCATGAAGATACCCGCACCCGAAACCTTCGAGGGCCAGATCCTGGCCCTCCTGCCCTCGCTCAGACGCTATTCGCGCAGCCTGACGCGTTCGGATGCCGATGGCGAAGACCTGCTCCAGGATTGCGTCGAAAAGATTCTCACGCGCCGCGGCCAATGGCGCGGCCTCAACCTGCGCGGCTGGGCCCTGACCATCATGACCAATCTCTACCGCAACGACCGGCGCGGCAAGACGCGCGATGGCCTTGTCGAGCTCGATGCCGCAGAAAATCTGGCCGTGCCCGAACCACTGGCCGATCCGCTGGAACGTGCTCGGCTGGACGATGCGCTGAACAGCCTTTCGGAGGAACACCGCGCTGTGCTGATGCTCGTGGTCATCGAGGGATACACCTATGGCGAGGTCGCAGCCGCGCTCGATATCCCGATCGGCACCGTCATGTCCCGCCTGTCGCGCGCCCGCCGGCGCGTCGCCGAGCGATTGAAGGCCGACAACATCATTACGCTTCGGAGACCGAAATGAACGAGACCAATCCGAGCGTCACCGAAGCCGACCTTCACGCCTATGCCGACGGCCAGCTGCCGGAAACGGTGCGCGCCCGCATCGAGGCCTTCCTGGCCGACAATCCCGACGAGGCGGCGATGGTCGCCGAATGGCAGGCGCAGAATTCAGGCATCCGATCGCTGTTTGCCGGTTATGAGAAGGCGAAGGACACCGATCCTCTGCTCGTCGTCCCCCCGCGCGCCGTTTCATCGGGAGCGAAACGCTGGGCGATCGCCGCATCAGCCCTCCTCGTTTTCACGCTCGGCGCCGCCAGCGGCTATTATGGCCCCGCACTTCTGGAAAAGCCGGAACTGCAGCTTGCCGGCTCCGAAACCCTGCCAAAACAGGCCCAAACCGCCTTCACTGTGTATGCCGCCGAGGTTCGCCATCCCGTCGAGGTCTTCGCAAACGAGGAGGTCCACCTCGCCACCTGGCTCGGCAAGCGCCTGGCAATCCAGAACCTCAAGATCCCCAACCTGCAGCCGCTCGGCTTCAAGCTCGTCGGCGGCCGCCTGCTTCCGGTCGACGGCAGGCCGGGCGCCATGTTCATGTATGAAAACCAGGCCGGCGAGCGCCTGACCGTCATGGTCGGCCGCAACACGGAAAACCGCACAACGAGCTTCCGCTTCGCCTCATCGGGCAATCTCGAAACTTTCTACTGGATCGACGGCGAACTCGGTTATGCCGTGACCGGAGAAATCTCCCGCGAGACGCTGCGGGAGGTAGCCGAGGAGTGCTACCGGCAATTCCCGTCGTAGAGTAATTCCAGGAAAAGCGCGAAGCGGTTTTCCGTCCGGAATTACGCAAAAACAAAGAGTTAGAGCGGTTCTGCGCTTCCGTGAACAGCTGAACCGCTCTAAGGATCAGCGTGAGGGATCGTTGCCGAGCTCGATCGGCCGTCCATGCGGCGTCGCCTCCGCCGCCCGCTGCCAGTTCTGCTGCAGTGCCAGGATCGTTTCCGCATCGGCGATGCCGTTGTCGACAATAAGGTCGCAGAGTGCCGCCACCCAGCAGTCGAAATAGTCGCTGCCATCTTCGGCCCGGCCGGGCTTGTGCAATTGCGCGGAAAGCGTTTCAGCCCATTCGCTCCAGCTGAACAGGCCTTTTGCGTGCAGGTGCACGGTCATGGCGAAAGCTTCGGCCGCCCATGGCTCGGGAAAAACCGGCTCGCCCTCCGGCGACCTCGGCAGCCCGGACGATTGCGTCAGGGGCGACATTTCATGCCGGCTCAAGATAGCTCTCCCAGGCATCGATCGACACGGTCAGCGTGGGATCGGCATCTCCGCCCCAAAGCTCCGCGCCGTCGAAAACGACCGTATAGAGCCATTGCGGGTTTTCGCCCTCGCCATGCGCATTGTCGTCAGGGAAGACGAAAGCACCCTGCACTGCCTCGACCACGCCTGTTTTGGCTCGGGCATAACGCGGCAGGCGCGTATGCGTTACTGGATTGAAATTCTTTGTCTTCACCGCTTCGCCGGCCACGAAGCGCGGCGCGGTCTTAACAGGACGATCGCAAGGCCCGCCCTTCGCCAGAACGCCGGGCACCATGTCCGCCTTCAGCACCCGCTTCGGAACGGCTCCTGGCTGCTGCGCATGACCGGACAGCAATTCCGAGCGCGTCGCAAAACCATGCCGTTCGAGCAACTTGTCGATGCCGCGGACCCAGATCTCGTAATAGCTGGCGGCGAGGTAATCGGCCGGCGGAATATTCTCGCGCGCATGCCGGCTTTCATCGATCGTCCATGCGCCGAAAGCGCCGCAGGAAAGTGTGATGCCGAGCGCCCGCTTTTCCCATTCGGCATGGAAATAAGGCTCGTCTTTCTCGGGCGCGACAGCTCCGAAGCCCATCTGCCCGCCGAGATCGTGCGGCCCGTTCATGTGGCGCCCTCCGGCTTGCGGGCAACGGCCGTGCCGATCATCGCATCGCGACTGACGAGGCCGGCGAGCGTCTGCTCGTCCATTCCATCGGTCCCTTCGGGCCGCTCGGGAATGACGAGATAACGCAGTTCCGCCGTCGAATCCCAGACGCGGATCTTCTTGTCCTCAGGCAGGGTCAGACCGAATTCGGCCAGCACGCCGCGCGGATCGATGACGGCGCGCGAGCGATAGGCCGGCGCCTTGTACCAGACCGGCGGCAGGCCGAGCACCGACCAGGGATAACAGGAGCACAGCGTGCAGACGACGAGATGATGGGTCTCGGCCGTGTTGAAGACGGCGCGCATATGCTCGCCCTGCCGGCCGGTATGGCCAAGGCTGGCGATGGCCGCCGTCGCATCGCGCTTCAGCCAGTCGGCGAAATCAGGATCGCTCCAGGCTTTTGCCACGACATGCGCGCCGTTCCTCGGCCCTACCTTTGTCTCGTAGGTCTCGACGATGGCATCGATCGCCGCCGGATCGATCAGCCCCTTCTCCGTCAGCAGCGTTTCCAACGCCTTCACGCGCGCCTGCATGTCGGAATAATGGTTGTCGTGATCATGCCCTTGGGCGTGCTCATTTCCGTGAGCATGGTCGTCGTCATGGTCGTGCAAGGCGAAGCCCTCCCGAAACTGCTCGCTATTTCTAACATATGCCGCAGGCCCGCCAAGCCCTTCTATGTCTCATGCGCTTTTCCGCTAATCTCCTGCCATGAACATTCTGATTCTCGGCGCAACCGGCTTCATAGGCTCCGTCGTCGCGGCCCGGCTCGTTGCCGACGGCCACGCCGTCACCGGCATCGGCCGCAATCCCGCGCGTGCGCGCCTGAAACAGCCGGCGATCGACTGGCAGCGCGCAGATCTCTCGCGCATGACGAAACCAGCGGATTGGGACGAGATCCTCAAGGACCAGCATGTCGTCGTCAATTGCGCCGGCGCCCTGCAGGACGGCCTGTCGGATGATCTGTCGGCCACCCAGGCAGAGGCGATGCTGGCGCTCTATTCCGCCGCAAAAGGCTCATCGCGCCCGCTGATCGTGCAGATATCGGCAAGGACGGCGGGAGCCGCTGGCGATCTTCCCTTCCTCGCCACCAAGCGGCGGGCCGACGAGGCGCTGGCGGCAAGCGGCCTGTCTTACCTCATCCTGCGCCCTGCCCTCGTTCTTGGCCGCAATGCCCATGGCGGCTCGGCGCTGCTGCGGGCGCTTGCCGCCTTTCCCCTGGTGCTGCCGCTGGTCCATGCCGAAAGTCCGGTCGAAACGCTTTCGCTGGACGATGTGGCGGAAGCCGTGTCGCGGGCGGTCTCCGGCGGCATCTCCGGCGATATCGATCTTGCCGCCGCCGAAGTTCTGACGCTCGCCGATCTCGTCCGCCTTCACCGCCAGTGGCTCGGCCTGCAGCCAGCCCGCGTGTTCGCTCTCCCTCGCTGGCTTGCCGGCCCGGTCACGTGGCTGGCCGATCTATCAGGACTGCTCGGCTGGCGTTCGCCGCTGCGCTCCACGGCGATGACCATCATGTCGGAAGGTGTGCGGAGCTTGAAAGCGGAGAGCGGTCTTGCCACGACACCCGCGGCAGCGACGCTCTCGGCCAATCCGTCCGGCGTACAGGATCTCTGGTTTGCCAGGCTCTATCTTCTGAAGCCGCTCGTAATATCGGGCCTATCTGTTTTCTGGCTTCTCTCAGGTTTGATCCCGCTGCTGACGCTGGAGAAGACGTCCGCTCACTTCCTGCGGTTGATGCCTGAGGCCGCAGCAACGGCGCTGACGCTTGCAACCTGCCTGATCGACATCGCTCTCGGCGCCGCCGTCCTCCTTCGCCCGCTGGCGAAACATGCCCTTCTCGGCATGCTGGCCGTGTCGTTCACTTATCTTGCCGGCGCCAGCCTGCTCGAACCCGCGCTCTGGCTCGATCCGCTCGGTCCTCTCGTCAAGGTGCTGCCGTCGATCCTGTTGACGCTGACGGCCCTTGCCATCCTGGATGAACGCTGATGCTCGAGCAATGGCTGCTGCTTGCCCATGTCATCGGCGCGACCGTTCTCTTCGGCACCGGCGCCGGCATCGCCTTCTTCATGGTGATGGCGCACCGGACACGAGATCCCCGTCTGATCGCCCATGTCGCCAGCACGGTTGTCATCGCCGACACCCTCTTTACCGCCACCGCAGCCATTCTCCAGCCGGTGACCGGCTATTTCCTGGCCCGGTCGATCGGTTGGGAACTGTCGGAGGGATGGATTGCGCTGTCGCTGCTGCTTTATGTCGTGACTGGCCTGTTCTGGCTGCCGGTCGTCTGGATCCAGATCCGTTTGCGCGATCTCGCCCGCGCCGCAGCAGCGGCGGGAAAAGCTCTGCCGCCGGCCTATTTCAGCCTTTACCGCATCTGGTTCGCCTGCGGTTTTCCGGCCTTCTCAGCGGTCATCGGCATTTTCTGGCTGATGCTGATGAAGCCGGCAATCACTCTATTTTAGCATCGGCCAGAGGCTTAGCACCAACAGCACCGCCATGCTGATATTGAACCATTTCAGCCGCACCGGATCGGACAGCCATTCCCTCAGCGCCGAGCCGAAGCCTGCCCATGTCGAAACGCTGGGCACATTGACCGCCGCAAAAGCGAGACCGACGATCAGCACGCTCACCAGGTAGAGTTGCGGATTGGTGTAGGTCGCCATCGCCGTGACCGCCATCACCCAGGCTTTCGGGTTGATCCACTGGAAGGCGGCCGCCGCGAAGAAGGACATCGGCTCGACGCCACTCCTGCCTTCGCTGAGCGAGCGCGACGAGCCGATCTTCCAGGCGATCCAGAGCAGATAGGTTCCGCCCGCAAATTTTAGCGCCGTATAGACCACGGGCACCGTGTGCAGCAGCGCGCCGAGCCCAAGGCCGACGCCGATGAGCAGCGAGAAGAAACCGACACCGATGCCGAACATATGCGGGATCGTCCTGCGGAAGCCGAAATTCACGCCCGATGCGAAGAGCATCATATTGTTCGGTCCCGGCGTGATCGAGGTCGTGAAGGCGAAGAGAACGAGGGCGAGAAATGTATCCAGCGGCATGCGACCTCCCGAAGCCAGCTTTCTGCGGCCTGTTTATTTAGGTCAACATAACTGTCCTAAGTGGCCGATACCATTACATCATTGTCATGGTGACAGGATTACTTGAAAGATAAGAATTCGCCGTAATCTCCTGCAAAATGGAAAAGATCATGCAAGACAACCGGATTCCGACAATCACCTTCCCGAACGGCGTAGAAGCGCCGGCGCTCGGCCAGGGAACCTGGGCGATGGGCGAGGATGCCGGCCATGCCCAAGCGGAGATCGAAAGCCTGAGGGCCGGCATCGATCTCGGCATGACGCTGATCGACACCGCCGAAATGTACGGCGACGGCGGCGCCGAAGAGATCGTCGGCCAGGCGATCAGGGGCCGGCGCGACGAGGTCTTCATCGTCAGCAAGGTCTATCCTTGGAATGCCAGCCTGACAGGCACGATCGAGGCCTGCGAGCGCAGTCTCGAACGGCTGGGCACCGATCGCATCGATCTCTATCTGCTGCACTGGCGCGGAGACCATCCGCTCGCAGAGACCGTCGCCGCCTTTGAAACACTCAAGGCATCCCGCAAGATCGGCGCTTGGGGCGTCTCCAACTTCGACACCGACGACATGGAGGAACTGCTCGGAGTGCCCGACGGCGCCAATGTCGCCGCCAACCAGGTGCTCTATAACCTTTCCCGCCGCGGCATCGAATTCGATCTGCTGCCCTGGTGCCAGAGCCGCGGCATTCCCGTCATGGCCTATTCGCCGATCGAGCAGGGAAATATCCTGCACCATCCCGAACTGATCCGCATCGCCAAGGCCTATCAGGCAACGCCCGCCCAGCTGGCGCTCGCTTTCCTGCTGGAACGCGACGGCGTCATCGTCATTCCGAAGACGTCGAATGCCGAACGCGCAGCTGAAAACCGCGACTGCGTCTCGCTCGACATCACCGACGACGACTGGGATGCCCTCGACGCCGCCTTTCCACCGCCCACAAAGAAAAAGCCGCTGGAGATGCTTTGATCTCAGCGGCTTTCTCAATTATTGCCTTACATGCCCGGGCTGTAATTTTTACATGCCCTGCACGCCGCGATTCATCGCCGCAATGCCGGTACGGCACACCTCGATGAGGCCGAGCGGCTTCATGATCGCCACGAACTGATCGATCTTCGATGATTTGCCGGTGATCTCCAGAATGAAGTGGCCGACCGTCGCATCCACCACCTTGGCATGGAAGGCATCGGCAAGACGCAGGGTCTCGGCGCGCATCTCGCCCTCGCCGATCACCTTGACCAGCGCCACTTCGCGCTCGATCGGGCGATCCTGGCCGAGTTCGCGGGCGCGCACCGTCAGGTCGACGACGCGATGCACCGGCACGATGCGCTCGAGCTGCGCCTTGATCTGTTCCAGCACCTGCGGCGTGCCGCGTGTGACGACGGTGATGCGGGAAAGATGCGCCTGATGCTCGGTCTCGGAGACCGTCAGGCTCTCGATATTGTAGCCGCGGCCGGAAAACAGGCCGATGACCCGGGCAAGAACGCCCGGTTCGTTGTCGACGAGAACCGAAAGCGTGTGGCTTTCGACCGCCGCCGTTTCCGGCGAGATGAAATAGGCGGAGCCCGTGGGCTGTAGGTGTGCGTTCATGTTCTTGGTTCCTTCCCTGATCAGACGAGCGCGCGGCCCTTGGCGTCGATCGCATTGGCGACCGCTTCGTCGGTGGCTTCGTCCGGCAACAGCATTTCGTTATGGGCCTTGCCCGAGGGGATCATCGGGAAGCAATTGGCGAGATTGGCGACGCGGCAATCGAAGATGACAGGCTTTCTGACCTCGATCATCTCCAGAATGGTGTCATCAAGCGCATCCGGCTTTTCGCAGCGCAGGCCGACGGCGCCATAGGCTTCCGCCAGCTTGACGAAATCGGGCATCGCCTCCGTATAGGAATTCGATAGGCGGTTGCCGTGCAGCAGCTGCTGCCACTGGCGCACCATGCCCATATACTGGTTGTTCATGATGAAGATCTTGATTGGCGCATCGTGCTGGATCGCCGCCGACATTTCCTGGATACACATCTGGATCGAGGCGTCGCCGGCAATGTCGATGACGAGGCTGTCGGGATGGGCGATCTGCACGCCGAGCGCGGCGGGCAGGCCGTAGCCCATCGTGCCGAGGCCGCCCGAGGTCATCCAGCGGTTCGGCTGCTCGAAACCGAAGAACTGTGCCGCCCACATCTGGTGCTGGCCGACCTCGGTGGTGATGTAGGTATCGCGGTCCTTGGTGTGGGCGAAGAGCCGCTCCAGCGCATATTGCGGCATGATGACGTCATTGCTCTTCGTATAGGCGAAGGAGTTGCGTGCCCGCCAGCGGGCGATATCGCTCCACCAGTCGTCCAGGCGGCCCTTTTCCGGCTTCTTCGGCAGCGCCCGCCACAGGCGGACCATGTCTTCGAGGACATGGCCGACATCGCCGCGGATGCCGATATCGACACGGACGTTCTTGTTGATCGAGGATGGATCGATATCGATATGGATCTTCTTCGAGTTCGGCGAAAAGGCATTGAGACGGCCAGTAATGCGATCGTCGAAGCGGGCGCCGATGCAGACCATGACATCGCAGTCGTGCATCGCCATGTTGGCCTCGTAGGAGCCGTGCATGCCGAGCATCTTCAGCCAGTTCTTGCCTGAAGCAGGATAGGCGCCGAGGCCCATCAGCGTCGAGGTGATCGGGAAATCGGTGAGCTCGACCAGCTCGCGCAGCAGCTTGGAAGCCTCGGGGCCGGAATTGATGACGCCGCCGCCGGAATAGATGATCGGACGGCGCGCATTCGCCATCAGTTCGATCGCGGCATGGATCTGGTTGAGGTCGCCCTGGATCTTCGGCTGGTAGCTCTTCTGGATCGCGTAATCGGCGGGCGGCGTGTAGGCGCCGGTCGCAAACTGCACGTCCTTCGGAATATCGACGACGACAGGGCCCGGACGACCGGACTGGGCGATGCGGAAGGCCTCGTGAATGACGGCGGCAAGCTGGTTGACGTCCTTCACCAGCCAGTTGTGCTTGGTGCAGGGCCGGGTGATGCCGACCGTATCGCATTCCTGGAAGGCGTCGGAGCCGATCAGTGGGGTCGGAACCTGTCCGGTCAGGCAGACGAGCGGGATCGAATCCATCAGCGCATCCTGCAGCGGCGTGACGGCATTGGTGGCGCCCGGGCCAGAGGTCACCAGCATGACGCCGACCTTGCCGGTGGAGCGGGCGTAACCTTCGGCCGCATGGCCTGCCCCCTGCTCGTGGCGGACGAGGATGTGCTTGACATCCTCCTGCTGGAAGATCTCGTCGTAGATCGGCAGGACGGCGCCGCCGGGATAGCCGAAAATATGTTCGACGCCGTTGTCCTTCAGCGCCTTGAGAACGATCTCCGCTCCCGTCATCCGATTGCCTGCCGCCTGATTGTCCGTGCTCATCTGTCTGTTCCGTTTGATGCTGGGATTGCGTTTGTGGCCGGAAGCCCGAATTTCGGGCATAAAAAAAGGCCCCTGAGGAGCCTGTCATCTAGCGCATGGGTGGCTATCGCCGGATGGTTACACCATCCTGCCCATGCGCTTTCCCACCACGATAAGAGCCGTTGCGATTTTCATGGTCGGAAGTGATAGACAGAAAATTTCGCAGCGTCAACGCATGCCGCAATAAAAAACTGCCCCACGCCTGCATCCCCGAAAATCGATAGGATGAAGGATTTGTTAAAGGATCGACTTTATTCTTCTACGCTACCGCAGGGAGTAGCCCTTTGCTCAACAACGACTTGCGCATGTCTGGCAAGGCAGGCGAGCATGATCGCCGCGATGGCCATACGCCCGGGAATCGCTTTCTCGGCCGCGTCGTTGCATGCAGCGGTTCGCGGGCGACGATTGCCGCCGTCGCCGAACAGGGCGGCACCGATCTGACCGAACTCTGGTCCGTGGGGCGGTTGATTTCGATCAGCGTCGGCCGCAACCGCGTCGTTGCCCTCGTCTATCAGATGAACACCGGCAGCCATGCCTGGGGCGAAGGCGAAGACAATATTTTCAAGATCGAGACCGAGCTCCTCGGCGAAGTCCGTGTCGACGAGGACGGGCGCGAGGAATTCTCGACCGGCATCTCGCGTTATCCCTATCTCGGCGCCATCGCGCACCGCATCCGATCGGCCGACCTGATGCGCATCTACGATGCCGGCGAAGGTACGACCGCCGTCATCGGCAAGCTGACGCAGGACGAAAGCATCGATGCGGCGATCCACATCCCCTCGATGCTCTCCAAGCATTTCGCCGTCGTCGGCTCGACCGGCGTCGGCAAGTCGACGGCCGTGTCGCTGCTCCTGCACAAGGCGATCGCGGCGGACCCGAAGCTGCGCGTCCTGATCCTTGATCCGCATAACGAATTCGCCGCCGCCTTTCCTCAGCACGCCGTCACCATCGATACCGATACGCTTGATCTGCCCTTCTGGCTGATGCGGCTTGAGGAGTTCGCCGAAGTCGTCTTTCGCGGCCGCCCGCCGGTGCCCGAAGAGCTCGATATGCTGCGCGATATCCTGCCGGAAGCCAAGCGCGCCTTCCGCGGCAGCGACAATTCGCTGGTGCGCCGCACGACGGAAAAGAGTTCGATTACCGCCGACACGCCGGTTCCCTACCGCATGGCCGATCTGCTGGCGCTGATCGACGAGCGCATCGGCCGCCTGGAAGGCCGCTCGGAAAAGCCCTTCCTGCGGTCGCTGAAGATGCGCCTCATCGCTGCGATCAACGATCCGCGCTATCACTTCATGTTCTCCAACAACACGATCAGCGACACAATCACCGAAACCATCGCGCAGATCTTCCGCATCCCCGGCGAGAATCGGCCGATCTGCACCTTCCAGCTTGCCGGCATCCCCTCGGAGGTCGTCAATTCGGTCGCCTCCGTACTCTGCCGCATGGCCTTCGAGGTGGCGCTGTGGAGCGACGGCGCCATCCACATGCTCGTCGTCTGCGAGGAAGCTCACCGTTATATCCCCTCCGATCCGAGCCTCGGCTTCGTGCCGACGCGCCAGGCGATCGCCCGCATCGCCAAGGAAGGCCGCAAATACGGCGTCTCGCTCGGCATCATCACGCAGCGGCCGGGCGAACTCGACCAGACGATCCTGTCGCAGTGCTCGACGCTCTTTGCCATGCGCCTCGCCAACGACCGAGATCAGGACATCATCCGCTCGGCCATTCCGAACTCGTCGATCTCGACGACGAGCTTCATCTCCTCGATCGGCAATGGCGAGGCGATCGCCTTTGGCGAGGCGATCAGCGTGCCGATGCGTATGCGTTTTTCCCGCGTCGACGAAAACCTCCTGCCGAAGGCGACCAGCGCCAACAGCAAGCAGAGCGAGGAGGATCCGGATACGGTCGATCTGCGCAAGATCGTCACCCGCATGCGGGCGGTGACCGTCGGACCCGATATTTCGAATTTCCAGCAGAACTATGCCGCGTCGGTGGCAGGTTTCGACGAGGCTGATGCAGCCGACGAGGATATCGACGCGAAGCCCTACGCGCCGCCCACCTCTTCCGTCGCGCCACTCGAATCCTACCGCCGCGAACTGCTGCCGCAAACACCGCGGCTGGACCCCGCCACGTCACCCGCGATCGATCCCCGGTTGGACGCGCTCCGCCGCGAGATGCGCCGCGACGAGCCGGTCTTTCCCCGGCCGGCACCGCCGGCGGACCAGCCCGCCGTCTCCCGCCGGGAGCCAGGCACGTCGCTGCGCGAAAGCATCCTGAAAAAACCGCTGAGCAGCCTCTACAACAAGGATTGACGCTTCAGCTCGCTCTCCAATGCGATCAGAGGCTCGACGGCCTCGAGCACACGCTGCCGATCCATCGGCCGGAGCGGCAAGAGAGGGCGTGGGAGCTCTGCCCTGGCGAGTGAGAGAAGGTCGACCAGCGTGTAGACCACGCGAAGGCTTCCGAACGCCTTGAACGTTTGCCAGAGCGGCTCGAGAAGACCATCGAGCCGACGCACTTCGCCGCCCCCGCTCGCAATCGCGGCCTTGGTCAGGGCAAGCGCGACGCGCGGAAGCAAGCCGCCGATGACGCTGTACCAGGCGTCGGCACCTGAAAGCAGCGCTTCGGCCGCGCCCCAGTCGCCGCTGTAGCCGATCGCAAGGCTGGTCTTCTCTCGCAATGCCGCCAACTCGTCTGCG
This sequence comes from Rhizobium leguminosarum, assembly GCF_001679785.1. Classification (NCBI taxonomy): domain Bacteria; kingdom Pseudomonadati; phylum Pseudomonadota; class Alphaproteobacteria; order Hyphomicrobiales; family Rhizobiaceae; genus Rhizobium; species Rhizobium leguminosarum. Next base: position 2,396,809 of record NZ_CP016286.1, read on the forward strand.
AAATCGCCGTCAGCAGGCAGAGGCATCTTCACGGCCCTGATCGTCTCGATATCGGACAGGCGCTGCAGAAGCTCCCGGCTGAAGGTGAAGTGGGTCGTGCCGGGATTGTTGTAGATGCAAAGCGGCAGCTTCGCCGCCTCGGTGACCGCCAGGAAATGCTCATAGGCTTCGTCCTGGGTCAACGGCGTGTAGGACACCGGCGCAAGCAGAAGAGCGTCTGCACCGGCGGCCTCGGCATCCCTCGCCAAGCTCCGGGCATGGTCTGTCCTCAGAGCACCGACGCCGACGACGAGGGGAATACGACCGCGAACGCACTCGACCGCAGCCTCGACGGTTCGCCGTCGCTCCTCACGTGTGAGAAAGGCATAGATCCCGGTGCTGCCGAGAAGGCCTATCGATGCCACGTCTGCATCACACAGGCGTTCCAGCAGGCGGCCGAGGGCTTCCGTGTCGACCCGGCCATCCCTATCGGCGGGCGTGGGCGGAAAGGCCGAAAGACCATGAAATGGAGAAGCGATAGACATGATGCGATCCTGAAAATCCGGTCAATGTGAGAACAGAAGGCGCGATCCGGCGCCCGCGAAGAAGACGGCAAGACTGCCCTCGATCCACCGCCGCGCACGGGCGTAGCCGCGCACCATCGGTGCCGTGGAGAAGAGCACGGCATAGCCGGCGAATATCGAGATCCCCAAGAGCACGCAGCCGCCAAAGGCGGTGACGGCCATCTCCGGCGAAGCGCCCGGCTTGAGGCCGAGCGACATGATCGCCACCCAGGCCAGAACCGACTTCGGGTTGCCGAGATGCATCAGAACGCCGCGACGATAGAGCGCGCCGAGTTGCGCGGGGGCTCGAACGACCTCGCTTGCCGGCCTGTCCGGGGCGACTGCAGAGCGGGCCGCCCTCCAGGCGAGCCAGAGGAGGTACAGCCCGCCTACGACCTTGAGCAGCAGCAGCGCATGGGCATAGCGGACCAGGAGTGTCGAGATGCCGGTAACCGCCACCAGCCCCCAGCAGGTCGACATCGTTATGACCCCGGCGGCAAGGGCGAGCGCCGGTCGACGCCCTTGTCGCATCGCCGCGTTCATGATGGCCATGTTGCTTGGTCCAGGACTGCCTGCAGCGATTACGTAAGCGATATAGACGACGAGAAGATCCTGCATTTGCCTTTTTCCAGAAGTTTGCGCCCGCGCACGGCACGATCCCGAAGACGAAAAATGCGCCATCGGGAAGCCGCCAATCCGCTTCCTTTTCCTCGAAAAGTGGTTCACCATGAAGCGCCATTTTTGAAGAAACTCTATGGACCATTTTGCGATGTCCAAACGGCGCAGCATCATCGAGATACCATCGTTGAACGCGATCAATCGAACGGCCAATGTCGGTCGCCAGCTTGCGCAGGCCCTGCGGAACGCAATCGCCCGCGGTGAGCTGAGGTCGGGAGAACGCCTTCCTTCGACGCGTAGCCTTGCGGCTTCGCTGAAGATCGCGCGCGGCACTGTCGTCGAGGTGTTCGATCAGTTGACCGCCGAAGGCTATCTCGAAGCGCGGGTCGGAGCCGGGACCCGTGTTGCCGCCGATGTGATCGACGTAACGCCGGCGCTCGCGCCTCATCCGGTAGCGCCGTCAAGCGCAGATGCTGTCGACCTGCCTTCTCAGGCTGCCCGGCTGATCGCCATCGCCCGTGCGCTCACCCCTCACCCGCCCGTTCCCTTCGCCATCGCCGTCCCCGCTTGCGGTATTGCGCCCGACGACAACTGGCGCCGTCTCGGCAACCGCGTGCGCGCGTCGCGACAGGCCGCACCTTCGGGTTACCACGACCCCATGGGCTTGCTCCAACTCAGGCTTGCCATTGCCGGCCATGTCCGGCGCGCGCGGGCCGTTCATTGCGAACCGGAACAGGTCATCGTCACGTCAGGCACCCAGCAAGGCCTCTATATGGCGGGCCGGGTCCTTCTCTCGCGTGACGATCCGGTATGGGCCGAGGACCCGGCCTATCCCGGCCTGACGGCGGTGCTCGATGATCTCGGCGTCCAGACGCATCGCCTGCCGGTCGATGCACAGGGAATGAACGTGGAACGCGGCCTTGAGCTATGCCCGCAGGCGCGCGCCGCATTCGTGACCCCGTCGCACCAATATCCGATCGGAATGCCGCTCAGCATGGCTCGGCGCAATTCCTTGATCACCTGGGCCGACCAAAATCGCGCCTGGATCGTCGAAGACGACTACGACAGCGAGCTGCGTTATGCCGGACACCCCTTTCCCTCGATGCAAGGGCTGCGTCCCTCACGCGTCATCTATCTCGGCACGTTCAGCAAGGTGCTCTTTCCCTCCCTGCGCCTCGGCTACGTCATCGCCCCTTTGCCACTCGCGGAAGCCTTTGCCGGCGCCCGCGCCATTCTCGACCGGCATTCGCCGACCGCCGAACAGCACGTTCTGGCGGCCTATATGAGGGAAGGCTATTTCGAAGCGCATATCCGGCGCATCCGCGGCCTCTATGCCGAGCGCCGCGCTGTTCTGCTTTCGGCGCTCGCGCGGGCCTTGCCTGAGGGATGCCGCGTCCAGCAAAGCGACCAGGGCATGCATATTCTTCTATGGCTGCCTGAGGAGGTCGACGACGTGCAACTCGCAGCCCGCGCCCTCTCGTCCGGCCTCGCCCTGCGTGCGATCTCCCCGATGTATGCCACACGGCCGGCGCGCCCCGGCCTGATGCTGGGCTTCGGCGGATTTCTGCCGGACCAGTTGCAGTCGGCGGTTGGCGAACTCGTCAAACTGCTGAGCCAGCAGATGTCTCAAGCATAAGGCCCGCAACAAACTGAAGCTTAAACCGTCAGCCGTTCCCAGCTATCGTCCATCTGATTGCGGAACCATGTCATTTGCCGCTTGGCATATTGCCGCGTCGCCGCAGCACCCTTCTCCAGTACCTCGTCGCGCGTTATCTCACCCCTCAGCATCGCCGTAATTTGCGACACGCCGATTGCCTTCATCACAGGCGTCTCGGCCGGCAGATCGAGCGCAAGCAGAGCCCGTACCTCGTCTTCCGCGCCTTGCTGCAGCATTTTTTCGAAACGCCCGTTGATGCGCTGATGCAGCACCGCCCTATCCGGCAGCACGACGATCTTACGGGCCCCATCGGCGTCGATCACCACCGGCCCCGACCGGCCCTGGAAATCGGCGATCGACCGTCCCGTCGCCTTGATCACCTCCAGCGCCCGGACGATCCGCTGCCCGTCCTGGCGGTTGAGGCTTGCCGCCATGGCGGGATCGGCCTCGGCAAGTTCGGCATAGAGCCCGTCCGGCCCCTCCTCCACCAGCCGCGCCCTGAGTTTCTCCCGCAGCGCCTTCGGTACCTCCGGCATATCGGAGAGCCCGCCGGTCAGCGCCTTGAAATAAAGTCCCGTGCCGCCGACGAAGACCGGCAACCGCCCTGCGGCCCTCAGCGCCGGCAGCAGTGCTGTGACATCGCGCAGCCAGGCGCCGGTGGAATAGGCCGCATCCGCCGGCACGTGGCCGTAGAGATGATGCGGCACGCCCTGCATTTCCTCATCCGACGGGCGCGCGGTCAGCACCCGCAGCGTGTCGTAGACCTGCATGCTGTCGGCGTTGACGACCGCGCCGTCATGGCGTCTGGCCAATTCGACGGCGAGCGCGGACTTGCCGCTGGCGGTCGGCCCGGTTATCAGGATCGCGTTCACTGTGCTCAGAAGGTTTTCCATCATGGCCCTCGTTGCCACGCTTGTTGCCAATCCGTCAAATCCCGTGCTGACCCCCGAAATCGCCGAGCAGGCGGCCGAGGCCGTGAACGCTTCCGGTCTCTACTGGCTAGCCGATGGCGTTGCCTGCGACATCGCGCTGCGCGACGGCACCGATAGGCAAGCGGCAGAGGCCAATATCCTTGCCGTCATATCGAGCGCGCCCATCGACCTCGTTATCCAGGAGCAGGAGACCCGCCGCAAGAAGCTGCTGATCGCCGACATGGATTCGACGATGATCGGCCAGGAATGCATCGATGAACTCGCCGCCGAAGTCGGCCTGAAGGAGAAGGTCGCGACCATCACTGCTCGCGCCATGAACGGCGAGATCGCTTTCGAGCCTGCCCTGCGTGAGCGTGTCGCCCTGCTGAAGGGGCTGCCGATATCGGTCGTCGACGAGGTCATTGCCAAGCGCATCACGCTCACCCCGGGCGGGCCGGAACTGATCGCCACCATGAAGTCGAAAGGCCATTACACCGCGCTTGTCTCCGGCGGCTTCACCGTCTTCACCAGCCGCATCGCCGCCACCCTCGGCTTCGACGAGAACCGTGCCAACACGCTGCTCGAAGACGGCGGCATCCTCTCCGGCTTCGTCGCCGAACCGATCCTCGGCAAACAGGCGAAAGTCGATGCGCTGAACGAAATTTCAGCAAGCCTCGGCATTTCGCCGGAAGAAGCGATCGCCGTCGGTGACGGCGCCAACGATCTCGGCATGCTGCACCTTGCCGGCTCCGGCGTCGCCCTCCACGCCAAGCCCGCTGTTGCCGCCGAAGCGCAGATGCGCATCAACCACGGCGACTTGACCGCCCTGCTTTATATCCAGGGTTATCGCAAGACGGATTTTCGCTTCACGATAGCCTCTTGAAATTTTACAAATTTGTACGTACAATTTTGTCGGATAAGACATGCCGCGGTTTCAATGGAACGACGAGAAGAACCGGACCAACAAGGCCAAGCATGCGTATCCTTCGAGACAGCGTGTCTGATCTGGAATGATCCGCAGTATCTTCCCATTCCGGACGCGGTCTATGACGGCGAACAAAGATGGCTGGCGATCGGCGTCGTGGGTTTAGTGACTGTACTGGTTGCCGTCCATATCATCCTCGGTGCCGAGGATGAAGAGACCGTCCGAGTGATCAGCGCTCGAAAGGCGACACGAGAGAAGACGATATGAGCAATCGACCCCTAACTGACGCGCAGCTCGCCGAACTTCGGGCACTGGAGAAGCTTCCCGAAAAGAATATCGACACTGGCGACATTCCTGAGATCACCGGCGAACAGTGGCGCCTTGCCCGCAAGGGCAATTTGTACCGGCCGCTGAAGCAATCGGTGACCATCCGCGTAGACGCCGATATCCTAGACTGGTTCAAGAGCCATGCGGGCGGTCGCGGCTACCAGACGGATATCAATGCCGCGCTGCGCACCCACGTCGCCAGGCATCAAAAAGGAAGCGGCTGACCGCTTCTTTTTCGCTTATTCCATCGGCACCGCCACGAACCGCAGATCGCCATTCGCCCCTGCGATCATCAGCTGGGCATTGCGGCGGCCTTCCTGTTTCAGCGCCTGCACCTTGGCGGCGACCGCATCCGGCGACTTCATGAACTCCTGCGCCACCTCGACGATGACATCGCCGGGCTTCAGCCCCTTTTCGGCCGAGGCGGAGCCGGGTGTCACCTCGGTTACGACGACGCCGTCGACGCTCTCGGCAATGCCAAAGGCTTTGCGCGTCTCGGGGCTCAAAAGCGACAGCGACAGCCCGAGCACGTTCTTCGGTGTCGCCGCGTCCGGCGACACCTGGCCCTTATGCTGGTCGGGTGTATCAGGTCCAGGTTTGGCCTGATCGCCGGAATCCGGTTGGTCCATGTCACTGTTCTCGCCGGGATCCGGAATGATCACGCCGTCGTCCTGCGAGCCATCCGGTGCTGAATCGTCGGATGCAGCCGCCTGATCGCTGTCTTCGAGCCGGCCGAGCTTCACCTTGACGGTCTGCTCCTTGCCGTCGCGCAGCACCACCACGTCGACTTCCTTGCCGACAGTGCTTTCCGCCACGACGCGCGGCAGGTCGCGCATTTCGCTGACGGTCTTGCCGTCGAATTTCAAAATGACGTCGCCCGCCTTGATCGAACCGTCGTCGACGGGGCCGCCCTTGATGACGCCGGCGACCAGCGCACCCTTTGCGGTGTCGAGCCCGAGGCTGTCGGCGATATCGTCGGTCACCGGCTGTATGCGCACGCCGAGCCAGCCGCGCCGCGTCTCGCCATATTCCCGCAGCTGATCAACGACGCCGGAAGCAAGCTCCGACGGCACCGAAAAGCCGATGCCGATCGAGCCGCCGCTCGGCGAAATGATCGCCGTGTTGATGCCGATCACTTCGCCCTTCATATTGAAGAGCGGACCGCCGGAATTGCCCTTGTTGATTGCCGCATCCGTCTGGATGAAGTTGTCGTAGGGGCCGGCATTGATGTTGCGGCCACGCCCAGAAATGATGCCGACCGTCACCGAACCGCCGAAGCCGAACGGATTGCCGATCGCCATCACCCAATCACCGATGCGCATCGTGCTGGAATCGCCGAATTTCACGGATTTCAGCGGCGTCTTCGGCTCGACCTTCAGCACCGAAAGATCGGTCTTCGTATCGGTACCGATCAGCTTTGCCTTGAGCTTCGAACCATTGGCGAAATTGATCTCGATATCGTCGGCGCCCTCGATCACGTGGTTGTTGGTGACGATATAGCCGGTCGGATCGATGACGAAGCCGGAGCCAAGCGAGCTGACATTGTGGTTGCCGCCCTTGTTGCCTTGTTGCTTGTTGAAGAAGTCGTTGAAGAATTCCTGGAAAGGCGAGCCGTCGGGGGCGCGCGGCGCCGGACCCGCGCCCTCATCGTCCTTCACCTTCTGCGAGGTCGAGATGTTGACCACGGCGTCGAGCAGGCCTTCGGCAAGATCGGCGACGGAAGCCGGGCCGGTGTTGGGCACGGCGGCCTGGATCGGAGCGGTCTGCTGCGGTGCGACGGCTGCGGGAGGCGTAGGAGCGGGAGCAGCCGTTTCCGGAGTAGCTGGAGCGGGTGCAATAACCCCGGGTGCGGTCGTCTCAGGCGCGGTTTGCGCATAGGCCATCCCGCTCACGCCGGCTTGCGCCAGGATTGCGGCGCTGGCCATAAGCGCTAGCGTTCGTCTGAAGGGCGAGCGAATCGTGGGGGCCATCAAGCTTCCTCATAAGGGTGCATGCGCACATTGAGCATCAGCATAAGGCGGAATGATGGAGGGTGAAATCACCTTTTCGCGAAATCCCCGTGCAATGTGACGTGGCCTCGCAAAAGCCGGATCGTCTCAATCATTCCACGAAAAAAGGGCCAGCCATTCCACGAAAAAAGGGCCAGCGCTCGGGCCGGCCCTTCCGAAATTGTCGGTGGTCGTTTCGCTGGCTGTCAGTTCGCCGGGACCGGTGCTGCGGGAGCAACTGCGCCCGGAACTGCCGGAACTGGCGCGGCCGGATTTGTCGGCTGCAGGGTGCCGGCGGCATTGTCGAAATAGCGGAAGAATTCCGAATTCGGCGACAGCACCAGCGTCGTGTCCTGCGACGAGAGAGCGGAGGAATAGGCCGCCATCGAGCGATAGAACTCGAAGAAGGCTGGATCCTTGCTGAAGACTTCGGCAAAGACGCGGTTTCGTTCCGCATCGCCCTGGCCTCGAAGGATTTCCGCATCGCGCTGGGCGCCCGCGGTGAACTCGACAACCTGACGGTCGGCGATGGCGCGCCGCCGCTGGCCTTCCTCATTGCCCTCGGCACGGATGCGCTCGGCCTCTGCAAGGCGTTCCGAACGCATGGCGTTATAGGTGTTGGGTGCAACCTCCGGCGAAAGGTCGGTGCGGCGGATGCGAACGTCGTCTATATGCAGGCCGAGATTTTCGGCATCCGTGCGCAGGTCGTCGCGAATCTCCAGCATCATCGCGACACGCTCTTCCGAGAGAGCGGCATTGTAGTCACGCAGACCGTAGACACGGCGAAGCGATGAATCGAGCTGCGCTCTCAACCGCGCTTCCGCGGCTTCGCGATCGCCCGAGACCGTTTCGCGGAAGCGGCGAACATCCGAGATGTTATAGATCACGAAGGCATCGACGTCGAAGGTCTGGCCATCCTGGACCTGAACGCGAATATTGTCGAGATCGAGCCTCAGCGCCTGCTTTTCGACCAGCTGAACGCGGTCGGCATCCATGAAGCCGAAGGGCAGCTTGAAATAAATGCCAGGCTCGGTCTTGACCGACTGGATCTGGCCGAAACGGACGACGATGGCCTGCTCGCGTGCATTCACCACGAAGATGGACGAATAAAGCCCGACCAGCACGATGGCGAGGATGATGAGAATGATGGGAAGTCTGTTCGATGTCATGACTCAACCTCCCTGCTGCGCAGGCTTGCCGAGCTCATTGAGCGGCAGATAGGGCAGGACGCCCTGCTTCTCGTCGATAATGACCTTCCGGGAATTCTTCAGCACCTGCTCCATCGTTTCGAGATACAACCGCTTGCGGGTCACGTCGGGCGCCTTCGAATATTCGTCGTTGATCGCCGTGAATCGCTGCGCTTCACCTTCCGCCTCCTTCACGACGCGGTCTTTGTAAGCGGCTGCATCTTCACGGATTCTGGCCGCATCGCCTCGCGCTTGGCCGAGCTTCTGGTTCGTGTAGCGATTGGCCTCTTCGATCGTGCTGTCGCGGTCACGGCCGGCACGCTGCACTTCTTCGAAAGCATCGGCGACTTCCCGCGGCGGCGCCACGTTTTGGATCGTCACGCCGGTCACGGTCACGCCCGCGCCATAGCGGTTCATCGTGTCCTGCAGGATATTGAGCACGTCCACTTCGATCGGCTGGCGATTGCTGCGGAAGGCGTCCTGCGCCGGACGTCGGCCGACGATCTCACGCATGGCACTGTCGGAAACCTGCTGCAAGGTCTCTGCCGGATTTTCGACGTTGAAGAGATAGGCCTTGGGATCGCTGACGGTGTAAAAGACCGCGAACTGCACGTTGATGACGCTTTTGTCGCTGGACAGCATCAGGCCGTTCGAAGACGAGGCCGAAGTCGCCCCGATGTTCAGCTGCTGTACGGTCACCTTGACCGTCTCCACTGTTTCCATCGGCCAAAAGTGGAAATGCAGGCCCGGCATGGAAATCTCGTCCTTCGGCGTGCCGAACCGCAGCTCGACGCCGCGTTCGTCCGGCTGCACGACATAAATGCACTGGATCAGCCAGAAGACCGCGACGATCGCCGCGACGATCACTGCCACGCCGCCGTTGAAGCCGCCGGGAATGATGTTGCGCAGCTGGTCCTGGCCGCGCCGGATAATATCTTCCAGATCAGGCGGTCCGCCCTTGCCGCCGCCACCGCGCGGCCGGTTCGGCCCCTGTCCCCATGGTCCCTGATTATTACCGCCGCCGCCGCCCCAAGGGCCGCCGCCGCCATTCTGATTGCTCCAGGGCATCAAAACCTCGTTGTTCGTTAAGTCTCCACGCATCCGAAACCGTGGGGGCTGACCGGCGAATGCGTTGGTGACCGTTATAGGTATCAGCGCATCGGCTTTCAACGCAGCGTGAGAAACTTGGTCAATTTAATTGGAAAATAGTTCATTTTCAGGCGTAACGGCGTTCGTAGACGATGAAACGCGTGGGATAACTGTCCTTTTCGCCGGCTGGAACCGCGATCACCTCCCCCGCCTGCCAGATGCCGGGATCGATCGCGGGAAACGACGCGTCTCCGTCGAGATCGGCCTCGACATGCGTGATGCACATCCGGTCGGCAAGAGCGATCGCCTGCGCATAGACCTGCCCGCCGCCGATAATGCAGATCTCGTCGACGCCGGTTTCGAGCGCCAGCCTGCCGGCCGCCGTCATCGCCTCGGACAGCGAATGGGCCATGGAGACATCGGGATGGTCTATCGCCGCTTGCCGCGAAATGACGACGTTCGGCCGTCCCGGCAGTGGCTTGCCGATCGAATCGTAAGTCCTGCGGCCCATCACGACAGGCTTTCCCAATGTCAGCGCCTTGAAGCGCTTCAGATCGCTCGAAAGCCGCCACGGCATATCGCCGTCGCGGCCGATAATGCCGTTGCGGGCAACCGCGGCGATAATGGTCCTGCGAATGTCGGCCATGAAATATCCCGGATCAGACGGCGATCGGCGCCTTGATGCTGGCATCGGCCTCGTAGCCGATCAGCTCGAAATCGTCGAAGGTGAAGCCGAAAATGTCCTTCACATCAGGATTGATGCGCATGAAGGGCAGCGGCTTCGGCCGGCGCGCCAGCTGCAGCTTCGCCTGGTCGAAATGGTTGTGATAGAGATGGGCGTCGCCGAGCGTGTGGACGAAATCGCCGGGCTTCAGCCCGGTCACCTGAGCCACCATCATCGTCAGCAGCGCATAGGAGGCGATGTTGAACGGCACGCCGAGGAAGATATCGGCCGAGCGCTGGTAGAGCTGGCAGGAAAGCTTGCCATCAGCCACATAGAACTGGAACAGGCAATGGCAGGGCGGCAGCGCCATTTCGTCCACTTCGGCCGGATTCCAGGCCGAGACGATGTGGCGGCGCGAATTCGGGTTGTTGACGATGCCTTTGACCAGATTGGCGATCTGGTCGATATGGCCGCCGTCGGGCGCTGGCCAGGAGCGCCATTGGGCGCCGTAGACCGGCCCAAGATCGCCGTTTTCATCGGCCCATTCGTCCCAGATCGAAACGCCGTTCTCCTTGAGATAGCGGATGTTCGTCTCGCCCTTCAGGAACCAGAGAAGCTCGTGGATGATCGAGCGCAGATGCAGCTTCTTCGTGGTAAGGACGGGGAAGCCTTCTTCGAGGTCGAAACGCATCTGGTAACCAAAGACCGAGCGCGTGCCGGTGCCGGTGCGGTCGCCCCGGTCGGAGCCCTTTTCCATCACATGATTCAAGAGATCGAGATATTGCTTCATGTCGCGCTGATTCCGTTTCGGCCAATTTAAGCCTTCGGAACTGGGAAACCAATCACCGGCGGGCATTTTCCCAATGTTTCTGATGGGTCGCATAACGCTTTTATGACGTTTGCCCTTTCCTTGGGCTGAGGAAACCACTATATCAGCCTTGCCGGCTTTCGGGTCGGCTATGGCGATAAATGAGCGGTGTAATAAACCTATTGGACCCGGGGGCGGTACCCGGCGCCTCCACCAAAAACCGGCGGCCTTAGAGGCCGGCTTTTGATGGGGGCGAAACAGGATCGACAAGGGTGTAAAGATCGTCTTTTTGCTCGGCATTGTACCGCCGTTATCGGGCTAAAATTGTAGTTGCAAACGACAACTATGCGGAAGCTCGTCTCGCTGCTTAATCGCGGTGTGACACTTCAATCAAAGTCCTAGTGGTTCGCACCTCTAGGCGGGGTCCGAAGGCACCTGGCAACAGAAGCCTTCACCTTCTCCCTGCCGCCGAAATCATGTATGCTGCTTAAAAACGTGACTCGGCTCCGGTCTTTCCCAAGGCGCCCGGACGTGGCATACAACCTTGTGAAAAGACTTCCGAACCGACGAAAGACAGGAAAAGCATGGGGCAGGATCATATCCGCTACGACATTCTGGCACAGGATGCACTTCGCGGCGTCATCCGCAAGGTTTTGGCGGAAGTCGCAGCGACGGGCCGTCTGCCCGGTGATCATCACTTCTTCATCACCTTCCTCACGGGCGCCACCGGCGTGCGCATCTCCCAGCACCTGAAGTCGAAATACCCCGAGCAGATGACCATCGTCATCCAGCACCAGTTCTGGGACATGAAGATCACCGAGACGCATTTCGAGATCGGTCTTTCCTTCTCAGACGTTCCGGAAAAGCTGGTCATTCCATTCAATGCGATCCGCGGCTTCTACGATCCCTCCGTCAACTTCGAGCTCGAATTCGACGTACCGCTCGCCGATGGCGAGGAATTGCCGTCCGGCGAAATCACCGCCTATCCGGTGGATGCGGCAGGAAAGCCCGATGACGCCGCAGGCGCAAAACCCGCCGACGGCGAGGAGAAGAAACCGGGCTCCGTCGTCTCGCTCGACTCCTTCCGCAAGAAGCAGTGATTTGAAGGGAGGCCAAGCCTCCCTTTTTCGTGAGGGTCCAGGCAACCGCATGAGCGCCGAAATCATCAATCTGCGCCAGTTCCGCAAGAAGCAGGCTCGCTCCGAAAAGGAGAAGCAGGCCGAACAGAACCGCGTCTCCTTTGGCCGCACCAAGGCCGAGAAGCAGCTGACACGCAGCCTGAACAACAAAGCCGACAAAGCCCATCGCGACGGCCGGATCGAGACGGATGACGACGGCGCGTGACGGTTTCACGCAACGCGTGAAAAGCTGGAATGGATTCTGCGATCAGCCACTTGCGCCCTTTCCTTGAAGCGATCTGCCAACCCACGCTTAATTTGATAGAAAGTCCGGAGCGCGTCTCGGACGCGCTGTGCTCTCCGGGATGTGAAGGCCCCATGATTCGCAAGCATTCGGCGACATTGCACGGCCATCGCACCAGTTTCTCGCTGGAGGATGAGTTCTGGGCCGAGCTGAAGACGATCGCCGCCGCCCGTTCGATGCCGCTCGCCGCCCTGATCTCCGAAATCGACGACCACCGCCCACCGGACAGCAACCTGTCCTCGGCGCTGCGCTTGCATGTGCTTTCCTGGCTGCAGGCCGGCGGCGACCGCCAACCCTGACGCGGGGCATGATGCGTGTTGCTCAAGATCTGGTGGCGATTTGGGACGACGGCATCAATGAAAACAAAGGCCTGACGCGCTATGCATAAATCAGATTCTCTGCGCTTTCACTGCGCCTGAACGCCCGGCAACTGGTCGAAATTGAGCGGACCGGGCTGCGCTTGCCCGCTGCGCCGTGCTGCTTCCGCCTCGGCCGCGGCCCTCGCCTGCGCATCGGCATCCGCCTTTGCTTTGGCTTCCGCCGCGCGTGCGGCCTCTGCCTCGGCAGCAGCCTTCTCAGCGGCGGCTTTCTGCGCCAGCGCCCGCAGCCGCACTTCCTCTGCCTGCCGTTGCCGCTCGATCTCGGCCGCCTTGATGCGCTCGGCGTCGTTGAACCGGTAAAGCGCCACCTCGCGGCGCAGCCGCTGTTTTTCGAGCACGACCGCCTGCAGCCGCTCGACACGGCGGCGCTCGCGCTCGAAGGCGCGCAGCGACAGATAGCTGGTGATATCGGTCACATCCATCGTCTTGCCGGGCGATGGCAGCATGCCGGAAAAATTCAGCCGGAGCGCCGGCTCGGCGCCGGAAAGCGCTTCCGTGCCAGGATTGAACCCGACACCCAGCGTCGCGCTGATGCGCTCTTCCGGCAGCGCGATCTGCGCATCGGCGGTGATGCGAGCGAGATCGTTGGCGACGGTGACATTCTGCACCCTCAGCGTCCCGTCGGCGATATTGAATGGGATGCCGAGTGGTGGCAGCTTCGCCTCGCCGTTGCTGAGCAGCGTCTCGATGATCGGATGCACCTTGCCGGCATTGATCTGCTCCTGCATCGTATCGGTCGCGGCAAGCAGCGGCGGCAAGATGGCAAGGTTCAACCCGCGTATGCTGGTATCGCCGAGCCTCAGTTCGCCCGAACCATTGAGCGAGCTGGCGATCTCGCCGATCGTCTTGCCCGAGGCCTCCATCGACAGCGACAATCCGAACTTCCCGTTGGCGATCGGCGCGCCGTCGCGCAGCCAGACGACGCCGGAAAGATCGGAATCGGCAAGCGCAAGCTTCGTCTGCAGGAAACCTGTGCCGCTGGCATTGGTGAACAGCAGATTGCCGGAGAGCTTTCCGCCGTCCCAGTTGCCGGCCATGTCGTTGAGCTGCAGCTCGTCGCCCTTGTAGGCAACATTGCTGGTGAAGTCCGACACCGCCGTTTCCGGCAAGCCGGGCCAGAACTCCTTGGCCGCCAGCTTCACGTTGACGTCGAGATCCTTGAAGATGGGCAGCCCCAGCGCCGCCGTGGTCAGCTGACCGTTGGCGGGATCGACGATCTGGCCGAACACCGCCTCGCCGAGCCAGCCGGCATCGGCCTTGGCGAGTGTCAGCCCGCCGCTCGCGGTCGTCTTCGCAGCCTTCCGGTCGAAGGTCAGTGCACCCGAAAATTCGTTGTCGGCCGCATGCCCCTTGAGATCGGAAAAGACGATCTTGTCGCTGTCGACGGCGGCATTGACCTGCAGGCCGAACGGCAGCCCGGTTCCGGTCTGTGGCAGAGCGATGCCGTTCATGATGAGATAGGGGTCGATATCGGCGCTGTCGAGCGAAAGCGCGATCTGGCCGTTCATGAAGGTCTCCGGCCGGACATCGACCTTGCCGTTGGCCATGAACGAGGTCCGGTCGGTCGCAAACGTCAGCGCCGCATCGGCGGGATCATTGCCCGATGCCTTCACCTTGAGCGTCAGGCGGCCGTTGGCCCCGACATCGACCGGCAGCGGGTCGAGCCCGGCTTGGCCGAACAGGACTGATGGCACGGCGTTTTCGAGCGTCGCCTCAAGGCTCGTCGTGCCGTTGCCGGTCAGCGCCAGGAGGTCGGACATGCGGTAATCGAGATTGACGCGGCTGCCGTTCGCCACACCGGCAAGCGTCACCGTCAATGCGTCGCCCTCGTCGCCGCCGAGCGTCAGTGCGCCGCGCAATGCCGTATTGCCGTACCAGCCGGCATTGCGCACCAGCCGGTCGAGCACCGGGTGATGCGGCAGGTGCTCGCGCAACATGGTGAAGAAGCCGCCGGGATCGGCCGATTTGAAGGTGATCTCGCCCGCGCCCTTGTAATCAAGCAGCGAACCTTCTGCCCTGCCCGTTGCCGTCAGCTCGGCGCCGGCGATATTCTTGATCGACAGCCGTTCGACGGCGAGTGCCCCATCGGCGATCGTAAACGTGGTCTCGACATTCTCGGCGTCGACACCGAAGGCGGTGAACTTGTCGGCCTTGAGCTGGGCGGCGATCTTGTGGTCGAGCACGTTATCGCCGGCATCCTGCCCGGTCATCAGCCCGCTCAGCGCCTGCAGCGCGTCGAGATCGAGCGTATCGCCGTTCAGCGCCACCGACAGTGTCGGCGGCTGGCCGGAGATCGCCTGGCGCTCCAGCCGACCCTTCAGCGCCGCCGGTCCAATGGCAATCTCAAGGTTTTCAAAACGCTGCAATTCATGCGTCAGGCTGACATTGGCGGAAAACCCCGCCTGCCGCAATTGCCGGATGGCCGGATCGACCGAGCCGGCAAGCCAGGAGGCAAGCCCCGTCGGCTGGCTGGAGGCCACCACGATCTGGCCGTTGAACGAAGGTTCGCCCTGAAGCAGGAGCTTGCCCTTGCCTTCCACCTGCGTGCGCCCCGGCAGCGTGCCGGTGGCGCTGTCGATCATCCAGCCGGTGCCGGCCGGTTCGAGCTCCAGCTGCACGTCGCGCAGCGTCGTATCGCCGGCGACGATCGCCGGCAGCTTGACGCTCGCCTTGCCCGGCACCTGCGGGATCGGCACCTGCGCGACGATATCGATCAGCGAATTCAGCCGCTGGCGCGCCGAAACAGCTGGATCCCGCGTCGTCTTGCCGGCCGAGCCCTGATTGCCGATGCGGTTGACGTCGATCTGCTGCCCGACGGCGGTCAGCAGGAATTCCGGCGCATTGCCGGTATCGAGCGTCGCCTCGCCGGTTATGACATAGGGATCGTCCGTCGGGCCGATCTCCATCCGGTATTCGGGGATGCGGATGCGTTCATTGGTGAGCTCGAAGCGGCCCTTGACGCGCGGCGGCTGCTCTTTCTTGTTGGCGGGCTTGGCGCTGTTGCGGATTTCGATCGCGGCCGAAAGCTGGCCCTGATAGTTCGGCTTGCTGTCGACGAGCTTCAGTTCGCCGTCGAGATCGACGCTGACAGGGTGTTTGTCCGGCGAAAGCCTCGTGCGCATGCGCAGCACGCCCTTCTCGTCCGGCTGACTGCTCGAGATCGAGAAGCCGCCGTGCTCGCCGTCGAGCGCAGCATCGCCCTCGATGCGCCAGGGACCGGCCAGCGACTTTGCCGACATTTCCGCGTTGAGGCCGGTGATGCGACGCGAGCGACCCGACTGATCGTCGATGAACTCGACCTCGCCGCCGCTGACATGCACGTTTTCGAGAACGACCGTCCTTGCCGGTATTTCCGCGCGGCTGCCGCGCATCCAGTCGAGCGTGCCGTCCTTGAGCAATCTCAAGCGCACCTTCGGATTGACGACGCGCATGTCGAAGATCAGCGCTTCGCCCGACAGGAAAGGTGCAAGCTCCGCATCCATGGAGAACTGCTCGACCTTGACGATCGGCGTGCCGTCCGCTTCCTGGCCGACGCGCACGTCATGCAGCGTCACCGACGGGAACGGCAGCAGGCGCGCATCCACCGTGCCGTAGACGGTGACCTTCTTGCCGATGATGCGGCTTGCCTGATCCTCGAAATTCTTGCGGAAATCCGTCCAGTCGATGAACAGCGGCGCAAGCAGCGCCACAAACAGCACTACGACGATCACTCCCCCAGAAAGACGAGGAACCGGCCTACCAATGCAAAGCGTCTCCATTCGGGATTCTGTTGCCGACACCAGAGCATGATGCCGCAAAGTGTGAGCGGTTTTCGGACGACATCATGCTCTAACTCTTTATTTGAGAACAGGATTCAGATTTCAGGGCGAGCCGGCCCAACATCATCTTGTTCTAGCGCTATTCATGCCGGGGGCAAGGCCCAAGTTCATGAGAATGTTCCGTTTTCAGCCATGATGGAAAATCTTGCCGGGATTGAAGATATCGTCCGGATCGAGCGCCTGTTTCACCTGTCGCATCAGATCCACCGCGCCGCCGAGCTCCTGTTCCAGAAACGCCATCTTGCCCTGTCCGACCCCGTGTTCACCGGTGCATGTTCCGTCCATTTCGAGCGCCCGCCGGTTGAGCCGTTGCACGAAAGCCTCGGCCACGGCGACGCCTTCGGTGCTCTTGTCATCAAACAACAGCAGCACATGGAAGTTCCCGTCGCCGGCATGGCCGACGATCGGCCCCAGCAGCCCATGCTCCTCGATATCCGCCTGCGTTTCGGAAACACAATCGGCAAGCCTCGATATCGGAACACAAACATCGGTCGAAAGTGCGGCAAGCCCGGGCGCCAGCGCCCTTGCAGCCCAATAGGCGTCGTGGCGCGCCTTCCAGAGCTTCGTCCGTTCTTCGGCATTGGCGGTCCACAGGAATTCGCCGCCGCCGCATTCCGCCGCGATCTCGGCAAAGGCTGCCGATTGCAGCGGCACGGTCTCGTCGGTGCCGTGGAATTCGAGGAACAGCGTCGGGCTTTCGGCATAGGAAAGCTTGGAATAGGCGTTGCAGGCCCGCATCTGTACCGTGTCGAGCAACTCGATACGCGCCACCGGAATGCCCATCTGGATCGTCATGATGACGGCATCGCAGGCGGCCTTGATGCTCGGAAAAGCACAGGCCCCTCCGGCAATCTTCTGGGGGATCGCCTGCAGGCGCAACGTCACCGAGGTCAGGATGCCAAGCGTGCCCTCGGCGCCGACGAAGAGCCGCGTCAGATCGTAGCCCGCCGAGGACTTGCGGGCGCGCCGGGCCGTGCGGATCTCCTCGCCATTGGCAGTGACGGCGGTGACGGCAAGCACATTGTCCTTCATCGTTCCGTAGCGCACGGCATTGGTGCCGGAGGCCCGCGTCGAGGCCATGCCGCCGATCGAGGCGTTGGCGCCGGGATCGATCGGGAAGAACAGGCCGGTATCGCGCAGGTAGATGTTCAGCGCCTCGCGTGTCACACCCGGTTCGACGGTGCAGTCGAGATCTTCGGGATTGACCTCGATCACCCGGTTCATGCGGCTGAAATCGATCGAAATACCGCCATTGGCGGCGTTCACCTGCCCCTCCAGCGAGGTGCCGACACCGAAACCGATCACCGGCACCTTGTGGGTCGCACAGGCATTGACCGCCGCCTTCACATCCTCGGCGCTCTCGGCGAAGAGCACACCGTCCGGCAGTTGCGGCGGGATGTAAGTAGTCGTATGGGCATGCTGTTCGCGGAAGGACTGGCCGGTCTGGAAACGCTCGCCGAAGCTCTGCTTGAGAATGCCGAGCACCGCGGCAATTCCCGCCTCGTTGCGTGTGCCCGCCTTCGCGTCCTTCAGCGCCATCCCGTTGATCTCCCTGCCATTCCGCAGAAACCATATCGTGTCCCGCAGGCTACAGCGCCGCGCGTCTTTTCAGACGAGCAAAGGACGCTGTAGAACTCTAAAATTGCTGCATAATTTCATCCTTAAATCGATTCCGATTTAAGGAATTATGCAGCAGGCTGGGTATGCGGCAAGTCAAAGCGGCTGTCCAGTTAAGATTGGCAGAAGATTTCATTCCCACTTTGTTATAGGCCGGCTGCTATAGACAAATCCGCCGTCCCCGGCACTCATACGATCGGTGGATTGAGCCGGGCAAACCCCTCCTGTCGCCGATAGGGGAAATAGGGATAGGGCGCCGTCACCATGCTAACGGCATCGAGCCTTTCGATCTGCTCCTTCGACAGGCTCCAGCCGACCGCGCCGAGGTTCTGCCTGAGCTGCTCCTCGTTGCGGGCGCCGATGATGACGCTCGATACCGTCGGCCGGTTAAGCAGCCAGTTGATGGCGATCTGCGGCACAGTCCGGCCGGTCTCGCCTGCGATGGCGTCCAGCACCTCGACGATGTCGAACAGCTTCTCGTCGTCGACGGGCGGGCCGTATTGCGCCGTCTCGTGCAGCCGGCTTGCCTCAGGCAGCGGCTGGCCGCGGCGGATCTTGCCGGTCAGCCGTCCCCAGGCAAGCGGGCTCCAGACGAGAGCTCCCACACCCTGGTCGGCGCCGAGCGGCATCAGCTCCCATTCGTAATCGCGCCCTGCCAGCGAATAATAGACCTGATGGGCGACATAACGCGGATAGCCGTGGCGATTGGCGGAGGCGAGCGACTTCATCAGTTCCCAGCCGGCAAAATTGGAAACGCCGACATAGCGGATCTTGCCTGCTGCAACGAGCCCGTCGAGCGTCGACAGCACCTCCTCGACCGGCGTCGAGGCATCGAAGGCGTGAAGCTGCAAGAGGTCGATATAGTCGGTCCCGAGCCGGCGCAGCGCATCCTCGGTCGCGCGGATCAGCCGCGCCCGCGACGTTCCCCAGTCCTGCGGCCCCCCGCCCATCGGCAGCGCCGTTTTCGTCGAGATCAGCGCAGCGTCGCGCCGGCTGCGGATCGCCTGGCCGAGCACCTCCTCGGACGCGCCGGCCGAATAGACGTCGGCCGTGTCGAAGAGATTGACGCCGGCTTCCAGGCAGATGTCGACGAGCCGCCGCGCTTCCTCGGCATCGGTATTGCCCCAGGCGCCGAACAGTGGGCCGCTGCCGCCGAATGTGCCCGCACCGAAGCTCAAGACCGGTACTCTGAGGCCGGAAGCGCCGAGATTTCTGTAGTCCATGGATCTGTCTCCTGTATTTCCTATGAGATAGACCTTGGTCACCCGATGATATAGATTGCCTATAAGCAAATCATCTGTGACTTGAATTCATCATGAGCCGTCAAGACATCAATCGCTCCGGCGAAATGGAAGTCTTCGTCAGCGTCGTCGAGCGCGGTGGCTTTTCCGCCGCAGCCATGGCCCGGCGCATGACGCCGTCGGCCGTCAGCAAGCTCGTCGCCCGGCTGGAGACACGCCTCGGCGCCCGCCTCGTCAACCGCTCCACCCGCAGGCTGCAATTGACGCCGGAAGGCTGTGCCTTCTATGAGCGCTGCATTACCATCCTTGCCGATATCGCCGAGGCCGAACGTCAAGCCTCGACAGGTGAACAGGCCTCAGGCCGCATCCGCATCAATACCAGCGGCTCTTTCGGCAATCATGTGCTGGCGCCGCTCGTGCCTGCCTTCATGGCGCTTCATCCGGCCGTGACGCTGGATATTTCTCATACCGACAGGATAGTCGACCTGATGGAGGAGCGCGCCGATGTCGCAATCCGCGCCGGCCCCTTGAAGAGTTCCAGCCTGATCGCCCGCAAGCTCGGCACCACCGGCAAGATCATCGTCGCATCGCCGGATTATCTCTCGCGTCATGGCAAACCACGCGCGATCGCCGATCTCCGCCGCCATTGCCGCATCGGCTTTTCCTACGCCCGCGCCATCGAGGGCTGGCCGCTGCGCGAAGGTGGCGAAACGGTAACGATCCCAATCACCCCGGGCCTGCAGGTGGGAAACGGCGAAACCATGCGTCACCTCGCTTTGTCAGGCGCCGGCCTTGCCCGGCTCGCCGCCTTCACCGTGCGCGGCGATATCGATGCCGGGCGCCTGGTGCCGGTGCTCGAAGAGGCCAATCCTAGCGATCTCGAGGAGTTCTACGCCGTCTATATGGGCCAGGGCGGCCCGCTGCCGGCGCGTGTACGCGCACTGCTCGATTTTCTCGTCAACCATGTACGTTTCTGAGGCACCCAGCCCGAAAGTTCAGCGCTTTTGGAATGATGACATGCATAAAAACAACGACTTGAGCGGTCGCATGAATCAGTTTCGCATTCCAGGGCGCCGAGAAGCCAGATTTCGCAATTGACCGCCCGCCTCGCGCCCGCCTATACCGAACCCGCGTCAGTCGGTCCTTGCAGCCGGCCTCTCTTCGTCATGCCGGAGCCT
Source organism: Rhizobium leguminosarum (assembly GCF_001679785.1). NCBI lineage: Bacteria > Pseudomonadati > Pseudomonadota > Alphaproteobacteria > Hyphomicrobiales > Rhizobiaceae > Rhizobium > Rhizobium leguminosarum. The sequence goes on from NZ_CP016286.1 coordinate 2,417,181, forward strand.
CTTCCCATCTTCAGCCCTTAAGGGCTCGCGCCGGTCATGCTCTAACTATTTAATTTAGAGCAGGATTAGATTTTAGCCGACCCGGCCTAAAATCATCCTGTTCTAGGAAAGATACGGGGATCATGTCATTCAGCGACGCGAGCCGCCTGCTGCGGGATGCCGGCCTGCCGAAATGGACGCTGCTGCTGGCACTTTCGACCGCTCTCGTCGTCTTCCTCGAACTCTTCGCTCTGCCGGCCTCGCTGCTGATCGGGCCGATGGTCGCGGCAATCGCACTGGCGTTGACCGTAGGCAAGGGAAAGCTTCGCGTGCCCTTCTGGCCGCTGCAGTTCGGCCAGGTCCTGGTCGGCCTGATGATGGCGCGCACCATCACCCCGGACATTCTCGGTACCATGGCGAAGGACGCGCCGCTCTTCCTGCTGTTCATCTTCTCGGTCATCGCCATCGCCACCGGCCTCGGCTGGATTTTGACACGCTGGCAGGTGCTGCCGGGAACGACCGCGGTCTGGGGTTCCTCGCCGGGCGGCGCCTCCGCCATGGTCATCATGTCGGAAGCCTATGGCGCCGATGCCCGTCTCGTCGCCTTCATGCAGTATCTGCGCGTCGTCTTCGTCGCCGTCGGCGCCTCTGTGATCTCGCGCCTGTGGGTGGCAGCCGACGGCGCCGAGCCGCCGCCGCTCGTCCTCTTTCCCGAGATCGACTGGCCGGCCTTTGCGACGACGATGGCTTTTGCCGCCTTTTGTGCCTATGGCGTCCGGCGCCTGCGCCTCCAGGGCGGCACGATAATCGTGCCGCTCTTTCTCGGCGCTTTGCTGCAGGGCATAGGCCTCCTGAAAATTGAATTACCGATGTGGCTGCTCGCCCTCGCCTATGCGCTGGTCGGCTGGAGCATCGGCCTTCGTTTCACCCGCTCGATTCTCAAGCACGTGGCGCGCGCCCTGCCGAGAGTATCGGCCTGTATCGTGCTGCTGATGGCACTCTGCGGCTGCATGGCGGTGGCGCTTCACGTCTTCGCGGGCATCGATCCGCTGACCGCCTATCTTGCCACCAGCCCCGGCGGCGCCGATTCCGTCGCCATCATCGCCGCCTCCAGCGATGTCGACGTGCCCTTCGTGATGGCGATGCAGACCGGCCGTTTCCTCGTGATCCTGATGATCGGCCCGATGCTCGCCCGCTTCATCGCACGCCGTTCCGGCCTTGCGGAAAACCCCGTCTAGTGCCCTGCTTGGGGTTGTGCGCGAGTGCTGCCCATTGGCCGGGCGTCATGCCGTAGGCCTTCTTGAAATGGCGGTTGAGATGGCTCTGGTCGGCAAAGCCGGTCGCCGCCGCCACATCGGAAATTCCCTCGCCCGCGCCGATCATCGCCCGGGCCCGCTGCAGCCGCCGCATCAGGAGGTAACGATGCGGGCTGGTGGCGAAGGCTGCCCGGAAATGCCGCGCCAGCGCGAAACGATCGAGACCCGTCACCGCCTCAAGCTCGCCGGAATTCACTGCCCGGGTCGCATGTGCCTCGAGATAGTCCCGTGCCGTCCGCGCCTGCCGCCAGGCGACGAGGCCGAGCGGCCGGCGCGGCATGCGCGCATGCCGTGACAGCCCGCCCGTCACCCGCGATACGAAATCGTCGACGAAAAGCTCATCCAGTTCGCGGTCGAGTTCGCTAAGTGCTGCCAGCAGCACGCCTGCTAGCGCCGGATCGCCGATAACGGGTTCATCGACAAAAGGCAGGCCGACGCCATCCGCCTTCAGGCATTCAAGAAGCAGTGATGGCTCCAGATAGAGCATGCGGTATTGAAGCCCATCCTCCGTTCCCGCCCCGCCATCGTGCTCCTCATCGGGGTGCAGCACGATCACCTGTCCCGGCAGGCTGAAGCGCCGCTCGCCGCGATAGCGGAAGGTCTGACCCCCCTTCAAAGTCACGCCGAGTGCATAGGTGTCGTGCCGGTGCGGCTCGAAAGCATCGCCTGAGAACTGCGCCTCGATGCGCTCGATGCCGGGAAAGGCCGGCGCAGCGAGGATGGCGTTGCCGGATGGTCCCGCGCACAAACGTTCAAGACCTTCGAAGACCTGCGGATGTAAGTCCTGGTTCAACGCGCCCGATACTCCATAATCCGTAGATAGGTGAAAGACCGTCCGATGTTTGATACCAAAATTGCCGTCGTCCTGCGAAACAATCTTGGCGGCTGGCAGAAGCTGAACGTCACCGCCTTCCTGATGACGGGCATCGCCGGCCGGCATCCCGAGATCATCGGCGAAGCCTACAGGGACCGCGCCGGCAATCTCTACAATCCCCTATCGATCCAGCCGATCATCGTGCTCTCCGCCGACGAGGCGACGATATCAGCCGTTCACCGCCGCGCGCTGGAGCGCGATATCACCAGCTCGCTGTTTATCGAGGAGATGTTTGCGACCGGCCATGACGCGGCCAACCGCGCCGTCTTCGCAGAATTTGCGCCCGAAGACGCCAAGGTGGTCGGCATCGCGCTACGCGCCGAAAAGAAGATCGTCGACAAGATCACCAAGGGCGCAACGATGCAGCACTAACAGAAACGGCCGGGCTGAGCCCGGCCGATTTCAAAGGCAGTAAATACGGTTCAGCCCTGCGTGATCGGCGCGATCTGGATCTCGACGCGGCGGTTCTGCGCGCGGCCGGCCTCGCTCGCGTTGGAGGCAACGGGCTGCGACGGGCCGAAGCCGACGGCGGAGACGCGGCGCTGGTCGATGCCCTGGCCGCCGAGATAATCGGCAACCGAAAGTGCGCGGCGCTGCGACAGGTCCTGATTGTGCTGCAGGCTGCCGGTCGAATCCGTATGGCCGTTGACGTCGATCAGCGTGCGGTTGAACTTGCGCAACACGATCGCCACCGAATTCAGCGTCGGATAGAAGCCCGGCTTCACCGCGTCTTGATCGACGTCGAAGGTGATGTTCGACGGCATGTTGAGGATGATGTTGTCGCCGTTGCGGGTCACCGAAATGCCGGTACCTTCGAGCTGGGCGCGAAGCTCGGATTCTTGCTGGTCCATGTAATTGCCGATCGCACCGCCGGCGAGGGCGCCGACGCCTGCGCCGATCAGCGCCGCATTGCGCTTACCGTGGCCGCCGCCGCCGACAGCCACGCCGACGAGAGCGCCGCCGAGGGCGCCAAGCGCCGCGCCGCCGGCTGTGTTGGAAACCTTCTGTTCACCGGTATAGGGATCGGTCGTCGTGCAGGCGCTGAGATAGCTTGCGGCAATAGCGAGAAGTATGAATTTTTTGATCATGGACAGGACGGTCTCCGTTCGACTGATGCGAGCAAATGGCAAGGATTGCGGCAAGAAAATGAAGATGTTCTCCTGATAGGGCAAATTCGGACGTCGAAACACAGCCATGTTGCGGGAATGCGCTGATATCACCAGTTTTAGCGGATGACCGCTCCGTGCGCGCCCCATAGGTATAAGGCGTGCCTGCCGTTGCGGTTTTCAGGCCGATGGTGCCGTTCATTACGATTGCCGTCATCGACTGACGTCTCCATAGCGCGTGTTGGAGCGCCCACTTCTCCTCCCTCATTCCTGTGCTCGTCACAGGAATCCAGCCACCGCGCGTCCGCGCGGTGAATGACTCAATGCGGCGATTGAAAGAGTCTATCGCGCCCAAGGACTTGGGCGCACTGGAATCCTGTGACGAGCACAGGAATGAGAGAAAGTGGGGTCGCCCTCTTAGAAGTTCTGGAAGAGCTGCCGCATCGTGTCATAAGTCGCGTTGGCGATGTTCAGCGACTGCAGGCCGAGCTGCTGTTGCGTCTGTAACGCCCGCAGCCTGCTCGACTCCTCCTCCATGTCGGCATCGACAAGCCGGCCGATGCCGGCGGTGATGTTGTCGTGCAGTTTCGTGGCGAAGTCGTTCTGCAGGTTGATGCGCTTTTCCAGCGCGCCGAAGGCCGAACCGACCGTCGTCAGCTGCGTCAGCGCGGCATCGACGACGCTGATCATCTGGCCGATCTGGCCCTGCGTCGTGCTTGATGTCACCGAGATCACCACCTGCCCGGTGGTGGTGCCGTTCTTGCTCGTCATCAGCACGTAATTTTGCGCAGCACCGAGTTCGGTGGCGAAATAGGCCGATGTCAGCACCCCGTATTCGCCGGAACCGGTGGCACGGTCGTCGATCAGGTAGCGCGCGTCCTTGGAGGTCGTCGCCCCGACGGGCGTGTTGTCGATATGGTAGCTCAGCATGCCGATCGAGATCGTGCCGTCGGCGTTGCGGATGAACGAGGCCGGGATCTGGCGCGGCTGCGTCGGCGTCGCATCATTGGTGAGGACCACCCAATTGTCGCTGTTGAAGGTCGCCGATTCCGAAACGCTGCGCAGTTGCTCCTGCAGCTGTTTGATCTCTTCGTTGATCTTGTTCTTGTCGATGCCGTCCTCGGTTGCGGCAACCAGCTTTGCCTTGATTTCGGAGACGACGTCGATGACGCTCTGAACGCCGGTATAGGCCGTTCCCATCGTCGCCGCGGCCATGCCGAGCGCATCCTGGATTGCCGAAACCGCTTTATTGTCGGTCCGCGCGGTGGTGGCGATCGACCAGTAGACGGCGTTGTCGCTGGCTTTTGCGACACGCATACCCGTCGTGATGTGGTTTTGCGTGACCGTCATATTCCGATTGATATCGCGCAGCACATAAAGCGCCGCATCCACGGAGACGCGCTGATAAATACTCACGGGACTAAACTCCAAAACACAACAGACGCAAACTGAACTAAAAATGAACCGTGCCGCACGGACATTCATGTCCGGGGTCGCTGAAACTCCAGCGCATCGCAACCTTCAAGAAACGAAGAAGACCAGTCGGTTACTGGTCACAATCATTGCCGTTTATGCTTAACAAACGACTAAACTTCAGAAGTAATTTAGCTAATTTTGCAAGGTTTCAGACACCATAAGAAACGCAGCCGGACGAGGTTGGCCGGCAGCGTTTCGCAGTCGGATAAAACCTCATTCGGCGGCCTGCAGCTGCTCGTCATCGGGTGCGGCGCGTGGCCGTGTGGCGACCGACATCTCTTCGTGCAGGCGCGCTTCCTCGTGGGCGTGCGGCTTGGCGAAGCGGGCAAGCAGCAGATAGGCGACCGGCGTGATGAACAGCGTCACCAGCGTCGCGAAACCGAGACCGCCGACGATCACCCAGCCGAGCGCAATACGTGCTTCGGCGCCAGCCCCATGGGCAAAGACCAGCGGCACGCCGCCGAGGATGGTGGCGATCATCGTCATCATCACGGGACGAAGGCGCAGCGCGCAGGCCTTCTCGATAGAGGACCGCACATCCTCGCCCCGGTCACGCAGCTGATTGGCGAATTCGACGATCAGGATACCGTTCTTCGCCATGACGCCGACGAGCAGCACCAGGCCGATCTGGCTGTAGATGTTGAGGCTGGAGCCGGTGATAACAAGTGCGAAGACGGCGCAGGCAAGACCAAGCGGCACCGTCGACATGATGATCAGCGAGGACAGTACGCTTTCGAACTGCGCGGCCAGCACCAGGAAGATGATGACGATGGCGAAGCCGAAGGTCAGCGCCATGCCGCTCGAATTCTCTTCGAGCGTCGCCGCCTCGGCCAGTGGCAGCAGGCGGGAGCCTGGCGGCAGCAGCGGCTCTGCGAGCGCAGTCACTTGGCTGACGGCATCGCCGAGCGACATGCCGTTCCTGAGACCGGCGGTGATCGCGACGGAGGCGAGCTGCTGCTCACGGTTGAGCTGCGGCGCGACCGAACCTTCCTTCATCGTGGCGATGACCGACATCGGCACGATCTTGCCGTCGCCGGTTTTCAGGAACACGTTCTCGAGGTCGGTCGGATCGTCGATCGGCCGCGTCGTCGAGGTCAGAAGCACGGGATAGGATTCGCCGTCGACGAAGACGTCGACCACCGAGCGCCCTTCGAGCAGCGATTGGATTGCCGTCGAAAGCCCGGTTATGTCGATGCCGAGATCCGAGGCGCGCTCGCGATCGATCGCCACCGATACCTGCGCCTGGCTGGGCTCGTTGGTCAGGCGCGGCGTATCATACTGGCCGGTGGCCTCGAGCGACTGAACCAGCTTGGCGGCCGCCGCCGTCAGCGCCTCGTGATCATTGCCGATCAGCGCCATCTGCAGACCACTGCCGGCGCCGCGGATGCGAAGGCTGTTCGAGGAAATAGCATTGCCGCGCAGGGCCGGCACCCTGGAGGCTGCCTGGTTGATATCGCCGACGATCTCCGTCTGCGTCCTGTCACGCTCTCCCCAGGGGGCGAGCGTCAGCACCATGAAGCCGCTGTTCAGCGAACCGCCCTGGCCGGAGATCGAGAAGATATTGCGGATGTCGCCGCTGTCGACCAGCGGCTGCAGATATTCCTCGACGAGTTGCATCTTGTCGCGGGTATATTCGAGGCTCGATCCCTGCGGCGTCGTCAGCCGCATCATCACCAGAGACCGGTCCTCTTCGGGCGTCAGCTCGCTCTTCACCGTCGAGAAAGCGACGAGCGCCGCGCCGGCAAAGATCACCGAGAACAGGATGACGACGAAGGGCGCATTGAGGCAGCCGTGCAGCGCCCATTTGTAGAGATCGGCGAGCGCCCCGCCGAAGCGGCCGAGCGCGCCGTGATCTTCGAGCATCGGCTTGGTCAGCATGCGCGAGGCGAGCATCGGACACAGCGTCAGCGCCACGATCGACGACAGCCCGACCGAGAAGGCGAGCACGAAGCCGAATTCGCGGAAGAGGCCACCGACCTGTCCCGGCAAGAATGAGAGCGGAATGAACACCGCCGCCAGCGTCGCCGTCGTGGCGATGACGGCGAAGAACACCTCGCGCGTTCCGAGCACGGCGGCAGCGCGCGGCCCCATGCCTTCGGAGCGCCGGCGTACGATATTTTCGAGCACCACGATCGCATCGTCGACGACGAGGCCGGTCGCCAGCACGATCGCGAGGAGCGTCAGGATGTTGATCGAGAAGCCGACCATGTAGATCGCCGCCAGCGTGCCGATCAGCGCCACCGGCATGCTGACCGCCGGGATCAGTGTCGCCCGCCAGTCGCGCAGGAAGAGGTAGATGACGGCGGTGACGATGACGGCGGCGAGCACCAGCGCCAGCACCACCTCGTGGATCGCACCCTGGATGAAGACGGCGTCGTCGCTGGTGATGGCGATCGTCGTGCCCTCGGGCAGCGTCTTCGACAGCTGGTCGACGGCGGCCTTGATGCCGGTCGATATGTTCAGCGTATTCGATTGCGCCTGGCGGATGATGCCGAGACCGATGCCCGGCTTGCCGTTGGAGCGCAGCGCCGTTTCGCCGTCGCGTGGTCCAAGCATCACGGTCGCGACGTCGCCGAGCCTGACGCGGTCCTGCAAGATGACGTTGGAAAAATCCGCCGGGGTCTGCAGGTTGGCGGTGGCGCGCACCACGATGTCCTGCGTATTGCTCTTCAGCGAGCCGGCCGGCACGTCGAGTGCGGCATTGTCGAGTGCCTTCGTCAGGTCACCGATGGTCAGCCCGCGGCTGGCAAGAGCCCCCTGGTCGACATCGACGCGGAAGACCTTCTCCTGGTCGCCATATTCCTCGACGTCGGCAACCCCGTCGACGGATGCGAGGCGATCGATCACCTCGTTTTCGACGAGCTGGGTCAGATCGTCCATGTTGAGATTGGTGGAGGTGACGGCAAGGCGCATGATCGCCGAGGAATCCGAATCCGCCTTGACGATCTGCGGCGCATCCGCTTCGTCGGGCAGGTTCTGGGTGATGCGGCCAATCGCGTCGCGCACGTCGTTGGCGGCGACCGAGAGATCGATCGCATCCGAGAATTCCAGCGTCACCCGACTCTGACCGAAGGACGAGGTCGACGAAATCGATTTCAGGCCGCTGACGCGCGCGACCGCCCCCTCGATCACCTTGGTTAGTTCCTGGTCAATCGTCTGCGGCGATGCACCGTCGAAGGTGGTGCGCACGGTGACGACGGGACGGTCGACATCGGGCAGTTCGCGCACCTCAACGCCGACATAGGCGGCAAGGCCGGCAACGACCATCAGCGTGTTGAAGACCAGCGCCAGGATCGGCCGGCGAACGAAAAGTGCAGTGAAGCTCTGCTTGCCCGACGCCCTGTCCTGATGAATCTCGGTCACGTTCATTGCGTGGCGACCTCCGCAGTCGCGGCGACATCGGCGCTCACACGCACCGCCCCCCCTCACGCACGCGCTGCAGTCCCTGTGTGACGATCACGTCGCCATCCTTGAGATCGGCTTTGACCAGCACGAAATCCGGGTTCCGCTGCACGATGCTGACCCGCACCTTATGCGACTTGTCGTCGTTGACCTGCCAGACGAAGGAGCCCTGCGAATCCCACTGCACAGCGACCGGGTCGACAGCCGGATATTTATCGCCGGGGAATTTCATGCTGACGCTGAAGGACATGCCGGCGCGCAACTCGTCGGAACTGTTGTCGATCCTGGCGCGCAGGCGAAGCGTGCGGCTTGCCGCGTCGATGCGGTTGTCGACGGCTTCGACCACACCGGAAAACACCTGTCCCGGCCGTGCCACCGACATCGCCTCGACCGGCTGGCCGACCGACACCGTATTGGCGAAGCGCTCCGGCACCCAATAATCGACGAGGATTTCCGAACGGTCGTCGAGCGTGACGATCGGGATGCTCGTCGTGACGTTGTCGCCGATATTGACCGGCACAATGCCGACGATGCCGTCGATCGGCGCGGTGATATTGCGTCGTGCGAGATTGAGCTCGGCGGCCTGTAGTTGCAGCCGCGCGCCCTGCTCGGCGATCTCGGAATCGAAGACGTCCATGCGCGACACGCTGGACTTGATGTTGTGATAGAGATTGGACTTCTCGACGGCGGCCTTGACCGCCACATCAGCCTGGCCGCGGGCGATCACCTGCTCCTCGCTGTCGAGCTTGGCGAGCACCTGGCCGGCCTTCACCCTGTCGCCCGACTTGATGAGGATTTCGCCGATCGTGCCCGATGCCTGCGGCGTGACCGCGACCGAACGGATCGCATCACCCGTGCCGATGGCGTTCAGCCGGTCGTTGACGATACCCTGGACGACCGCCTGCGTCGCGACCAGAATGGCGCTGTTGCGCCCGCCGCCATTGCGGCGGTTCCCCTGTCCCTGCCCCTCACCCCGCTGCTGCCCTTGCGCCCGGGCCGGAGCGTCGGCATCGGCCGTCTCCTCGGCCTTCGGCGCGATCTTGGAAACGATGCTGTCTGGAATACCTGCATCGCGCATCGTATCGCCGGCACCGGGCACGAAGAAAACCCACGCGGCAAAGCCGGCAATAATGACGATGAGCGAAAGTACAAACTGCTTCCAGAAGGCCATTCACGTCTCCGGAGGGACTCGAGGTTGGACCAGGGTCGGTCGAAAGAGGCGCTGCGGGATCGAGATTCCCGTCTGATGCGACAATATCGCGCGTTTACAGCTTACCGGCAAGCATAAGCAGCCGGCATTACCGATTTGTAATTTCAGCGAAGAATGGAAATAACCCGACCGCTCACTTTTGCTTGAGAAGCACGCGAATACGTCTTCTCGCCGCTGATCTTTAAGCGACGTGACGCGTCTAACGATGCCTGTCTATCGGCGCATAGACCATCGCACGCCCATGACGGCCGCGATCCCCAGTATCGGCCACACCGCCCAGAACTGCCCCGTCCAGGTGAATAGGTTGATGCCGGCAAGGCCGAGCGCCAGGATCGCCAACAAGGTGATATTGCGATTGAACCGGGTCTGGTCGCGGTTCCAGGCGAGCGCCGCGACGACAGCCAGCGCAAGCACCGGAAAGCGCGCCCAGAAAACGCCCTGCCACGACAGGAGATTGATACCGATCAGGACGGCGGCGATGACGCCGAGCACGCCATACAGCCTGCGTCCGCCCGGTGCTGGGGTTGTCTCGGCCTTAGCGGCCGCCATAACCGGCTGCGGCCGCGCGGAGCCGGATCGTTCTGCAGAGGGCGTCTCGTCCCTGGTATCGCCGATCTTTACCGCGTAGCTCGGCACGCCTTCATCGACGTTCTTCACCATAAGCGGTCCGAGAAACTCGAAACCGACAGCCACCTTGTTGCGGACCTGGTCGTAGACGGTGCTCGATATTACGATGCCGCCGGCCGCAGCCGACGTCTGCAGCCGCGCCGCAATATTGACGCCGTCGCCATAGATGTCGTCGCCCTCGACGATCACGTCGCCGAGATTGATGCCGATGCGGAAGAGCATGCGACCGTCGGCCGGGCGGCGGGCGTTGAAACCCGCGAGTTCGTTCTGGGTGTCGACGGCCGCGCGCACAGCCTCGACCACGCTCGGGAAATCGGCGATCAGCCCGTCGCCCCAGGTATTGACGACGCGGCCGCCATGGCTTTCGATCAGGCGCCCCATCGACTCCCGGCAGCGCTTCAGGCTCGCAAGCGTCCCCTCCTCGTCGGCCCCCATCAGCCGCGTATAGTCCTGCACGTCAGCACAGAAGATCGTCGTCAGCTTGCGCCGCGTTTCACTCATGGTCTCTCGTCTCCGCGCTATCCGCCCCGGGAAAGGTCGCTGCAAAGGCTGAAACTGGTCGATTGGAGATCATGGGCTATTGCAGCGGCGGTAAGTTACTAAGCCTTTGTGTTCGTTACCACCGATAATTGCTGATCGTCGACCCGCGTTTTCCGGGCATGAGAGGCGGCGTGGACGATTCAGCTTCCTTCATTCGCCCAATCATCGACCTTCAAAGGCTCCGAAACGCGAGCAAAAGCCTTGTCGCGCGTGACGAGGGTTGCGGCAGTTGCAACGGCATGAGCGGCAATCATCATATCGAGGGGCGCCAGAGTCACCCCTTTGGCGTCACAGGCAGCGCGCAGGTCGCCATAAGTTCGCGTGACATCGTGATCCCAAGGGAGAACGTCGACCCGGAGCAGGAATTGGCGGATCCGTTCCGACAGCGCCTTCGGATAGCCTCGCTTGGCAAGACCGTAGAACAACTCCCCTTCGGTGATCGATGAGATGACGATCTCCTCGATCGGAAGCGCGGCCAACCTTTCGATGATCTCCGGCCGATCGCCCTTGATGACATGGCTCACCATGTTGGTATCGAGCATCCAGGCCGTCATTCCTTCCAGCCCTCGAATGGATCACGATCATGCGAAGGCTGGCGGCGGTCGTCTGGCCCCAGGAAATCTTCCGGAACCCGATCCTTGCCATAAAGCTCAAAGAGACCATCCCACGAATTCGGCTTGCGTGACAGAATGACATCGCCGGACTTCGGATCACGACGGACGAACACCTCGCTCTCCTCGAAGCGGAACTCCGCAGGGAGCCTCACTGCCTGGCTGCGGCCGGTCGTAAAAATCTTGGCTGTTCTCTTTGCCATGATAGCGCCTCGCATAGTGATAGCTATCATGATATATACCGCCAATCAACAGCGAGCAAGAGCTTCACCCGAGCCGCCTACGGCTCCAGATCCATCTATTCAGCACTTCAAGAAAAACGCAGGTCACTGAATGATCTTGCGCGGGCTCGCCGTGTGTTCTCTCGCCACGATGTTGGAATCATCGATTTCCTGAAGCAGGACGTCGTAGCCCCAGAGATCGGCAAGATGCTGCAGGACGAGTTTCATGTCGGCTTCCTGGAGATAGCAGCCATTCATGACGATGTGCTGCAGAAGCAGGCGGCGGTCGCCGGCGAGGTCGACGTCGACGATATCGATCGCCGGATCGGTCCAGCCGATGTCGTATTCGCGGGAGAGCTGGCGGCGGATGCGCAAATATCCGCGCTCGTTGTGGATCGCCGAAACCAGTACCCCCTCGGTCTGCTCCGGATCGTCGTAGAGATGGAACAGCCGCAACTGCCGGATCAGGTTCGGGCTGAGGAACTGGCTGATGAAGCTCTCGTCCCGGTAATTGGCCCAGATGTCGCGCAGGACCGCCATCGCATCGCCTCGTCCGGCGATATCGGGAAACCATGCGCGGTCCTCTTCCGTCGGCGTCGTAACGATCCTCTCGATGTCCTGCATCATCGCAAAGCCAAGCGCATAGGGATTGAAGCCCGAGAACCGCCGGTCGTCATAGCTCGGCTGGAACACGACGTTGGCGTGCGACTTCAGGAATTCGAGGAAGTTTCCGTCACTGATCTGCCCCCGCTCGTGAAGCCGGTTCATGATCTGATAGTGGACGAAGGTGGCGGTTCCCTCGTTCATCACCTTGGTCTGCCGCTGGGGATGAAAATATTGCGCGACATGGCGGACAATGCGAAGGATCTCGCGCTGCCACGGCTGCAGCCGTGGCGCCGACTTTTCCAGAAAGTATAGGATGTTGTCCTGAGGGAGCCCGAGGGCGGCGCGGCGCTTTTCCAGGCCGCTGTCGCCCGCCTTCCGCGCCTTGCCGACGGGAACCGTGCGCCACAGGTCGTTAAATATCTGCTCCTCGTGGGCGCGGCGCTCCTGCTGCCGCTTCTCCTCCTGGCGAAGGTCAATCGTGGTCTTGCCCGCGTATCGATGCACCCCGTGCGACATCAGCGCATGGGCTGCGTCGAGCGTGCGCTCGACGACCGCCTCGCCGTAACGTTCCTCGCAGCGGGTGATATAACCCTTGGCGAAATCGAGGTAATCGAGGATGCCCTCCGCATCGGTCCAGAGCTTGAAGAGATAGTTGTTCTTGAAGAAGTGGTTGTGGCCGAAGGCCGCATGCGCGGTGACGAGCGTCTGCATCGTCGCCGTGTTTTCCTCCATCAGGTAGGAAATGCAGGGAGAGCTGTTGATGACGATCTCATAGGCGAGGTCGCGCATCCCGCGACGGTAGAAGGTTTCGTGATGCGCGAAGTGTTTGCCGAAGGACCAATGGCGGTAGAAGAGCGGCATGCCGGTCGAGGAATAGGCATCGAGCATCTGTTCCGAGGTGATGACTTCGATCTGGTTCGGATAGACGTCGAGGCCGAGTTCCCCGAGCGCGATCTCCTCGCAGGCGTCGTGAATGCGCTGGAGCGTTGAAAAGTCCCAGTCGGCCCCCTCGAACAACAGCCGCTCTGGTGGCCTCATCGTCATGGTCATGGCGTCACCTTCGACTGTGCGTCACGTTTCTGGAAGAGATCGTGGAAAACAGGGAATATTTCGTTTCGCCGGCAGACCTTGCGCATCGAAAGCGGCTGCAGTTCAGAACGGATCCCGTCATAGAGCATCCAAAGCGGCGAGCGGGATACCGAGGAGTCACCGCCTTCTTCGCCGACTTCGATATACGCGAAATACTGGCACAGCGGCAAAATCTCGCGCAGCAGCTGTCCGCTCAGGTTCCCGTCCGAATGGGCGTTGTCGCCGTCCGAAGCCTGGGCGCCATAGATATTCCATTCCGCCGGATCGAAACGCGCCGCGATGATCGCCCGCATTGCCGCTAGCGCACTGGAAACCAGCGTGCCGCCCGTTGCCGGGCCATAGAAAAAGGTTTCCTCGTCGACTTCCTCGGCCTTGTCGGTATGGCGGATGAAGACGATCTCCACTTTCTTGTAGCGCTTCGACAGGAAAAGGTAGAGCAGCAGATAGAACCGCTTCGCCAGATCCTTCATGTGTTCCGACATGGAACCGGAGACGTCCATCAAGCAGAACATCACCGCCTTCGCCACAGGCTTCGGTTCGTTTTCGAAGCGGCGATACCGCACGTCGAGCGGATCGATGTAGGGAATCCGCCGGCTTTTTTCCGTCAAGGATTTGAGTTTTGCCTCAAGCGCCAGCCGGCTCTCGTCGTCCTCGCATTCCTCGATCTGCCGCTGCAGGGCTTCGATTTCTTCGCGGCGCGGACGGTGAAGCGCGACACGGCGCATCATCGCGAGCCTGGTCGTGCGACCGACGGCGATGTTGGACGGCGATCCCGACACGGAATAACCGGCACGGAACGGAGTTTCCTCCTCGGTTTCGGCCAGACGCCGCTTGGCAAGGTCGGGCAGTTCCAGATCGTCCAGGAACACATCGAGGAATTCCTCGCGCGTCAGCACAAAACGGAAGCCGTCTTCGCCGTCACCCTCACCCGCATCTTTTGGCTTCCCGCCCTTGCCGCCGGGCGGGCGCGGAAGAATATCGCCTTCGACGAAGGCCCTGTTTCCAGGCAGGATATGATCGCGAATGCCGCCGTCGCCCCTTCTCAAGTTCGGTTCGGCCATTCCGTCGATCGGCAGGCTGATTTCTCCGCCGTCGAGCACATCGCGAATGTTGCGGTTTTGCAGAGAACGTTTTACCGCCTGCTGCACGGCGCCCTTCATGCGTCGAAGGAACCGCTGCCGATTTTCCAGACTTTTACCGCGCGGATTTAGCCGCCGGTCGACAATGTGCATAGTGGCTCCACATTAACTTGCCTGTTTGACGCGCATGTACCATTCGACGAGGCGCCGAACCTGCCTCTCCGTGTAGCCCCGCGCAGCCATGCGCGAGACAAACTCGCTGTGCTTCTTTTCTGTTTCCGAATCCTTCTTCGATCCGAAGGAAATAACCGGCAAAAGATCCTCGACCTGCGAGAACATTCGCTTCTCGATGACTTCCCGGATCTTTTCGTAGCTCGTCCATGACGGATTCTTTCCGCCGTTGGCTGCCCGCGATCTCAAGCAGAACTTGACGATTTCGTTGCGGAAATCCTTCGGATTGGCGATCCCCGCCGGCTTTTCGATTTTCGTCAGTTCCTGGTTAAGGAGCTCGCGGTCGAGAAGCTGGCCGGTATCGGGGTCCTTGAAGTCCACGTCTTCGATCCAGGCATCGGCATAGTCCACGTAGCGGTCGAACAGATTCTGTCCGTAATCCGCATAGGATTCAAGATAGGCCTTCTGGATTTCATTTCCAATGAACTCTGCGTAACGCGGCGCAAGATCGGCCTTGATGAACTCCAAATATCGCTTCTCGACATCGTCGGAAAACTGCTCGCGGCGGATCGACTGCTCCAGCACATACATCAGATGAACCGGATCGGCGCCGATATCCGTGGTGTCGTGATTGAAAGTGGAGGCGAGCACCTTGAAGGCGAAGCGGGTCGATATTCCGTCCATGCCTTCGTCGATGCCGGCGGCATCCCGGTATTCCTGAACGCTGCGGGCACGCGGATCCGTCTCCTTCAGGCTTTCGCCGTCATAGGTGCGCATCTTCGAGAAATATGTCGAATTCTCATGCTTGCGCAGGCGTGAAAGCACGGAGAAGCGGGCCAGCATCTCGAGCGTTGCCGGAGCGCATGGCGCATCGGCGAGTTCCGATCCCTCGATCAGCTTTTCGTAGATCTTCTGCTCTTCCGTCACGCGCAGGCAATAGGGCACCTTGATCACGCAAATACGGTCGATGAAGGCCTCGTTGTTCTTGTTGGCCTTGAAGGTCTGCCATTCCGCCTCGTTCGAATGCGCAAGGACGATGCCGGAGAAGGGTATGGCGCCGATATTCTCGGAGCCGATATAGTTCCCCTCCTGCGTCGCCGTCAGCAGCGGATGCAGCATCTTGATCGGCGCCTTGAACATCTCGACGAACTCGAGCACGCCCTGATTGGCGCGGTTGAGGCCGCCCGAATAGCTATAGGCATCGGGATCGTTCTGGGAGTAGGTCTCCAGCTTTCGGATATCGACCTTGCCGACCAACGACGAGATATCCTGATTGTTCTCGTCTCCAGGCTCGGTCTTGGCGATGGCGATTTGGCGCAACCGCGAAGGCTGTACTCTGACGACGCGGAAGCGGGAAATATCGCCTCCGAAATCATCGAGCCGCTTCAGGCACCACGGGCTCATCAGCCCGCTCAGGCGCCGCAGGGGAATGCCGTATTGCTCCTGCAGGAGCGATCCCATCGTGTCCGGGTCGAAGAGGTTGAGCGGACTTTCGAAAACGGGGCTGATCTCGTCACCGGCCTTCAGCACGTAGATCGGATGAACCTCCATCAGCAGCTTCAGCCGCTCCGCCAGCGATGACTTGCCGCCGCCGACCGGGCCGAGCAGATAGAGGATCTGCTTGCGCTCCTCGAGCCCCTGCGCCGCGTGCCGGAAGAAGGAAACGATGCGTTCGATTGTCTCTTCCATGCCGTGGAAGCCGGCAAAAGCCGGATAGATCCGGATGGTCCGGTTCATGAAGATCCGGCCGAGGCGCGTGTCCCTGGCGGTGTCGACCATTTGCGGCTCGCCTATCGCGGCGAGCAGGCGCTCGGTCGCATTGGCATAGGCAAGCGGTTCCTTTTTGCAAAGATCGAGATACTCCGAGATCGACATATCGGTCTCGCGACGCGCATCATAACTGCGGGTGAACGCATCAAATACGGATTCGCTCAGCATGGGCCCTCCATTCAAGGTTAATGCCACAGGCTTCAGGTGTCCCTATAACCATCGAGATGGCCATGACGTTCCTGAGAATCAATAGTTTCGTCGGTTATTCCACGCTCACCGGCCGTTTCTAGCAATGCACGAAATTGTGCATCCACCGGTTCTTTAATTACTGTACGAAACTGTTGGTCAGTATAGTTCAGAAAGACGCCATCGCGGTATCAGCACATTTCACGACGTGACAGAAAGATGAAAAAGGTGTGCAATACCGCCCGTGATTCGAGATCTCGAAAATCAGCGATCGACAGGCGGCGAGCCCGCTTCGATCGGTGAATATCGATGTGTGACGGGCCATATGACGCTCGAAAATTCGGGATATTCTTAGAAACGGAATATTCTTAGAGAAATGGGCGCATGACGATCATGCGCCGGTTATTGCGATCATGTGTCCGCAGGCCTCTCAGCCGTTGAACGCATCCTGGAGCGCAGCGACATCGATTTTGACCATGCCGAGCATCACTTCGGTTACGCGCCTGGCCCGCTCGCGATCGCTGTCGGCGATCATCTCGGAAAGCACGCGCGGCACGATCTGCCAGGAAAGGCCCCAGCGGTCCTTCAGCCAGCCGCACGCCTCCGGCGTGCCGCCATTGGCGAGGAATGCCTCCCATATCCGATCGATCTCGGCTTGGCTTTCCACGAGAATCGCAATCGAGAAGGAATGGTTGAAACTATCGAGCGGGCCGGCCTTCATGGCCAGGAAGGCCTGGTCGGCAAGCGTGAATTCGATCAGCTCGACGCTGCCGGGAGGTCCGCTCGGCGTTTCCGCCGGCAATATGGTGGTGCGGCCGATTCTGGAATCCGGGATAACAGACACGTAGAATTCGACGGCTTCGCGCGCCTCCTCGGCGAACCAGAGATTTGAAACGACCTTCGGCATGAAACGGCCTCCTTGTTGACGGGTGTTGGTCCGGACTGCTGTCCGATGACCCAAGGACGCCCCGCCGGCACCAGTTCCGACACGCCGCGATCGAAATTTTAGCTCCGCCCGCCCGCATGGCGACCACAGCCTGGCTCGGCGGCGGCATTGCCGCCCGCAACATACCGCTGGGAATAGCGCCGGCTCGGGAATGAAAGCAGAACATCTTTTCTGGTCTTTCCTTCCCGAATCACTACATTACGCGCCATGAGCAATAGTTTCGACGATATGCCCTTCTTCGACGAAGAGCCGGGCGAGATGGCGCGCAAGCCGCAGCCGCCTGCCGCCCCCGCCGAAAGGGCGCCCGTCTCCGGTGGCGGCATCGCGGCGCGCGCCATGGCGGCTCGCGACGGCGGCAAGCGGCCGGATTATCTCGCAGGGCTGAACCCCGAACAGACCGAAGCCGTCGAAACGCTGGAAGGCCCGGTCCTCGTGCTCGCCGGCGCCGGCACCGGCAAGACCCGCGTACTGACGACCCGCATTGCCCATATCCTCAATACCGGCCGCGCTTTTCCCTCGCAGATCCTCGCCGTCACCTTCACCAACAAGGCTGCCCGCGAGATGAAGGAGCGTATCGCGTTGCTCGTCGGCGGCGCCGTCGAAGGCATGCCCTGGCTCGGAACCTTCCATTCGATCGGCGTCAAACTTCTGCGCCGCCACGGCGAACTCGTCGGCCTGCGTTCCGATTTCACTATTCTCGATACCGACGACGTCGTCCGCCTGATCAAGCAGATCATCCAGGCCGAAGGCCTCGACGACAAGCGCTGGCCGGCCAAGCAGTTCGCCGGCATGATCGACACCTGGAAGAACAAGGGTCTCGGCCCCGCCGATATTCCCGAGGGCGACGCCCGCGCCTTTGCCAATGGCCGCGGCCGCGATCTCTATTTCGCCTATCAGGCGCGCCTGACGACGCTGAACGCCTGCGATTTCGGCGATCTGCTGATGCATCCGATCACGATCTTCCGCAAGAACCCGGATCTCTTGAAGGAATATCACGGCCGCTTCCGCTATATCCTCGTCGACGAGTACCAGGACACCAACACCGCCCAGTACATGTGGCTCAGGCTTCTCGCCCAGCGCTCCAAGGGCGAGCCGCAGAACGTCTGCTGCGTCGGCGACGACGATCAGTCGATCTATGGCTGGCGCGGTGCGGAGGTCGACAATATCCTGCGCTTCGAGAAGGATTTCCCCGGCGCCAAGGTCATCAAGCTCGAGCGCAATTACCGTTCGACCGAACATATCCTCGGGGCCGCCGCCCATCTGATCGCCCATAATGAGGGTCGCCTCGGCAAGACGCTGTTCACCGACCGCTCCGATCCGGACGATGTCAAGGTGCAGGTCCACGCCTCCTGGGATTCGGAAGAGGAGGCCCGCGCCATCGGCGAGGAGATCGAGCAGCTCCAGCGCGGCAAGCATCTGTTGAACGACATGGCGATCCTCGTGCGCGCCTCCTTCCAGATGCGCGAATTCGAAGACCGCTTCGTCACTCTCGGCCTCAACTATCGCGTCATCGGCGGCCCGCGCTTCTACGAGCGCCTCGAGATCCGCGATGCCATGGCCTATTTCCGCCTGGTTGCTCAAGCCTCTGACGACCTCGCTTTCGAACGCATCATCAACACCCCGAAGCGCGGCCTCGGCGATACGACCGTGCGGGCGCTGCACGACTATGCCCGTGCCCGGGATATCCCGATGCTTGCGGCAGCCGCCGACATCATCGAGACGGACGAGCTGAAGCCGAAGGCGCGAAAAGCGCTCTTCGACGTGATTCAATCTTTCCGCCGATGGCAGGAACTGCTTGAAAACACGCCGCATACCGAACTTGCCGAGCAGATCCTCGAAGAGTCCGGCTATACCGACATGTGGAAGAACGACAAGAGCGCTGAAGCCCCCGGCCGCCTCGAAAACCTCAAGGAACTGATCCGCTCGATGGAAAGCTTCGAGTCGATGCGCGGCTTCCTCGAACACGTCTCCCTGGTGATGGATGCCGAGACCAACGAGAACCTCGACGCCGTCTCGATCATGACGCTGCACTCGGCCAAGGGCCTGGAATTCGACACCGTCTTCCTGCCGGGCTGGGAGGAAGGCCTCTTCCCGCACCAGCGCTCGCTGGATGAGAGCGGCCGCGCCGGCCTGGAGGAGGAACGCCGCCTCGCCTATGTCGGCATCACCCGCGCCAAGCACCGCTGCCACATCTGGTTCGTCTCCAACCGCCGCATCCATGGCCTCTGGCAATCGACCCTGCCCTCGCGTTTCCTCGACGAACTGCCGGAAACCCATGTCGAGGTCGCCGCAATGGAGCAGAGCTACGGCGGGTATGGCCGCGGCGGCTACGGCCAGTCCCGCTTCGACAAGGCCGAACCCTTCGCCAACTCCTATTCCACTCCCGGCTGGAAACGCGCCCAGGCCAACAAGACCGACGCTACGCGCGACAATTGGGGCACCCGCTCCGGCCACGCCGTCGAACGCATCGGCTATGGCGAAAGCGGCCCGAAGGGGCGCACGATCGAAGGCGAACTGGTGGCGAAATCGACCTCGTCGGAACCGTCGAGATTCACCCTCGGCGATCGCGTATTCCACCTGAAGTTCGGCAACGGCAACATCACGGGCATCGAAGGCAACAAGCTGACGATCGAGTTCGATCGGGCCGGACAGAAACGGGTGCTGGACGGATTTGTCGAGCGCGTGTGACCTCGCGTCAGCATGACGCGAAAAGGCTTACCCGAGCATCCGCATTCTTCCGAGCCCGAGAATATCGTTGACGAGCGCGATGCCCATGCCCGCGGCGACGATTCCCAATCCGATCAGAAAGAGCCGGCGAGATCGGTCATATTTGGTGGCAAACAGGGAATCCCGCGCCAGCAAATCGGCAAAGACCTTCACCTGGATGGCGATGCCCACGGTCAGGAACAGCATCGGCAGGATATCGATGCGGCTCCAGTCATTGGGATTGGAAACCCAGACACTGATGAAATTGAGCGAGAAGCCAAGGATGATCCCGGCCGCCGTCAGCGATCCGTTGCGAAACGTCGCATCGATCTTTTCGTCGGGATTCGGCTCTGACATGGCTTTGCTTCCGGCTTGTTTCCAGGGGTAAGAAAGGCAGAAATCATGACCCGGAGCAAGGTCGGCCTGACGTCACCTCTCGCAGAAAGCAGACGAAATGCCGCAGCCGCGCAAACCCGGGCACTCCGCCCATAGCTCGTCCGCACTGCGTTACGGCAATTTCGGGTCAACACCGGCATGGATTTAATCGCGCTCAGACACCGATCGCCCCGTCAACTCTCGCAATGATCGTATTAGAGTGCTCTGTTTTGGTGACTTAGTACCGCTAGTGCCAGAATTAACACTTGCGCGTCCGCGCCTGGAAATCCACTAGTTGATCCATTCGGTGTGCTTGGCGTCTTACACTGCAATAAAGCGAAGGGATTGGCCTTGATGAAAGCGCTGCTGCTCGTCGACATTCAAAACGGCTTCTGTCCGGGCGGCAATCTACCGGTGCCGGAGGGCGACAAGGTTGTTCCCGTCGCAAACAGACTGATCGACAGCGGCAAATACGATCTGATCGTCGCCTCGCAGGACTGGCATCCGCTGGGCCACGGCAGCTTCGCCTCCGCCCATCCCGGTGCCTCCCCCTTCGAGATGGGAGAACTTTCGGGCAAGCCGCAGATGATGTGGCCTGATCACTGCATTCAGGGTACGCTCGATGCCGAACTGCACCCCGAGCTCAAATCCGAAGAGATCGACCTGATCCAGCAGAAGGGCGAGGATCCTGATATCGACAGTTATTCGGCCTTCCGCGACAATGACCGCGATGCCACGACCGGCCTTTCCGACTTCCTCGAGGATCAGGGCGTCACCGACCTCGACGTTTGCGGGCTGGCGACCGACTATTGCGTCAAGTTCTCCGCGCTCGACGCACTGGAAATGATGCCCGGTGTTCGCGTGCGCTTCATCGAGGATGCAAGCCGCGGCATCACTCCCGAAGGCGTCGCCGCCGCCATAGAGGAAATGCGGGCGCATGGCATCGCGATCATCGACAGCGCCAAGGTCGTGGCCGGCTGATTGAGATCAGCGACAAAAGGCAATGTGGCGGATGTCGGATCGGCACAGGTCCATTCGTCCTTGGCTCTGAACACACCAATCATGGGAGTTGAGAGATGAGAAAGCTTGTTACCGCAGCCTTCGTGAGCTTGGATGGCGTCATGCAAGCGCCGGGCGCGCCGCAGGAAGATTCGACCGGCGGCTTCACCCTTGGCGGCTGGACCGTCAATTACTGGGACGAGTCGATGGGCAGTTTCATGGACGGGAATTTTACCGACCCCTTCGCGCTGGTGCTCGGCCGCAAGACCTACGAGATCTTTGCCGCGCACTGGCCCTTCGTCGGCAAAGACGATCCCATCGGAAAAGCCTTCAATGCCGCGACCAAATATGTCGCGACCACTTCCGCCGAGCCGCTCACCTGGGAAAATTCCGTTGCGTTGCGCGGCGATGCCGCCGCGGAAATCGCCCGCTTGAAGCAGGAGGACGGTCCCGACCTCCTGACGCAGGGCAGCAGTGGTCTGCTGCAAACCTTGTTGGCGCACGACCTGATCGATGAACTCCGGCTCCTGACCTTCCCGCTCATCCTTGGCCCCGGCAAGCGCTTGTTCGGCAAGGGCGCCAGGCCGGAAGCGCTGAAGCTCACGGCCAACTCGGTATCGACGACCGGCGTCGTCATGAGCGTCTACGAGCGCGCCGGCGCAATCAAGACAGGCACGTTCGAGCTGGCGCAGCCCTCGGAGGCAGAAATCGCCCGCCGGGAGCGGATGAAGCGCGAGGGCTGAATGCCTCTGCGTTCTGCGATTGCGGGCCGCGACGCCACCGCGTCCCGTTTATGAACTACAGCGCCGCGTTCAGACGCGCAAAGGACGCTATAGAACTTGAATTACTGCACAATTTTATCCTCAAATCGATTCCGATTTAAGGGACAGTATCCTTGTTCTTGTCGTCTCGCTCCAGCAGATAGATGTCCTCGGCCAGGTCCTCCATCTTCCTCAGAAGCGCCGCATGCGCATCGCGAAGGCCCTGATTGTAATAATGGGCTCCGATCTCATCCGCGAAGAAATCGAGCAGGAATTCCGCCGGCAGCACGCCGATCGGCTGGTCGAGCTCCGCCTCGAAATAGCGGCGAATACTGGCAACGATCATCGCCTTCGCCTCCTTCGAAAATTCGATCTTCTTCATGGTTGCCTCTTTATCGAATGTGATCGGGAGTTTGATGGTTCAGCGAAATCGATTGGTCAATCAATGAAATTCAATTGCCGTCGCAGGCCGTAGACCATAAGGGAAAACCTGAATTCCAAAAGGAAAGATCACATGAATCGCGCCGACTTTGTTGAAGGTTTGCGGGGTGGCTCCGCCGTTGCGCTGGCATCGGCACCCTTTGGTGCCCTGTTCGGAGCGCTTGCGGTCGAAAACGGCATGTCGCTCTCCGAAGCCGCCTTCATGAGCGCCACCGTCTATGCCGGCGCCAGCCAGATGGTCGGCATCGAACTCTTCGGTCACAATGTCCACGCATGGCTGATCGTGCTGTCGATCCTCGCCGTCAATTTCCGCCACGTGCTCTATTCGGCGGCGCTGGCCCGCTACATCGGCCATTTTACGCCGGTGCAGAAATTCTTCACCTTCTTCCTGCTCGTCGATCCGCAATTTGCTGAAGCGGTGAAGCGCGGCGAGTCCGGCCGGCAACTCACCTTTGCCTGGTATCTCGGATTCGGCATCATTATCTACATTCCCTGGGTGCTGATCAGCATCGCCGGCGGCATGCTCGGCGGCTTCATCGGCGATCCCAAGGCCGTCGGCCTCGACATCCTGCTACCGGCCTATTTTCTCGGCATCGTCCTCGGCTTCCGCAAGCGAGACAATTTCCTGCCCGTGGCGCTCGTCAGCGCTGTGGCTTCCGTGCTCGCCTACCGCTATGTCGGCTCGCCCTGGCATGTCAGCCTCGGTGCTGCCGTCGGCATCCTGCTCGCCGCCGTGCTGCCTTTGCCGCCGCAAGAGGCTGATCTCGAAGCCGACGCCATTCAATCCGAAGTGCACGAGGTCTAAGCCATGGAATTTGATCTTCACATGGCGCTCGTCATCCTCGCCGCAGCCGCCGCCACCTTCGCCACTCGCATCGGCGGCTATATCCTCATCACCCGAATGAAGAGCATTCCACCGCGCATGGAGGCGGCGCTGAATGCCGTGCCGGCCGCCGTGCTAACGACGCTGGTCGCACCCGCCTTCTTCATCGGCGGTTGGGAATCGAAGCTGGCGCTGATCGTCGCCCTCTTCATCGGCCTGCGCTTCACCCATACATGGATGCTGGTCGCCGCGTGGATCGTTGTGATGACCTGGCGCCACACGATCGGCGCCTGAGCACCGGCCCGAAAGCCGGCGTAGAATTCAAGGTGTTACGCGTCGCCAAGGCTGTAATGCCGCTTTCTCAATATTCCAGCGGCAGCGTCGCGTTTTCGAGCCACGCCCTGACATCGTGATCGTGGATGAGCGGCATCAGCGCCTCACATGTGCGGCGATGATAGTCATTGAACCAGTGCAGCTCGTCATGGGTCAGAAGCTCGGGAATAACGAGGCTGCGGTCGATCGGGCAGAAAGTCAGCGTCTCGAATCCGAGCATTGGCGCATCGCCGCCCTCGATCTCTTCGGCAGCGCGCACATAGATCAGGTTCTCGATGCGGATGCCGAAGCTGCCGGGCCGGTAATAGCCAGGCTCGTTCGAAAGGATCATGCCGGGCAGCAGTTCCTGCGTCGACAGCCTGGAGATGCGCTGCGGCCCCTCATGCACCGAGAGATAGGAGCCGACGCCGTGGCCTGTGCCATGGGCGAAATCGGCCCCTGCCCGCCACAGCGCGATACGCGCCAGCGGATCGAGGTCGCAGCCGCGCGTGCCCTTCGGGAAACGCGCCGTGCTGATCCCGATCATCCCCTTCAGCACCAGCGTGAAGAAGCGCCGATGCTCCTCCGAGACTGCGCCGATGCCGACGGTGCGGGTGATGTCGGTCGTCCCGTTGATATATTGCGCGCCGGAATCGATCAGGAAGAGTTCGCCGGCTTCGATCATCCGGTTGGTCTCGGTCGTCACGCGGTAATGCATGATCGCCGCATGTTCGCCGGCGCCCGAAATCGTGTCGAAGGAAATGTCCTTCAGCGGGTTCTGCATGCTCTGGCCGACGCGGGCGCGCGCCGCTTCGAGATGCTCGGCAGCAGCGATTTCGCTCACCGTGCCGGGCTTCGTCTGCGACAGCCAATAAAGGAATTCCACCATCGCCGCTCCGTCCTGCAGATGCGCGGCGGCCGAGCCGTTGATCTCGACGTCGTTCTTCACTGCGCGCGGCAACTTGGCGGGATCGGCGCCCTCCACCACTTCGCCGCCCGCCTTGCGGATGATCTCGGCCAGCGCATAGGCGGCAATGTCAGGGTCGATCAGCACGCGGCCGCCATCCCGGGAAACGGCGGCGAGCTTTTCTTCCAGCGCCGAGGGCGGCAGCTGCGTGCAGATCTGCGCGAGATAGGCCTCGGGCTCGATGCCGGTCTTGCGCTTGTCGAGAAAGATTTCGGCCCGGCCGTCGGCATGGATGACGGCGCGCGCCAGCGGATGCGGCGTGTGCGGCACATCGGCGCCACGGATATTGAAGGTCCAGGCGACCGAAGAGGGATCGGCGATCAGCACCGCCGCAAGGTTCTTCTTTGAAAGATCCGTGGCGATCGTCGCGATCTTCTCTCTGGCCAGCACGCCGGCCTGCGCGACGTTCTGGATGCTGACCGCGCCGAGCGGCTCGGCCGGCCGGTCGGCCCAAAGCCTGTCGAGCGGATTGTGCGGCAGGAAGACCAGCGTGCCGCCGATCTCCGACAGCGCCCTTTCCAAACGGCGCACCTCGGCGCCTGCATGCAGCCATGGGTCGATGCCGAGCCGCAGGCCCTTGGCTCCGTTTGCGGCAAGCCAGACATGCGGCGGCTCGTTGACGAGATCGCCACCCGAAAAGACCGAACCGTCGACCTGTTCGGCAAGCTGCGTCACATAACGTCCGTCGACGAAGACGATCGCCTGCGTGCGCAGGATGAGCGCAATGCCGGCCGAGCCGGTAAAGCCCGTCAGCCATGCCAAGCGCTCCGAACATGCGGGGACATATTCGCCGTTGAATTCATCGGCGCGCGGCACGAGGAAGGCGTCGATGCCGAGCGAATCGAAACTGGCGCGCAGCGCTGATACACGATCCCTGCCGAATTGCGGCGTGGAGGTAACCTCGAAAGACTGGAACATGCTGGAAACCCGAATGATTGAGACGAATCCGGTTAATGGGATGCCGGCCATGTTAGCGAAATTTCAATCGATGGGGAGAAAAAGCGACAATACGAGTCGAAACGACTGGGACCGCTCAACATTTTGACAGAACCGTGACGCCAAAAGGTAATTTGGCACGCTTTATGCATTGGCCGCATGGCTCCCATGAGCAAAACCCTCTGCCTCCGCATTTCAGAATAGCTATATAGGCGTCATCGAACGGTTCGCGATGAACCTGTAAATAAAGGAATTCTTGAAATGACCGCCTCTCTCTCGCGCTTCGCGTATAGCAGCCCGGTGCAGGCTGGCGAACGCCAGACCGTGCGTCACGTGATCGGCGCCCGCCGCCCGCAGAACGAGGACAGCCTCAAGCTGCTCGGCGCAGGCCAGCGTGCCACGCGCCACAAGGGCGCCCCCAGCTACGCGTTCTAAGCCTGAAAGCCAGTCCGTCTCCTCCCTCCCGGACCGGCCTATTGGAATGCAGTAGAGCCCGCTTGAGCGCTCCTCCCCTTGAGCTCGCGGGCATTGACCGGATAGACCGGTCGAAGGCGGTGCCATCGGCACCGCCTTTTTTGTTGTCTTCAACAAGGCTCACGGAGCGGCTCCGTTCCGATAACGCGGTGCGGCACCAGCCACCGCCCTGTGCTTGTCACAGGGATCCAGTGCGCCCAAGTCCTTGGGCGCGAGAAACTCTCGTCAAGCTCGTATGGATTCATTCACCGCGCCCGACGCGCGGTGGCTGGATCCCTGTGACAAGCACAGGGAAGAGGGTGGGAGGAGGCGCGTTGCCTCAAGAGACGCATGCGTCGCAGGAGAAATCACCTGCTCACAGCCTTGAAAACTTAAGGCCGATCGAGATGGATGGTCACCCAGCCATTGCGCCAGATGGTTCTGACATGGCGAAGCCTCGCGCCGCTATAGGCGGCGATCACCTTCCAGCGTTGCCCGGCAAGGATGCCGGAGAGAATGACCGATCCGCCAGGTGCAAGATGCGTCGCAAGCTTCGGCGCCATGCGGATCAGCGGCCGGGCGAGAATGTTGGCTATGATAAGATCGAAGGGACCGTGCTCGGAAAAGGCCGTCGAATGAAAGCCCGGCGCGGTCCTGGTGACGATGCCAGAGGCGATGCCGTTGCGGCGCACGTTCTCGGCCGCCACCTTCGTCGCGATCGGATCGATGTCGGTCGCCAGCACCGGTATGTTCCTGAGCTTGCGCACCGCAATCGCCAGCACGCCGCTGCCGGTGCCGAGATCGAGCGCGTTGCGGACCGGGCGCGAGCGCACCACGCTATCGATCACCTCGAGGCAGCCAGCCGTCGTGCCGTGATGGCCGGTGCCGAAGGCCTGGCCGGCATCGATCTCGATGGCGATGTCGCCGGAACGGACTTTATCGCGGTCATGCGAGCCATGCACCAGGAAACGCCCTGCCCGGACAGGCTTCAGCCCCTCCAGCGATTTCACCACCCAGTCGATCTCGGGGATGACTTCCCGCTCCAGCCGGACATCGGGGAAAGAGGCCTTCAATGCGTCCTCGACGCGGGATTGCACCTCGGCCTCGTCCTCGGCCATCATGTAGATCGAGGCTTCCCAGATATCCTTCTTCTCATCGATCTCGGTGGTGCCGATGGCAAAGTCTTCTTCACCGAAGACCGCGCTCAGAAGGTCGAGGATCTCTTCGGCCTTGGCTTCGGTCGTCGTCACGTAAAGGCGGATTTCACTCACGATAGGCGGTCTTTCCCGTTTCAGTTGCCCGCCGCCGGTCGAGCCAACGCCCGATCACGCTGAAGCTGTCACCCCTTGCTGACGAGATTCTCCAGCTTCTTTACCGCCGTGTCCGGGTTTTCGCCATAGGCGATCGTTCCGGAAAACCGCCCGGCCGAATCGAGCAGGAAGACCGAGGCGGTGTGATCCATCGTATAGTCGCCATTCGGATCCTTCTCGTCGACCGGCACTTTCTTGGCGTAGACGCGGAACCCCTTGACCATCTCGGCGATCTTGTCAGGCGCGCCTGAAATGCCGGTGATGCGCTTGGAAACATTGGAGACGTATTCGTTCATGATCTCGGGCGTGTCGCGCTCCGGATCGACGGTCACGAAATAGGCCTGCAGCTTATCGCCCTTCGGATCGACCTTCTCCATCCAGCCGTTCAGCTCGAAAAGCGTCGTCGGGCAGACTTCCGGGCAATGGGTGAAGCCGAAGAACAGCGCCGTCGGCTTGCCGCGCAGCGCCTCCTCGGTGATCGGCTGTCCGTTCTGGGAGACCAGGGTGAAGGGTACGCCGAAGGGAGGTTCCGCCACCACATCCTTCGACTTCGTCAGGTTGAGCGTAACCGCTCCGAGAAACCCGGCAAGTATCAGGACACCGACCCAGACGGCGATGCGGAATGTCTTCATTGGCATGATCCTCGATCCGGGCGGAGACGCGCGGCCCGCCCCTGCCGGCGTGATTATAGCCTCGAGCGGAGGCGCGCAATTCAAGAATATGTTTTCGAACCCGTGTTGAATTGTCTCACCGGTAGAAACTGCCACGGCAACGAAATCCGCCCTCACGAATCTGCACGGATCAAAAATGCATGTGTTTGAAAAGCTTACCTCTAGAGCGACGGCCATTCCGAAAATACATATCGTTAGGAAAGACTTAAGCCGTCACATCTATATTTAACGGCGGTTCTACATCGCCTCTCCCGCTGGGGACAACTGGGAAGAATTCTGACCATGAACAATAATAACGCCATCAAGCAGTCGGGCGCTTATCTCGAAATCGTTTCGTTCCACCTGGGCGATCAGGAATTCTGCATCGACATCATGGCCATCCGCGAAATCCGCGGCTGGGCGCCGGTGACGCCGATGCCGCACACCCCGCCCTACGTCTTGGGTCTCATCAACCTGCGCGGTGCGGTGATCCCCGTCATCGACATGGCCTGCCGCCTCGGCATGAAGATGACCGAGCCCTCCGAGCGCTCGGCGATCATCGTCACCGACATCGCCGGCAAGCTGGTCGGCCTGCTGGTCGAGCAGGTTTCCGACATGATGACCATCAAGAGCGAAGACCTGCAGCCGCCGCCGGAAATCATCCCGGAGGCCCAGCGCGCCTTCTGCCGCGGCATCGTCGCGCTCGAAAAGACCATGGTCTGCTTCTTGAACCTCGACACGGTCATTGCCGACGAGCTGACACAGGCCGCCTGAGGAATACTCATATCTGGAATTCGAAGGTCCGGCTCGTCCGGGCCTTTTTGTTTGGTGTGGCGAGCAAAACGGGCATGATTTCGGACTTGGGGTACAACCCCTCCCCACAAGGGGGAGGGACTAACCCGAAGGCCCGCCCCGCTCCTGCCGAAACATCGAAAATTAGGAAAGCTGGTGCGGCAAGTTAAGCCCCTCCCCCTTGTGGGGAGGGGTTTGGGGCGGGATCTTTAATCTCGATAGCGAGAGATCCCGGAACCTCCCGGCCTTCATGGCTTCCCATTCTTCCAGACAACGCTCTGCCCATAGAGCGGAATGGTCGAGATCGACATCTTCGCCGAACCGTCGGTCAGTTCGCGCGAATGGGCGAGATAGATCAGCGTGTCGTTGGTCCTGTCGTAGATACGGTTGACGACCAACGTCTTCCAGATCAGCGACATGCCTTGCCGGAACACCTCGCTGCCATCCTTGGACAGGTCGATATTGCCGATCTCGATCGGCCCCGTCTGCCGGCAGGCAATGGAATTGTTGGATGGATCCTCGAACCAGTTGCCGTTCTTGAACCGGTCGATCAGGCTGCGGTCGAAATAGGTGACGTGGCAGGTAACGCCCTTGACGTCAGGGTCGGAGACCGCATCGACGATGATATCGTTGCCGATCCAGTCGACCCCGACCTTGCCGACGACTTCGGCCGACGCGGCACCTGCGGAAAGGGCGGCCAAAGAAAAGGCGGCGAGGAGAAAAGTGCGCAGTCTGGACATGGCGGCTCCCTGAATAATCCACATTCTAGATAAGCATGGACCCATGCTTTGCAAGAAATGCGGTTACGAGAGAACTCTCAGCCCTTTCGGCAGGTGCAGGGCTCGTAGGCCCGCGCCGTCAGCCGACCTGGCTTCATGCCGATCAACGCCGGTATAGCGTGGACGGCATGGGCCTGGACCGCCCTTGCCATCTCAATTGCGGCCGCTGCGCAGACGGCGGCATCTTCGGCGGCGTTGTGGTGCACGAAACGCAGGCCGAGATGCTCGGCGATCAGGTTCAGCCGGTGCGAGAGGAAATGCGGCCAGATCCGCTGCGCCATCTTCAGGCTGCAGAGATAGGTAAGCTCCGGATAGGATTGCCGGTAGAGATCGAGGCTCGCCCGCCAGACGCTGAAATCGAAGGCGGCATTATGGGCGATCATCGTCGCGCCGCGAAAATCCTCCTCGAACTCGTCCATTACCT
Source organism: Rhizobium leguminosarum (assembly GCF_001679785.1). Taxonomy (NCBI): domain Bacteria; kingdom Pseudomonadati; phylum Pseudomonadota; class Alphaproteobacteria; order Hyphomicrobiales; family Rhizobiaceae; genus Rhizobium; species Rhizobium leguminosarum. Next base: position 2,447,118 of record NZ_CP016286.1, read on the forward strand.
CGGGAAACTCGGGAGCGTCCTCGACATGCTCCGGCCGGATGCCGTGGATGGCAATATTCATCCCGGAAAAGCGCATGTCCCGCGGCCGGATCAGCCGCTCCTCGACGCGCGTCACCCTGCCGTCCTCGATCCAGGCAAGCCCGACGGAACAGGCGCTGCCGCGCTGTTCGTTCGCCGTCTCGAAGTCAATCGCGATGGTTTTCAATGCCGCAGTCCGAATCGTTTCGTCGGGAACAGGAATACCGCCCCGCTTCCGGCCGCGCAAATTCGACACGATGCCCGGTTGACTTTTTAACCCCCATATCGAAACTTGCTGCCATGATCGGTTCCGTAACCATGGCAGCGCTTATCCATCACACCACGACCCTTGCAGGGTATGCGGGAGCGATGGCGCGTTAGCAGCGATCCGATCATCCCGAAAACCCTGCCGAGGCGAGCAGGGTTTTCGTAAAGCCGGCTCTCCTCCTGAAACAAACGGAGAGCATGAATGTCTGAAAACGAAGAGAATGAACCTCGTGGCCGAGCGCGCCTGCCGGATGGCGTCCTCGTGCGCGCCGTTCGCCTGTCCGATGCGGAGGAGATCACCGATCTCATAAATCTGCCCGGCTACCGGGCCGGCACCTTGCGGCCGCCCTACCAGCGGGTCGAGGAGGTTCGCAAGTACATGGAGAATCCGTCGCCAGGCGCGCTCAACCTCGTCGTCACCCTGGATGGCAGGATCGTCGGCAATGGCGGCCTTAACCGCCTCTCCGGCCGTAGGCAGCACGTCGCCAGCATCGGCATGGGCGTGCATGACGATTTCACCGGCCGCGGCTTCGGACGGATCCTGCTCGGGGCGATGGTCGATGCTGCCGACGACTGGCTCGATATCAAACGGCTGGAACTGACTGTCTACACCGATAACGATGTCGCCATCGGCCTCTACCGGAAATTCGGCTTCGGGCAGGAAGGCCTGCTGAAGGCCTTCGGCTTTCGATCAGGGGAATATGTCGACGCCTATACGATGGCGCGGCTCAGGTTATGAGCGAGCGGGAGGCTGGCGGCTCGCCGCCAGCCTCCCGAGCCACAATCAGGCGACGGCGAGCGTATAGGGTCTCACAAGGCACTCTGGCGGAACACCCCAGGCTTCCTGCAGCTTGAAGATCATTTCAACGGTCAGCGCACGTTTGCGATTGAGAATTTCCGAAGCGCGCGAACGAGAGCCTAGCACTTCGGCAAGGTCGCTCTGTTTGCGGCCTGTCATCTCCATGAAACCACTGAGAAAATCGATCGGCGTCAGTTCCTCCGCCGTAAAATGCCGGTTCTCATAGGCCTCGATCAAATCCGCAAGCACATCGAAACGATCGGCCTCCGCCGTTCCTTGCTCCGGCGGATTGTCGAAATAAGGCGTGATCTCGCCGATGGCCCATTCAAGGTCCGCGGCCGTCTTGATCGGTCTTATATTGTTCATCCCACTGTCTCCGGATCGATCCTGTCATATTCCGCATGTGTACCGACAAACTTGATGAGGACCCGCCGGTATCGATAGGCGACATGCACGATCAGCCGGTATTTGTTGCCGCCGATATCGAAAATAATCCTGTTGTCGCCTACGAAATCCACATTTGCTCCGAACATCGTCTTGATATCCGACGGACCGGTCCATTCCGCCCTGCTGACGGTCGAATACCAGACGCTAAGCGAGGTCCTTGCCTGTGGGTGGCGCTCCCAGAATGCTCGAAGCGTCGATTTCGCAATGATCTGCATGGGTCAATCTATTCCCAAATTGGGAACGCGTCAATCAGCGGCCTCACCCGCTGATCAGTGCCAGCCATTCGTCCTCGTCCATCGTCTGCACACCGAGTTCGCGCGCCTTGTCGAGCTTGGAGCCGGCGCCGGGGCCAGCGACGACGATGTCGGTCTTCTTCGAGACCGATCCCGCCACCTTGGCGCCGAGGCTTTCCGCCCTCGCCTTTGCCTCGTCGCGGGTAAACTTTTCCAGCGAGCCGGTGAAAACCACAGTCTTGCCGGCGACCGGGCTGCCTGCCGTCTTCGGTTGTTCGGCCTCCTCGGGCGTCACGTCCTCAAGCAGCCGGGTGATCACCTCGACATTGCGCGGCTCCTTGTAGAATTCGACGATAGCCCGCGCCACGACCTCGCCGATGCCCTCGATGGCGTTGAGATCATTCCAGGCGTCGCCGGAAAGCGCCTCGGCCTCGCGCATTGCGGTTTCAAAGGCCGCGTAGGTGCCGTAGGAGCGCGCCAAGAGCTTCGCCGTGGTCTCGCCGACATGACGGATGCCGAGCGCGTAGATGAAGCGGTGGAGCGCAATGCTGCGCCGTTCGGTGATCGCCGCATAGAGCTTGCTGACGCTGACCTTGCCGAAGCCGTCGATATTCTCCAGCTTGGTCAGCGATTGCTGCTGACGCTTCTCCAGCGTGAAGATATCCGGCGCGGTGCGGATCTGCAGCGACGCGTCCTCGTTTTCGAAGAAGAAATCGATCTGCTTCGAACCGAGCCCTTCGATATCGAAAGCGTTGCGCGAAACGAAATGCTTCAGATGCTCCGTCGCCTGCGCCCTGCAGATGAAGCCGCCGGTGCAGCGGGTGACCGAATCGAGCTTGCCGGTCTTCTCATGTCTTTCACGCACGGCATGCGAACCGCAGACCGGGCAGGTCTTCGGAAATTCATAGGGCCTGGCCTCGGCCGGCCGCTTCTCCATGACGACGTCGAGCACCTGCGGGATCACATCACCTGCGCGCTGCACGATGACGGTATCGCCGATGCGGATATCGTGCTCGTCGTCGCGGATGCGCTCGCCGCTATTGCCGATGCCACTGATGTAATCCGCGTTGTGCAGCGTCGCATTGGTGACGACCACGCCGCCGACGGTGATCGGCGTCAATCGCGCGACGGGTGTCAGGGCGCCGGTGCGGCCGACCTGAATGTCGATATTCTCGACGATCGTGAAAGCCTGCTCGGCAGGAAACTTGTGCGCCGTCGCCCAGCGCGGCGAGCGCGAGCGGAAGCCGAGGCGGGCCTGCAGCTCGAGGCTGTCGACCTTATAGACGACACCGTCGATGTCGTAGTCGAGATCCGGGCGCTCGATGCCGATCTCGTCATAATGCGACAGGATGTCGGCGACCGAGTTCAATCGCTTCATCAGCGGATTGACGGGAAAACCCCAGTCCTTGAAAGTCTGCACCATCGCAAATTGCGTATCGGCGGGCATATCCGACATCTCGCCCCAGGCATAAGCGAAGAATTTCAGCTTGCGGCTCGCCGTCACTTTGGCGTCGAGCTGGCGCAGCGACCCGGCGGCGGTATTGCGCGGATTGACATAGGTCTGCTTGCCCTCCGCCTCCATCTGCCGGTTCAATGCCAGGAAGTCGCTCTTGGCCATGTAGACCTCGCCGCGGATCTCCACGACCGCGGGAACACCCTTCGGCAGCTCGTTGGGGATCTCGGCGATGGTGCGGATGTTGGCGGTGACATTCTCGCCCGTCGTGCCGTCGCCGCGCGTCGCTGCCGTCACCAGCCTGCCGTTCTCGTAACGGATCGACATCGACAGGCCGTCGATCTTCGGTTCCGCAGTAAAGGCGATCGACTGGTCCGGCAGACGGCCGAGGAAACGATAGACGCCGGCGACGAAATCCTGCACGTCCTCCTGCGAGAAAGTGTTGTCGAGCGACAGCATCGGCCGCGCATGAACGACGGGCGAAAAAGTGACGGAGGGCACTGCACCGACATGCCTCGAGGGGCTGTCCTCACGGATCAGCTCGGGAAACCGCACTTCCAGCGCATCGTTGCGGCGCTTCAGCGCGTCGTAATCGGCATCCGAAATCTCCGGCCGGTCCTTACCGTGATAGAGCGCATCGTGATGCGCGATCTCCTTTGCCAGCCGTTCAAGCTCGACGGCAGCCTCTTCGATCGTCAACGTGTCGACGGTGAAACCTTCGGTGGACATGGAACATCACTCCAGAGAATCTGGCCAGAAAATCTGGATTGTTTTTAGAGCAAAATTGCCGGATGAAAAGAGAGGCCGCGGTAGATCGGTCTACCCGGCCTATTCCCAATCCCTGGCATTGCGCAGCCGGATGCCGCTGACATGCAGGTTGGTGTTCCAGAGGTTCTTCAACGGCCGCAGGCTATCGACCACCCGAAGCTCCACCCTACGCGGCGCAAACTCCTGGTCGAGCCGCGAGATGGCGGTCCTCTCCAGGGGAATGACGCGTCTGCGGGCCACCCACATGCCAGCATCATCCAGATCCTCGAAGCTCTCGGCCGGCATCTCGTAACGGTGGATCGTCTCCGCTTCGAGCCTTTCCAGCCAATGGCGCTCGACGCAGGCGACGGCCCGCCAGTCGCCGAGCCAGCGCCGCCGTTCGGCCTCGGGCGTATCGGCTGTCGCCCAGAGCAGGATGCGGGGGCAATCGCGCGGAAAGAGATACATGAAATCATGATCGGCATCGATCGCCCAGACGAGCGGACCGTTCAGCCATTCCCAGCCAGCCGGGCGCACCGAGGGCACGCGGACCGGGCGGGGTTCGAATACTGCGATGTCTGTATCATCACTGAAATGGAAAAGTCGCATGGCAACGGATCGCCGCTGATGGAGAATGATGCGTATAACGCGAAGCTGAATCTTCGTCACCGCCGGCGGTGCCGGAAATCAGCCGTTGCCGGCCAGCAGCCGCTTTGCCGCCGCCCTCGCCTCTTCTGTGACCGAAGCCCCGGCCAGCATACGGGCGATCTCCTCGGTGCGGTCCTTCTGCGCCATCGTCGCGACGCGCGTGGCGATCTTTTCCGAACCGTCGGCCGACGGTCCCTTGGAAATCAAGAGATGCGTCGCCGCCCGCGCCGCGACCTGCGGCGCATGCGTGACCGACAGCACCTGCACCCGCTCCGACAGCCGCTTCAGCCGCTGGCCGATCGCATCGGCCACCGCGCCGCCGACGCCGGTATCGATTTCGTCGAAGACGAGCGTCGGGGCCGACCCTCGATCGGCGAGCGCCACTTTCAGCGCCAGCAGGAAACGCGACAGCTCGCCGCCCGAGGCGACCTTCATGATCGAGCCCGGTCGCGTGCCGGGATTGGTCTGGACATGGAACTCGACGACGTCGATGCCTTCGGCGAGCGCCTCCCCCGCATCCGTGGTGATCTCGACCATGAAACGGGCGCGCTCGAGTTTCAGCGCCGGCAGCTCGGCCATGACGGCCCCAGCCAGTGCGGTTCCGGCATGATGGCGCTTGTCTGACAGCGAGCGCGCCGCCGCATCGTAATTTTCCCGCGCCAGGCCGACCTCGGCATCAAGCCGCGCAAGCCGCTCCTCGCCCGCGTCGAGATCGGCGAGATCGGCGATCATACGGACGGCAAGCGCCGGCAGCTCGGTGACGGGCACGGAATATTTGCGCGAGGCGGCCCTGAGCGCAAAAAGCCGCTCTTCCGCCCGCTCCAGCTCCCTTGGATCGTATTCGGTCTTGCGCAGTGCCGCCTCGACTTCCATCTGCGCGTTGGAAAGCTGGTCCAGCGCGGCATCGAGCAGCGTCACGGTGTCTTCGAGCAATCCCGGCGCCTCATGGCTCTTGCGCTCCAGCCGGCGCACCAGCGATGCGATATGGGGCACCGGCGAGGCATTGCCGTTCAGGAATTCGGACGCCTCGGCGATATCGCCGGCGATTCGCTCGGCTTTCATCATCTTCTGCCGGCGATCGGCGAGCTCTTCCTCCTCGCCATCCTGCGGCGAGAGCTTCTCGAGCTCCTCGACGGAAGAGCGCAGGTAATCGGCTTCGCGCGCCGCACTTTCCACCTTCTCGCGGTGCTTCTTCAGCATCCGCTCGCTGTCGCGCCACAGGCGATAGAGCCGGGAGACCTCCGAAACCTCGTCGGTGAGGCCGGCGAAGGCATCGAGCAGCGTGCGGTGGGCATTGGTGTCGACAAGGGCGCGATCGTCGTGCTGTCCGTGGATTTCGACCAGCATCTGACCGGCCTGGCGCATCAGCTGCACGCTGACCGGCTGGTCGTTGACATAGGCCTTGGTGCGCCCATCCGCCGATTGCTGGCGGCGGAAGATCAGGTCGCCCTCGTCGTCGATGCCGTTTTCACGCAGGAGGGTGCGGGCGCCATGTTCCATGCCGACGTCGAACACCGCCGTCACCTGGCCCTTGTCCTCGCCATGACGCACCAGGTCGCCGTCGCCGCGCCCACCGAGCGCCAGCGACAGGCTGTCGAGCAGAATGGATTTGCCCGCCCCGGTCTCGCCCGTCAGCACGGAGAGGCCGGTCTCGAAGGCAAGATCCAGCCGCTCGATCAGGACGATATCGCGGATCGAAAGCTGGATCAGCATTGGCCTCAGGAACCGAGAAGAAGTTTCTTGCCCGCTGCGGCGATCCACGAGCCCTTGTTTTCACGCGGCTCGGCACCGCCGCTCTGCAGCAGCTTGTAGGAATCAGCATACCACTGGCTGTCGGGATAATTGTGACCGAGCACGGCAGCGGCTGTCTGCGCCTCGTCGACGATGCCCATCGCGTAATAAGCTTCGACGAGACGCGCTAAGGCCTCTTCGATCTGGTTCGTGTTCGGATATTTCTCGACGACGATGCGGAAGCGCGAGATCGCGGCGAGATATTCCTTCCGCTCCATGTAGTAGCGGCCGATCTGCATTTCCTTGCCGGCGAGCTGGTCGCGCGCGAAGCGGATCTTCGCCTGCGCGTCATCGACATATTCGGAGTTCGGATAGTTGTCGATGACAGCCTGCATCGCCTCGATCGTCTTGGCCGAGGCGCGCTGGTCCTGCGTCACGTCGACGATCTGCTTGGAATAGGTGAGACCGATGAGATACTGCACATAGGCGGCATCCTGGGACTTCGGATATTGCGACATGTAGCGGTTGCCGGAAGCAAGCGCATCGTCCAGGCGGCCTTGGCGGTATTTGACGAAGGTGCTCATCACAAGCGCCTTGCGTGCCCATTCGGAGAACGGGTTCTCGCGGTCGATCGCGTCAAACTTGCGCGCCGCTTCCGCCATGTTGCCGGCCTTCATATTGGCAAGGCCCTGGGTGTAAAGCACGTCGGGCGGATCGGTTTCGAGGCCGAGCTTGGTGATGTCGATATCGGGGTCCGACTGGCAACCGGAGATCAAGGCGCCTGCGCTGAGCACCAGAAGCGATGCGAACAAAGCGCGCGCTGTCTTCATCATACCTTCAGATCCTGCATAACCCATTCGAAAGAACCCCACTGCTGCCGCTCTCTCCACGGCAGCCACGCCTCGCTGGCGTTTCTAGCCACAAATGTGCATCAAGAGCAACGCAATGATAAGGCATTAACGCATTTTTGTGGCAGCGGCCGCAGAAATGACCGCCTTTTCAACTTCTTCCCGACCTGTGGCGGCCAAGCATCGGTCTATCGCCGCAGACGCGGTCGGACATAAAAAAACCGCCTCCGGGAAAGAGGCGGCCTGGTCTTGAGAGTATGCTGGAGGTCATGCCGACCAGGGAGCGAATTCCGAAGCACTGACGGCGATCAGTTCGCGGGCAGCGACGCGCTGGCGCGGCGTCGACGTCTCCACAACCTCGTAGGCGGAGGGATCGGCGAGCAGCGCCTTCAGCGCGTTGGCATTCATCTTGTGACCGCCGCGATAGGAGCGGTAGCAGCCGATGAACTGGGCGCCGGCAAGCGAGAGATCGCCGACGGCATCGAGCGTCTTGTGGCGGACGAATTCGTCCTTGGCGTAACGCAGTCCTTCGACGTTGATGACGGTGTTGTCGTCCGAGATGACGACGGAATTTTCGAGTGAGGAGCCGAGCGCGTGGCCCGACGCCCAGAGACGCTCGACATCGCGCATGAAGCCGAAGGTGCGCGCGCGGGAAAGCTCGGCCTTGAAGACGGCGGCGGTCATGTCGCCGGCCCACTTCTGCCGGCCGATCAGCGGGCAGTCGAAATCGATCTCGACTTCGAAGCGCGTGCCGTCATAGGGGCGGAATTCGCTCCAGGAGCCGCCATGCTCGATTCGCACCGGCTTGGTGATACGGATATAGCGGCGCTTGACGCCGAGCGAGACGAGACCGACCTGCTCGATCGCCTCGACGAAGGGCAGCGAGCTGCCGTCCATGATCGGCATTTCGGAGCCCTGCACCTCGATCACCACATTGTCGAGACCGAGTGCATAGACGGCGGCCATGACGTGCTCGATCGTCGCGACCGAATGGGCAGGCGAGAAGCCGAGCACTGTGCAGAGGTCGGTATTGCCGACCTGCGAGGAAACGGCCTTGAGTTCGGTAATGTCGCCATTGTCATGCAGGCGGTGGAATACGATGCCGGTGCCCGATTCGGCCGGGTTCAGGGTGATCGAAACGTCGGCGCCCGAATGGACCCCGATGCCCGAAAGCGTTACGGGACGCGATACCGTCGTTTGAAAACCCAGCAAGCCAATTGCCATAAATTCTGCCTTTATTCTTCCGCACCGGCGGTCTGTCCGATCGGCGCGGTCATCGTTTATTCTGCAGCCGGAGCCTGTAGAAAGGTCTCCTGGGGCAGTTTCGTTGCACCATACTTACGTGCGCCGGCGCTCCAATCCAAATCACTGTTTCTTTCGCTTTGTTACGAAGCCACACGATTGAAATCACTTGCGAATCACGGGCGAAAAAACAGCAATGCCCGGGACCTCGATCCCGGGCATGAGAGGTGCCGAAGCACGGCCTCAATTCGACTGGCGACGCAGGAATGCCGGGATTTCCAGCTGGTCGTCTTCCTGCATCATCCGGGCCTGCGGAACTGCGCGGCCCTGGTCGTCGAGGTTGCCGCGGCGCGGTGCGTAGAGGCTTGCCTCCGGCGACAGCGGACGGCGCTGCTGCGAAGCGGCCGGCGGTGCTGCGGTCATATCGGCGGCAACGGCGTCGTCGTCACGGCGGCCAAGCGAATTGGTGATTCGCTTGAGCAGACCCATCGGACCGCGCTCTTCCGCCGCATGCGCGGAAGCCGGCTGCGCACGGTGATCGAGTTCGGCCTGAACGACGGGCGGGAAATCCTCGACCTTCGGCATGCGCATCGGTTCGGGCGCCTGACGGATGATCGGCTCCTGCCGGACGGGCTGCTGTTGCACCGGCTGGCTGATGACCGGCTGGCTGATGGCGGGCGCCGGAGCCTGCTGCTGAACCGGTGCAGGACGCATTGCCGGAGCTTCCGGTGCAGGCGCGAAGATCTTGCTCTGCGGACGGAAGGTTTCCTGCTGTGCCGCCGGCTGCTGCAGCGGTGCGGCAGCACGCGGGGCCGGAATTTCGAGCTCGCGTTCCATCTCGGCTTCGCGGATGGTTTGCGCGATCGGGTCCATGGCCTTCGGTGCCTGCATCACGGGGGCAGGCTGAACTGCGGCCGCTGCCGGAGCAACAGCCGCGGAGGAACGGATAGCAGGCCTTGTGGCCGGCTGGAAGTTCCGCTCGGCGGCTTCGTTCATCGCCCTGTCGATGCCGGTTGCGACGACCGAGACGCGGATGATGCCTTCGAGCGATTCGTCGAAGGTGGCGCCGAGGATGATGTTGGCGTCCGGATCGACTTCCTCGCGGATGCGGGTCGCGGCTTCGTCGACTTCGAAGAGCGTGAGGTCGCGGCCGCCGGTGATGGAGATCAGCAGGCCCTGGGCGCCCTTCATCGAGGTTTCGTCGAGCAGCGGGTTGGCGATCGCAGCCTCCGCGGCCTGCAGTGCGCGGCCGGAGCCGGAAGCTTCGCCGGTACCCATCATCGCCCGGCCCATCTCGCGCATCACCGAGCGGACGTCGGCGAAGTCGAGGTTGATGAGACCTTCCTTGACCATCAGATCGGTAATGCAGGCAACGCCCGAATAGAGAACCTGGTCAGCCATGGCGAAGGCATCGGCGAAGGTCGTCTTGTCGTTGGCAATGCGGAAGAGGTTCTGATTCGGAATGACGATCAGCGTATCGACAGACTTCTGCAGTTCCTGGATGCCCATCTCGGCCAGGCGCATGCGGCGCCCGCCTTCGAAATGGAACGGCTTGGTGACGACGCCGACCGTCAGGATGCCCTTGTTGCGGGCCGCCTGTGCGACAACCGGGGCAGCACCTGTGCCGGTGCCGCCGCCCATGCCGGCGGTGACGAAGCACATATGCGTGCCGTTCAGGTGATCGACGATCTCGTCGATGCACTCCTCGGCGGCCGCGCGGCCGACTTCCGGCTGCGAGCCGGCACCGAGGCCTTCGGTGACGTTGACGCCGAGCTGAATGATGCGCTCGGCCTTCGTCATCGTCAGCGCCTGCGCATCCGTGTTGGCGACGACGAAGTCGACGCCCTGGAGGCCGGCGGTAATCATGTTGTTGACGGCATTGCCGCCACCGCCGCCAACGCCGAACACGGTGATGCGCGGCTTCAGCTCTGTGATGTCAGGCTTTTGCAGCTTGATGGTCATGGTACCTGTTCCTTCTCTCTCTGGCCGCATCGCCACGCCGGCCAATTACGCAATTTCAGAAGCTTTCCTTCAGCCACTGGCCCATGCGGGCTATGCGGCTGTTATTTCCCCCAAGCGACATGAGCAGACCGCTCTGTGACGCATGTGTCTCCATGTCCGCGACCTGCGGATAGATCATCAGGCCGACGGCCGTCGAAAAGGCCGGGCCCTTGGCCGCCGTCGGCAACCCCGAGACGCCCATCGGGCGGCCGATGCGGACGTTGCGGGCAAGGATGCGCCGCGCCACGTCGGCAAGGCCGGTCAGCTGGCTCGCCCCGCCGGTCAGCACGACACGCTTGCCGACGATCGGGCTGAAACCGGAGCGCTGGATACGGTCGCGGATCAGTTCCATCGTCTCCTCAATTCGGGCCGACACGATGCGCGATACCAGTGCCCGCGGCACCTGCGACGGCTGGTCGCGATCGTCCTCGCCGATCGGCGGGATCGAGATCAGCTCTCGCTCGTCGGAGGAATTCGAAAGTGCCGAGGCATGCACGACCTTCAGCCGCTCCGCATCCTCGATGCGGGTCGAAAGGCCGCGCGCCAGGTCGGTGGTGACGTGATGGCCGCCGAGGCCGACGGCATCCGTATGAACGAGCTTGCCTTCGGCAAAGACCGAGATCGTCGTCGTACCGCCGCCCATGTCGATCGCCGCGCAGCCGAGCTCGACCTCGTCGTCGACGAGAGCCGCAAGGCCCGATGCGTAGGGCGTCGCAACGATGCCCTCGACCGACAGATGCGCGCGATTGACGCTAAGCTCAAGGTTCTTCAGCGCCGAGCGCTCCGCCGTGACGACATGCATGTCGACGCCGAGTGCATCGCCATACATCGCCAGCGGATCGCGGATGCCGCGCTCGCCGTCGAGCGAGAAGCCGGTCGCCAGCGAATGCAGCACCGAACGGTCCTGGCGCAGCGACTGCTGGCAGGCGGCCGACAGCACCTTCTTCAGATCGTTGAGCTCGACTTCCTGGCCGCCAAGATCGATTGTCGCAGTGTAGATATCGCTGCCGAGACGGCCGGCCGTCAGGTTGACGATCAGACTCTCGACGGTCAGCCCCGCCATGCGCTCGGCCGCGTCGACGGCGAGGCGGATGACGCCTTCCAGCGCGTCGAGATCAGCGATGACGCCGGTCTTGATTCCGCGGGAGCGCTGGTGGCCGATGCCGATGATCTCGATATTGTGCGTGCGGCCCGGCAGGATCTGGCTTTCCTCGCGCGGCGTCAGCCGGCCGATCATGCAGACAACCTTGGTCGAACCGATGTCGAGCACCGAAACGACATGTGACCGCTTCGACGAAAGCGGCTTCAGGCGCGGCAATCCGAAATGGGATGAACCGAACAAGCTCATATATTCTGCCCCGCCTTCTTCAATTCTTTCGTACGCTCCGTCACTGCCGTCTGCCTGCGGATCGCCGCCTCCGGCGTCAGCTGGATCGCGGTTCTGTCGGCCAGCCTGAGATCGACTGCGGCAATGTCCCGCTCCAGGAGCTGATGCTCCTTGTCGAACTTCGAAAGCGTCGCCAGTGCCTGGTCGATACCGTCTTCCGGCAGCTTGACGACGACGCCGTTGTCCATGTGCAGGTCCCAGCGACGGCCGGATATCCAGACATAGGCCTTCACGCGGGCCTTAACGTCGGGCCACTTCGAGAAGGCTTCGTCGAGCGAAGCCGCCGCCGTTTCGGCATCGCGGCCGACGACGAGCGGCAGCGCCGAAAACTTGTTGTCGCGCAGCGGCGCAATGACGCTGCCGTTCTTCTCGATCAGGGAAAGCTCCTGCCCGTGCTGCCAGATCGCATAGGCCTGGCGCTCCTTGAGCTTCACCTCGATCGTCTTCGGATAAATCTTGCGGACCTCGACATTTTCGACCCAGGGAAGATGCGCGATCTTCCTGCGGGCGGCATCGACGTCGAGGGCGACCAGCGAGGTCGTGCCGTCAAGGCCGATCAACTGCAGGATCTCGATTTCGGAGGTCTCCGAATTGCCGGAGACCTTGACGTCCTCGATCGCAAAACCCGCGGCCGTGGTCGTCGCCTGCGCCACGGCTTCCGTGTGGCCGCCGAGCGACATGCCGTAAAGCCCCGTCGCGCCCAAGAAAGCGAGCGCCGAGACCGTGCCCGTATGAACAGGAATGTAGATGCGGCCACTGCAGAGGCTGATCAGAAAGCGCGTGACCCGGCGCAGCGGACGCGGCAGCACGAACCGCTCTTCGGCTTCCATGATCGGAAGCACGGCATAATGGCTGGGGCGCCCAATCCTCTTGACCGTCAACGCAAACAAGACGCGTCCTCCACCATCCACCGGAGAAACTGACCAAATGAATAGCCGGCATGACCGGCCATTTCGGGCACGAGCGAGGTTGGAGTCATGCCTGGCTGGGTATTGACCTCCAGCCAGATGATTTCGCCGTCTTCGGAGAAACGATCGTCGTAACGAAAGTCGGACCGACTGACGCCGCGACAACCGATTGCCTGATGCGCCCTTAGGGACAATGTTTGTATTTTTTGGTAAATATTCGGTGAAATTTTCGCGGGGATGACGTGTTTTGAACCGCCCGCCGCATACTTGGAGTCGTAATCATAAAAATTGTGTCCATGCGGCACCACTTCCGTGACGCCGAGCGGAGTTTCACCCATGACGCCGCAGGTCAGTTCGCGACCGTAAACATAGCGCTCGACGATCACTTCCTCGCCGTAACGCCACTCCGGCGAGCTAACGATCTGCGGCGGATGCGCCTGATCTTCCGTGACGATGACGACGCCGAAGCTCGACCCCTCGCGGACGGGTTTCACCACATAGGGCGGCTTCATCGGATGCGTCGAGGGAAAGGCGAAACGGTTGACCACCTGCGATTCGGCGACCGGAATGCCGGCGGCGGCAGCGACACGCTTCGCCTTGGCCTTGTCCATCGCCAGCGCCGAGGCAAGCACTCCTGAATGGGTATAGGGGATTTCGAGATATTCGAGGATGCCCTGAATAGTGCCGTCCTCGCCGAACGGGCCGTGAAGCGCATTGAAGACGACATCGGGCTTCAGCGCGGCGAGTTTCTCGGAAACGTCGCGCGCCACGTCGATGCGCGTCACGTCGAAGCCCTCCGCTTCGAGAGCTTCTGCGCAAGCCTTTCCCGAGGAAAGGCTGACAGGCCTTTCCGAGGAAAATCCGCCCATCAGGACAGCGACATGCTTGCGACTCATCAACACCCCCAAAAAATAACTTCCATTTTCGAAATCGACGCTTGCGCGAAGCTGTCTGCGCCGTTTCGGGCCTTTGTCCGACCTGGGTGCATTAGAGCATCATTATGGTTAATGAAGTGTTTACTTTCGTTAACTTCGTCTTGCCGCGCCCCTGATTTTTTAACCTTCTCTTCTTCGCGATTGCCAGATCGAAGATGTCGCCGATCCGCGAAAATAGAAAAACCCGCACGGAAAAACCGCGCGGGCTCAATGGGATAGATTAGTTTCTTGCAGTCAGTCGGCGTCGTCGAGGAACTTCCACACGAGCCCGCCGAGCGCCCCACCCGCAAGCGGCGCAATCCAGAACAGCCAGAGATGCTGCAGCGCCCAGCCGCCGACGAAAAGCGCCTGGCCGGTGGAACGCGCCGGATTGACCGAGGTATTCGTCACGGGGATAGAAACGAGATGGATCAGCGTCAGCCCGAGGCCGATCGCAAGCGGCGCGAAGCCCGCAGGCACCCGACTGCTGGTCGACCCCAAGATGATGATCAGGAAGAACATGGTCAGCAGCACTTCGATCAGCAGCGCCGAAAGCAGTGAATAACCGCCCGGAGAATGATCGCCATATCCGTTGGCGGCAAATCCGCCGAGTTCGAAACCCGCCTTGCCGCTGGCGATGAGATAAAGCAGCGCCGCCGCGGCGATGGCGCCGACAACCTGCACGACGATATAGGGAACGAGACGCGCCGCCGGAAACCGTCCGGCAACCGTAAGGCCAAGCGAGACGGCGGGGTTGAAATGACCGCCCGAAATGCCGCCCACGGCATAGGCCATGGTGAGCACGGTCAGACCGAACGCAAAGGCCACGCCAACAAAACCAATTCCAAGCTCGGGATAGGCCGCGGCCAGCACGGCACTGCCGCATCCGCCGAAGACCAGCCAGAACGTGCCGAGAAATTCGGCAACAAGACTCTTTTGCATGGATATCTCCTCTGCCCTCAACCAGAGGGTTAGCAATGAATCTGTTACAATTCGATTCCGGTCAAGCATGCGAGCAACGCCACGGCAAGACTCGCGCAAGGAAGGAAAACCCAAGGATTTGAGATGACGCCGGGGGATGCGAGCCGGTAATGCATGCGGGCCACGTCCCCTGTACCGACTGCATGTTTTGACGTTTTCTCGGATCTGAAATTGCGTTAAGACCCGCGAGCCTCCCAAGGCGCTCCATAAAAATACTGATTGGAATGAAAATGACTGACGCGATCTCCGCATCGCCGACTCCTGCCTCGAACAGCACGCAAGTCAATTCTCCGGCTCGCGTCCTTATCGCCAGCCTTGTCGGCACCACCATCGAATTCTTCGACTTCTACGTCTACGCTACGGCAGCCGTCCTCGTCTTCCCACACCTCTTCTTCCCGGCAAGCGATTCGAACGCCGCAACGCTGCAATCGCTGGTCACCTTCTCGATCGCCTTTTTCGCCCGCCCCATCGGCGCCGTGATTTTCGGTCATTTCGGCGACCGCATCGGCCGCAAGGCGACGCTCGTCGCCGCGCTGATGACGATGGGCCTTTCGACCGTGCTGATCGGCATGCTGCCCGGCTATGATGCGATCGGCATCGCAGCACCCTTGTTGCTGGCGCTTTGCCGTTTCGGCCAGGGCCTCGGCCTCGGCGGCGAATGGGGTGGCGCCGTTCTGCTTGCCACCGAAAACGCTCCTCCCGGCAAGCGCAGCTGGTACGCCATGTTCCCGCAGCTCGGCGCGCCGATCGGCTTCATCCTCTCCTCCGGCTTCTTTCTCATCCTGACGGAAACGATGAGCAACGAGGATTTCCTCGACTACGGATGGCGCATTCCCTTCATCGCCAGCCTCGCCCTCGTCGCCGTCGGCCTCTATGTCCGCCTGAAGATTGCCGAGACGCCGGAATTCCGCAAAGCCGTCGAAAAGCACGAACGCGTCGCTGTGCCGATCGAGGTCGTCTTCCGTAACCATCTGCGCAGCCTGATCCTCGGCACCTTCATCGCCGTCGCGACCTTCGTGCTGTTCTACCTGATGACGGTCTTCACGCTCTCCTGGGGTACGACACCTCTGGAAAAGGGTGGGCTCGGTTACTCCCGCGAGCAGTTCCTGGTCGTCCAGCTTGTCGGCGTCGTGTTCTTCGGCCTGACGATCCCGCTCTCCGGCTGGCTCTCCGATCTCTACTCGCGCCGCATCATCCTGACGTTGACGACAATTGCCATCGCGATCTTCGGCTTCTTCTACGCGACGCTGTTGACCAGCGGTCTCGCAGGCGCCTTCCTGTGCTCGATCATCGGCCTCGCCTTGATGGGCTTCACCTATGGTCCGATCGGCGCTGCCCTGGCCGCCCCCTTTCCGACCACGGTGCGCTATACCGGCGCCTCGATGACCTTCAACCTCGGCGGCATCTTCGGCGCTTCGCTCGCCCCTTATATCGCCACCTGGCTCGCCACCCATTATAGTCTGGACTATGTCGGCTACTACCTTGCCGCCTCGGCAGTGATCTCGCTGGTCTGCATCCGGCTGTCGGGCCGCGAGGAAGTCTGAGCTTCGAGCAGCGAATGAACAACAAGCCGCGACTGCTAGCGCATCGTGCTTTCCGAAAATCGGAATCGATTTTCGGAAAGCACGATGCGTAGATTCAAAGTGTTAGAGCGTCCTTTGTGCGTCCGAAAGGACGCACGGCGCTCTAACGTCGCGGCTTTTTATTGATGCCGTGGGCACTTCCGGGTAACCGGAACACTCACGGCAAAACGGGGAACAGATCATGCGATGCCTCATTACCGGCGCGGCCGGCTTTGTCGGTGGGCCTCTCGTCGAAAGACTGCATGGAGAGAGGCTATGCGAGCTTGCGGTAACGACGCGATCTGCGGCCGCCAGCTTCCCGACATCCGTGCGGCATTTCCCCATCGAGGTAACAAGCGAAACCGATTGGGCGGCAGTTCTGGAGGGTATCCATGTCATCGTCCATCTCGCCGCTCGTGTTCACATCATGAATGACCGCGCAGCCGATCCGCTTGCGGAATTTCGCCGTATCAACACCGCCGCCACGTTGAACCTCGCCGAGCAGGCCGCCCGCGCGGGCGTAAAAAGGTTCGTCTTCATCAGCAGCATCAAGGTCAATGGCGAGGAGAACGATCGGCCCTTCCGGCATGACGATACGCCGATGCCAATCGATCCCTATGGCATCTCAAAGCTGGAAACTGAAATCGGGCTGCATGAAATCGCCGCTCGAACAGGCATGGAAGTCGTCGTCATTCGCCCGCCGCTCGTTTATGGACCCGGTGCGAGGGGCAACTTCGCCCTGCTCGTCGGACTTGTCCGGAAAAAGATACCGCTCCCCTTCGCGTCGCTGAAGAACCGCCGGACACTGGTCGCCCTTCCAAATCTCGTCGATCTGATCATCACCTGCATGGCGCATCCCGACGCAGCCGGCGAGACCTTTCTCGCAGGCGATGGAGAAGATCTTTCGACTCCCGGACTTATCGAAGGGATTGCCGCAGGGCTGGGTGTCAAACCGATGCTGCTCCCCTTCCCTCCAACGCTGTTGCAGATGGGCGCGAGAGTCGCGGGAAAGAGCGCCGTCTACCAGCGTCTTTGTGGTTCCCTGCAGGTCGATATATCCCATGCCCGCGACGTGCTCGGCTGGTCGCCTCTCGTCACGCCGCGCGAAGGCCTGAAGCTTGCGGTGACGTAAACCGTTATTCGCTCGTCACACCGTGAAACGGACGCACCTCACGGCCGGGCATGAAGACGCCGAGGCGTTTGATTTCCCATTCGAGCTTGATGCCGTCTTTCTCGAAGACCTCGCGACGCACCTGTTCGCCGAGATATTCGAGATCATAGCCGGTTGCCTGCCCCATGTTGATCATGAAGTTGCAGTGAAGCGACGACATCTGTGCTCCGCCGATGACGAGACCGCGGCAGCCTGCCTCGTCGACCAGTTTCCAGGCAGAATGACCGGCCGGGTTCTTGAAGGTCGAGCCGCCGGTCTTTTCGCGCACCGGCTGCACCGTCTCGCGATGGTTGCGCACGGCGTCCATCTCGGCGCGGATCTGTGCGCGCTCTTCCGGATAGCCCTCGAACAGCACAGAGGTAAAGATCAGATCTGTGGATGCGGTCGAATGCCGGTAGGAGTAGCCCATCTCGGCATTGGAAAGAACATGCTTGTCGCCCTTGCGGTCGACCGCATGGACCTCGATCAGCCGCTCCCGCGTCTCCACACCGTTGGCGCCGGCATTCATGCGCGCCGCGCCACCGATGCCGCCGGGAATACCATAGAAGAAATGGAAGCCGCCGATACCGTTGTCCATCGCCATCGCCGCCACATGTTTATCAGGGCAGATGGCGCCGGCGAGAATCCGGTTTTCGCCGGCAAGCTCGACGAAGCCGAACCCCTTGGCCGACAGGCGCAGCACGACGCCGGGAATGCCGCCGTCGCGCACCAGGATGTTGGAGCCGACGCCGACCACCGTCAGCGGCACCTCCTCCGGCAATATCTTCAGGAAAGCGATGAGATCGTCGACGTCATGCGGCTGGAACATCAGCTCAGCCAAGCCGCCAGCCCTGAACCAGGTGACGCGGTCCATCGGGGCATCCGGCGTGATACGGCCGCGGATATCCTTTACACCGTCTCCGAGAGACGCGAGAAGCTTTTCCCCATTCACCTGTTTCATACGGACTTTCCCGATAGGCCTTCCAGTTGCTTGGGCAGTGCCGCTGCCCAGGACGTGATGCTCCCAGCCCCCAACAGAACCACGAAATCGCCCGGCTTTGCAACCTCCGCGACCATCTGCGGCAGAAGCTCCGCCGAAGTTAGAAAGCGGGCGTCGCGATGGCCGCCGGATTTTATGCGCGAGACCAGCGACACGGAATCGATACCCTCGATCGGATCCTCCCCCGCCGCATAGACGGGTGCCAGGAAGATGCTGTCGGCATCGTTGAAGCAGGCGGCGAATTCCTCGAACAGGCTCGCAAGACGGCTATAGCGGTGCGGCTGGTGGACCGCGATGACACGCCCCTTGCAGGACTCTCGGGCGGCGCGCAGCACCGCCTTGATCTCGACCGGATGATGGCCGTAATCGTCGAAGATCTGCACCCCGTTCCATTCGCCGGTCAGCGTGAAGCGGCGCTTGACGCCGCCGAAGGAGGCAAGCCCCTTGGCGATATCGGCGCTCGATATGCCGAGCCGGTTGGCGACGGCAATCGCCGCCGTCGCGTTGGAGATATTATGCCGCCCGGGCATCGGCATGACCAGCCCCTTGAGCTCGATTACCTGGCCGGTGCGGCGGCGGCGGATTTCGACGTCGAAGATCGAGCGCGTGCCGTCGACGCGCACATTCTTGAAGCGCACGTCGGCCTGCGGGTTCTCGCCATAGGTGATGATCTTGCGGTCCTCGATGCGGCCGACCAGCGACTGCACCTCGGGATGGTCGAGACACATGACGCCGAAGCCGTAGAACGGCACGTTCTCGACGAACTGCCGGAAGGCGGCGCGCACGGCGTCGAAATTGCCGTAATGGTCGAGATGTTCCGGGTCGATATTGGTGATAACAGCGACATCGGCCGGAAGCTTCAGGAAGGTGCCATCCGATTCGTCGGCCTCGACCACCATCCACTCGCCCTCGCCCATGCGGGCATTGGTGCCATAGGCATTGATGATGCCGCCATTGATGACGGTCGGGTCGAGCCCGCCGGCTTCGAGCAGCGTGGCGACCAGCGAGGTGGTCGTCGTCTTGCCATGCGTGCCGCCGATGGCGATCGCATTGCGGAAGCGCATCAGCTCGGCCAGCATTTCGGCGCGGCGCACCACCGGCAGCAGCTTTTCGCGCGCGGCGATGAGTTCCGGATTGCTCTTCTTGATCGCCGTTGAGACGACGACGACTTCGGCCTCACCCAGGTTTTCAGGTCGGTGACCGACGAACACCTCAATGCCCTTGTCGCGCA
This sequence comes from Rhizobium leguminosarum, assembly GCF_001679785.1. Lineage (NCBI taxonomy): Bacteria > Pseudomonadati > Pseudomonadota > Alphaproteobacteria > Hyphomicrobiales > Rhizobiaceae > Rhizobium > Rhizobium leguminosarum. Next base: position 2,466,685 of record NZ_CP016286.1, read on the forward strand.
GGCGCTGGACATTGGCGCTGTCAGCCTGGTCCGATCCCTGCACCTTGTGGCCGAGATTGTGCAGCACCTCGGCAATACCGCTCATGCCGATGCCGCCGATGCCGATGAAATGGACGAGACCGATCGCCTTCGGCAGTTTCATGCGCGTGTCCTCTTGAATTCCGCAATTGTCCGTCTGGCGGCAATAGCCTCAACCATGTCGGCAAGCAAGTTCGCTGCATCGGGTTTTCCGGCGAGTTTCGCCGCCGCCGCCATGTGCGCAAGCTTTTCCGGATCGTTCATCACAGCCGTCAGGATCGCCGCGATCTTCTCCGGCGAAAGCTCGGACTGGGCGATCACCTTCGCTCCGCCGGTCGCAGCAAGTGCCGCCGCATTCGCCGCCTGGTCGTGATCGAGAGCGTGCGGGTAAGGCACGAGCACGGCAGGCCGGCCGATCACGGAGATTTCCGAAACCGTCGAGGCACCCGAACGGCAGATGACGAGATGCGCCCTCGCCAGCCTCTCGGCCATGTCGGTGAAGAAGGGTGCAATATCGGCTCCCATCTCCAGCTTGGCGACGCAGCCGCTGACCATCTCCATATCCTCGGGACGCACCTGCTGGGTGATGCGCAGGCGCACGCGAAGCGCGTCGTCGAGCAGGCTGATCGCCGTCGGCAGCGCCTTTGAGAAATATTGCGCGCCCTGGCTGCCGCCGAAGACGACGAGGTTGAAGGCCTCACCCGGACGCGACGGCGTGTAAGGCACCTCGGCGGCGGCGATGATCGCCGGACGAACCGGATTGCCTGTCGTCACCGTCTTGTCTGCAAAGGCAGCACCCCCCTCCGGCAGGAAACCGCCGGCAATGGCCTGCACGCGGGTTGCCAAGGCTTTGTTGGCCCGCCCCATCACCGCATTCTGCTCGTGGATCATCGAGGCCACGCCGAGCCGGGTAGCAGCAAGCAGCGGCGGCACGGTGGGATACCCCCCGAAACCGACGACGATGACCGGCCGCAGCCGCTGGATCAGCTTCTTCGCCGCCCGCATGCCGCTCCAAAGCGTCCATAGCGAGCGGGCGACGGCGATCGGGTTCTTCGAGCCGATCGTCGCCGACGGCACGACATGGATTTCCTCGGCCGGGAACTTGCCGGCATAACGCTCGGCCCGGCTGTCCGTGACGAGATGCACCGAATAGCCGCGCTCCTTCAGCTTGAAGGCCAGCGCCTCCGCCGGGAACACATGGCCGCCGGTTCCCCCGGCGGCAAGCAGCACGATGCCTTTGCTCATGGTCTCCTACTCCGCCGGCATGCCGTGCGGGACGCGGAAGAGGCTCCGGTCCTGCGCCCGTTTTTCCGGTCGATGGCGCGTCAGCGCCAGAATGAAGCCGGCGGTGACGCAGATCGCCACCATAGACGAGCCGCCGTAGGAAATCAGCGGCAGCGTCATACCCTTTGCCGGCAGCAGTTCGAGATTGACGCCAATATTGATGATAGACTGAATGCCCATCTGCAGCACCAGGCCGGCGACGGCGAAGCGGTTGAAGTCGTTCCGCTCGCGATAGGCATGCGAGAGGCCGCGCAGCACCAGCACGGTAAACAGCGCGACGAGCGCCATGCAGAAGACGATGCCGAACTCCTCGGCCGCGACCGAGAAGATGAAGTCGGTATGCGCATCCGGGATGATGCGCTTGACGATGCCTTCGCCCGGTCCCTGCCCGAACCAGCTGCCGCGGATGATCGCCTCGCGCGCGGTGTCGATCTGGAAAGTATCACCCTCGCCGGTCATGAACTTGTCTATTCGGCCGGCGACGTGCGGGAAGACGTAATAGGCACTGAGCAGGCCGCCGGCGCCGCCGATGCCGAGCAGCATGATCCAGATCCATGGCATGCCGGCCATGAAGAACATCCCGCCCCAGACGGCCGTGGTCAGGATGGTCTGGCCGAGGTCCGGCTGCGCGACGAGAAGGGCCGCGACGATGCCGAACAGAATGATGGCAAAGAGATTGCCGGGGATCTCCGGCTGGCGCGCATGTTCGGCAAACAGCCAGGCGCAGACCACGACGAAGGCAGGCTTCATGAATTCCGACGGCTGGATGGAAAGGCCGGCGATCCAGATCCAGCGCCTGCCACCCTTGACCTCCTGCCCGACGAACAGCACCAGCATCATCATGGCGACCGAGATGATCAGGATCAGAATTGCGGTTCGCCGCACCTGGCGCGGCGTCAGGAACGACAGCCCGAGCATGACGCCGATCGAAGGGATCATGAAGGCCGCATGGCGTTTGACGAAATGGAAGGGCTCGAGCCCAATGCGCTCGGCGACCGCAGGAGATGCCGCAAACGACAGCATGAAGCCGATGCCCATCAGGAAGATGAACATTGCCAGGAAGAAGCGGTCGATGGTCCAGAACCAATCGGCCAGAGGCCCACGTTCCGCGCGGCTTACCATGTCATTTCTCTCCTGTTGCCGGACCGATCAGCATCGCAATACCGTCAAGCGCCGCCACGTGGCCGACGAAGGCTTCGCCCCTGACTTCGAAGTTCTTATACTGGTCGAAGCTTGCGCAAGCCGGGGATAACATCACGGCCGAAGCAGCGCTTTCGTCGCGTTCGGCATCGGCGGCCGCATGCGCGACGGCGCGCTCCAGCGTGCCCGAGATCTCGTAAGGCACGGCCTCGCCGAGCGTCGCGGCAAATTCCGCCGCCGCCTCACCGATCAGATAGGCCTTGGCGATGCGCGGAAAATAGGGAGCAAGCGTCGTGATCCCGCCAGCCTTCGGCAAGCCGCCGGCGATCCAATAGATGCGATCATAGCTCGAAAGAGCCGGCGCTGCGGCATCGGCATTGGTCGCCTTGGAATCGTTGACGAAAACGACGCGGCCACGCTGCCCGACCGGCTGCATGCGGTGCTTCAATCCGCGAAACGAGGCGAGACCGGTGCGAATATCGTCGGCGGAAACCCCGACGGCAAGGCAGGCGGCGACGGCGGCTGCAGCATTCTGCGCATTATGGCTGCCGCGCAGCGTCTGGATGCCGTCGAGATCGGCGAAAGGCAGCATGGCGCCGCCGGCGGCCTGGATGAGTTTGGTGCCTTCGGCATAGATGCCATCGGCCAGCACGTTGCGGCGCGAAATACGCACCACCTTGACGCCTGCCCGCTCGACACGGTCGGCAATCAGCGCCGAATGGCTGTCGTCGACGCCGACGATCGCGACATCGCTACCGGCGACCAGCCTTTCCTTGATATCGGCATAATGCTGCATCGTGCCGTGACGGTCGAGATGATCGGGCGTCAGGTTGAGCAGGATGCCGGCAGACGGGTCCAGTGTCGGCGCCAGATCGATCTGGTAGGAGGAGCATTCGACGACGTAATAACGCTCGGCCTTCGGCGGCTCGAGCGTCAGCACCGCCGTGCCGATATTGCCGCCGAGCTGCGTGTCGTAGCCGGCGGATTTCAGGATATGGGCGATCAGCGCCGTCGTGGTCGACTTGCCGTTGGTACCGGTTATGGCGATGAAGGGGCAATCCGGCGCATGGGCACGGCGCTCGCGCACGAAGAGTTCGACGTCACCGACGATATCGACGCCGGCCGCCCGGGCAAGATCGACAGTCCAATGCGGCTTCGGATGGGTGAGCGGCACGCCGGGCGACATCACGAACAGCGCCTGCTGACTCCAGTCAATGTTGTGCAGGTCTTCCGTCCTGATGCCTTCGGCAGCGGCCTTGGCGACACTGTCGGGATTGTCGTCCCAGGCGGTCATCTCGGCACCGCCGGATATCAGCGCCCGGGCGGTGGCGAAACCGGAGCCGCCGAGCCCGAAGAGTGCGACCTTCCTGTCCTTGAGCGTCGTGACCGGGATCATCGCTGCCTCACCGGAGCTTCAGCGTCGAAAGGCCGAGCATGGCAAGGCCGACGGCGACGATCCAGAAGCGGATCACCACCTGGCTCTCCGTCCAGCCCTTCTTCTCGAAGTGATGATGGATCGGCGCCATCAGGAAGACACGCCGGCCGGTCATCTTGAAGAAACCGACCTGGATGATGACCGACAGCGTCTCGATGACGAAGAGGCCTCCGATGATCGCCATGACGATCTCGTGCTTGGTGGCGACGGCGACGGTGCCGATCGTGCCGCCGAGTGCCAGCGACCCCGTGTCGCCCATGAAGATGGCGGCCGGCGGTGCGTTGAACCAGAGAAAGCCGAGGCCGGCGCCGATGACGGCGCCGAGCACGACCGCGAGCTCGCCGGTGCCTGGCACGAAATTGATCTGCAGGTAATTCGCAAACACCACGTTGCCGGCGAGATAGGCGATGACGCCGAAGGAGGCAGCGGCGATCATCACAGGCACGATGGCAAGCCCGTCAAGGCCGTCGGTCAGGTTGACGGCATTGCCGGCGCCGACGATGACGAAGCCGCCGAAGACGACGAACATGATGCCGATATTGATCATGAAGTCCTTGAAGAAGGGAAAGGCGATCGAGGAGCCGAAGGTCGAGCCGGCAATCCCCGAAGCAAGGGCGGTGCGCATCATGAAATAGACGGCGATGCCGGCGATGACGAATTCGATACCGAGCCTCGCCTTGCCGGAAAAGCCCATGTGGCTCTGCTTCGTGACCTTGAGATAATCGTCGTAGAAGCCGATCGCGCCGAAGCCCAGCGTCACCAGCAATGTAGCGACGACATAGACATTGGAAAGATCGGCCCAGAGCAGCGACGCGCCGACGATGCCGGCAAGGATCATCAGCCCGCCCATGGTCGGCGTGCCGGCCTTCTTGAAATGCGTCTGCGGCCCGTCGGCGCGGATCGGCTGGCCCTTGCCCTGCCGAATGCGCAACGAATTGATGATCGTCGGCCCGAACAGGAAGACGATCAGCGCTGAGGTGAAGAGAGCGGCCCCCGTGCGGAAGGTAATATATCTGAACAGGTTCAGAAATTTGAAATATTCCGACAGTTCGACAAGCCAGATCAGCATTCAGGGCCCCTTGTTTACCCGATCAAAATTCGCGTTGCGTGTCGGCAAATGGCGGGAACTTGTCAAGGAGTGCGGCGACGATCTTGCCGAAACCGATGCCCAGAGACGATTTCACCATCAACACGTCGCCTGGCGCGACCGAGTTCAATACATAATCCGTCAATTCGTCCGTGTTCTCGCGATATTCGACATGGACGCTTTCCGGCAGCGATTCCTTGAGCGCAGCCATCTCGGCTCCTGCGAGCCACACATGTTCGATGCCGGCAGCAAGCAGCGGCACGGCAAGGTCGGTATGGACCTTTTGCGCATAGTCGCCCATCTCAAGCATGTCGCCGAGCACGGCGATACGGCGTCCGCGGCCGGTCGGCTCGGAGGCCGCCAGCAGCGCGATCGCCGCGCGCATCGAAGCCGGATTGGCATTGTAGCTCTCGTCGATCAGCGTGAAGCTGCCACCGCCGATGACAAGCCGGTGGCGCTTGCCTCTGCCCTTTTCCGGCCTCAGCGTCGCAAGCGTTTCGATCGCCTTCTGCATATCGGCGCCGACGATCCTGACGACGCCGAGCGCTGCGAGCGCATTCTCGGCGATATGGCGGCCCGGTGCGCCGAGCGCAACCTCCAGCGTCTCGCCGCCGACCGTCAGCCACAGCGTCGAATTCTCGTCGGAACCGTTGAATTCTGCGAGCCGGAATTCGGCCTTGGCATGCTGGCCGAAGGAATGGATATGCTCGATGCCGAGCGACTGCGCCGTGCGGTCGAGGAAATTGAACTGGTCGTTGTCGCGGTTGAGCACGACATGGCCGCCGGGTTCGAGCCCCTCGAAGATCTCGGCCTTGGCGGCGGCGATTTCCTTGATGTTCTTGAAATTGCCGAGATGCGCCGGCGCGATCGTCGTGATGACGGCGACATCGGGACGGATCATCGTCACCAGCGGCCGGATCTCACCGGGATGGTTCATTCCGACTTCGAAGACGCCGTAATCCGTATCCTCAGGCATGCGCGCCAGCGTCAGCGGCACACCCCAATGATTGTTGAAGGAGGCGACGGAGGCGTGCACCTTGCCGGAGGGCGACAGCACATGCCGCAGCATTTCCTTGGTGGTCGTCTTTCCCACAGATCCCGTCACCGCGATGATCTGGGCCCGCGAGCGCTCGCGCGAGGCAAGGCCGAGCCGGCCAAGTGCCGCGAGCACATCTTCCACGACGATCATCGGCACCGTCAGCCGGCCCATGGCGGGAAGCCTCGCCTCGCTGACGACGAGAAGGGAAGCGCCGTTCGCCATCGCCATCGAGGCGTAGTCGTGACCGTCGACGCGGTCGCCCTTGATCGCGAAGAAAGCTTCGCCCGGAGCAATCGAGCGGCTGTCGATGGAAATGCCGGTGATGCCTTCGGGCAGCGTGCCGAAAGGGCGCCCCGCCATCGCTGCGATCATGTCTTCCGTCGTCCAGAGCCAGCTCAAGATTTCAACTCCTCCAAGGCCTTGCGCACCTCCGCATGATCGGAGAACGGCAGGGTGACGCCGCCGATCGTCTGCCCTTCCTCATGCCCCTTGCCGGCGACGATCAGCGTATCGCCGGATCTCAGCATGCCGACGGCCTCGCGGATCGCCATGGCGCGATCGGCGATTTCCGCGGCGCAGCTTGCTGCCGCCATGATCTCCGCGCGGATCGAGGCCGGCTCCTCCGAACGCGGATTATCGTCGGTGACGATAACGACGTCGGCAAGTCGGCAGGCGATTTCGCCCATGATCGGCCGTTTGCCGCGGTCACGGTCGCCGCCGCAACCGAAGACGACGATGACGCGGCCGGTGGTGAAGGGTCTGACCGAGCCCAGAACGTTTTCCAGCGCATCCGGTTTGTGGGCGTAGTCGACATAGGCAAGCGCGCCGTCTTTCGTATGGCCGACGAGTTCGAGACGGCCGGACGCGCCAACGAGCTTCTCGAGCGCGGCCATCGCAACCTTCGCCTCAACGCCGGTCGACATGGCAAGTCCTGCCGCGACCAGCGCGTTGGCCACCTGAAAATCGCCGGCCAGCGGAATGTCCACCTCGAAGATCTCGCCGCCGATATGGATCTCGGCCATCTGCTTGTGGCGGAAGTGCTCGACGCGCTTCAACGAGAGGTAATCACCCTTTCGCCCGACGGTACGAATGTCGTGACCGGCATCGGTCGCGGCCTTGATCGCCTGCGCCGACCACGGATCGTCGGCAAAAATCACCGCCGGCGATCCCTTCGGCAGCAGCGTATCGAAAAGCCGCATCTTGGCGGCCATGTAGGCCTCGACTGTCGGATGATAATCCATGTGGTCGCGGCCGAGATTGGTGAAGGCGGCGGCGGCAAGCCTGACGCCGTCGAGCCGGCACTGGTCGAGGCCGTGGCTGGAAGCTTCCATCGCGGCATGTGTCACGCCTTCCTCGGCGAGTTCGGCCAGCAGCGCGTGCAGAGACACCGGATCGGGCGTCGTCAGCGAGCCATATTCGTTGCGCGTCGGCGAGACGACGCCCGTCGTGCCGATCATCGCGGCCACGTGACCCGCATGCGCCCAGATCTGCCGGGTGAAAGAAGCGACGGAGGTTTTGCCGGCGGTGCCGGTGACGGCGACCATGGTGTCGGGCTGCCTGCCGTGGAAACGTGCGGCGGCGATGGAAAGGAAACGGCGCGGCTCCTTGACCGCAAGCACGGGGATCGAAGCATCGACGGCTTGGGAGGCGATCGCGACGGCAGCACCGCGGCCGGCGGCATCCACGATGAAGCCAGCGCCGTCCGCCCTGGTGCCGGCGACCGCGACGAAGACATTGCCCGGCGCCACCTTGCGGCTATCCGAAGACAGGCCTGAAATATCAAGCAGGCCTGCCGGGCCTTCGAGCTGTGCTTCAAGTTCCGGAAACTGATCTCCGGCCAGGTCTCGCAATTTCATCGAATGCACTTTTCTCTCTTGAAGCCGGTTCACCCCTCGCGAATCGGCGTCGATATTCATTCACACTCAATAAGACACCAGCAAGGCCGATCCGCCCTCCCCGAATTTCGGCTCGATGCCGAGAATTGGGGCCGCACGCCTGATGATCTCGCGGGCGATGGGGCCGGCGGTACCGGCGGAGATCGTTCCGCCATAGGCTTTCTCGCCGGTCTTCGGCTCGTCGCAGAAAGTGATCACGGCATATCTGGGATCGTTCATGGGGAAGGCGGCGATGAAGGAATTAAAATTCAGGGTTGCTGAATAACGACCGTTCACCACCTTGTCGGCCGTGCCGGTCTTACTGCCGACGGAAAAGCCGGGCACGCGGGCGACCCGCCCGGATCCCTTGTAGCCGTTGAAGTCGAGGAGATAGCGGATCTCGTCGCTGGTGGTCTTCTTGATGACCTGCGTGGCGATCTCATCGGCCTGTTCGCGTGTGCGCGGCAGGAATGTCGGCTCAATCAGCTTGCCGCCGTTGACGAGAGCGGCAGCCGCCACCCCTGTCTGCAGCGCCGTCGTCGAGACGCCATGGCCGAAGGAAATCGTGATCGAATTGATCTTCTTCCAGACGCGCGGCTGGCTCGGCATCTTTACTTCGGGCAACTCGGTCTGCATCTTCGTCAAGAGGCCGAACTTGGTGAGATAATCCTTCTGCGCATCGATGCCGACCATATCGATGACGCGTGCCGTACCGATATTCGAAGAATACTGGAAAATCTCGGGAACGGTGAGCCAGCGGCGCTGCCCGTGAAAATCGTGGATGGTGAAGCCGCCGATATAGATCGATTTGCTGGCATCGAAACTGTCGGTCATCTTCACCTTGCCGCTATCGAGCGCCATGGCCAGCGAAAAGGTCTTGAAGGTAGAACCCATTTCGAAGGTGCCGTTGGTCATCCGGTTGAGCCAACCCTCCTTTGCGCCTTCCTGCGGATCGTTCGGATCGAAATCCGGCGCCGATGCCATCGCCAGCACTTCTCCCGTATGCACATCGATGACCGCGGCACCGGCGCCTTTGGCCTGGAAGTTGTTGACCGCGTTGACGACCGCGTCCCGAACGATGTTCTGCACGCGCAGGTCGATCGACAGTCGTACCGGCTCGAGCGGCTGGTCGCTGGTCATGCCGACGGAAGCGAGATCGGCAAGGCCTTGATCGTCGATAAATTTCTCCATGCCGGCGACACCGCGGTTGTCGATGTTGACGTAACCGAGGATGTGTGCGGCGGTCGCCCCACCCGGATAGAAGCGGCGCTTCTCCGGCCGGAAACCGATGCCGGGAATGCCGAGCGCCAGGATCTGGCTCTGCTGCTTCGGCGTCAGTTGCCGGCGCAGCCAGGCGAAATGCGAGGTCTTGACCGAGAGCTTCTTATAAGTGTCTCTGACGTCGAGTTCGGGCAGCACCGTTGCAAGCTTCTCGACCGCCTCGTCGGCGTCGACGATCTTGTTCGGTTCGGCAAACAGCGAGACGGTGCGGATGTCGGTCGCCAGCACCTCGCCGTTGCGGTCGAGAATGTCGGGGCGCGAGGCCATCAGCCGGTCGGGCGGCAGGATGCTGGAGACGACCTCCTGATCCTTCATCGCATATTCGACGAGACGGCCGCCGATAACGGCGTAGACGCCCATGAAGCCAAGGATCAGCAGGCCGACGCGGCTTTTTGCCTGCCCTGATTTCTTCTTGCGCGATCCCTCGATCGCCAGGCCGGCGGGGGAAGGACCGCCGAACCGGTTATAGACGCCGGCGGAGAAATGCGCCTGGCTCTTCAAAACCATGATGCGGGAAAGAAACGACATTATTCCTCCACCGAGCCGGTTTCGATCTGGTCTGCATCCTCTGCCTCGCCGCGTGGCGCAGGCATTGGAACGGGCTGCGCCTTGGCGGCGGCTTGCGCGCCCTTCGCGGTGTCTGGCGCGCCCTTGGCGCTGGCTTTTGCCTCCGTCACGTCAGGCACGGGAACCTCGGATTTCAGCATCGGCAATTCCTTGGCATGCACGAGCGCCGTCGATTCCGTCGGCTGCAGCTTCAATTCTTCATTATACGCCTTGACCAGCCGCTCCAGCCGGTTCGGCTGCGATTGCAGCGCCCAGTCGGCCTTGAGAAGGTCGATCGTGTCCTTCTCGAGCTTGATCTCGGCTTCGAGGCGATGAACCTCCTCGACCTTCAATTCGGCGCGGTGCTTGATTGTGTAGGTCACGGCGGCGGTGGCCGTCATGACGCCGATGAGCACGAGATCGAACGTTCTCAGCATATCAACCTCCAAGCTTTCCAAGACTGGCAAGATTGGGAAATCCGAAGAGCGACATATCCGCGGCCTCGGCGGCGGCGTCCGTCCTCAAACCGGCGCGCAGCTTTGCGGAGCGGGCTCGCGGATTGATCTCCGCCTCCGCCTCGCTTGCTGAAACCATCGGCTTGCCGATCGCCGCAAAGGTTGCCGCCCGCTCATGCGCGACCGGCAGATGCCGCGAACCCGACGCCTTGCCGGCGCGGTCGGAGAAGAACTTCTTCACGATGCGGTCTTCGAGCGAATGAAAGGTGACAACGACGAGCCGCCCCCCGGGCTTCAGTACCGTTTCCGCCGCAAACAGCGCCTGCGCCAGCTCGCCGAGCTCGTCGTTGACGAAGATCCGCAAGGCCTGGAAGACGCGCGTTGCCGGATGGATCTTGTCCTTCATCTTGCGCGGCGTAACGAGTTCGATGAGACCGGCGAGATCGCGTGTCGTTTCGAACGGTTTTTCCTCGCGGCGCTTCTCGATCGCATGGGCGATGCGCGGCGCCTGGCTTTCCTCGCCGAGAAAATGGAAGATGCGAATGAGATCTGCGACCTTGGCGCGGTTGACGACATCGGCAGCCGAAACGCCTTCGGCCGACATGCGCATGTCGAGCGGCCCGTTCTTCTGGAAGGAGAAGCCACGTTCGGCCTCGTCGATCTGCATGGAGGAGACGCCGATATCGAGCACGACGCCATCGAGCCCACCTTGTGGCGCATGATCGGCAAGATGCGAGAATTGCGAATGAACGAGCCTGAGACGACCGCCATGGGCGGCGACCATCGCTTGGCCAGCCGCAATCGCCGTCGGATCGCGGTCGAGCGCAATCACCTCGGCGCCGGCAGCAAGGATGGCTAAACTGTAACCGCCCGCGCCGAACGTACCGTCGAGGATGAGTTTGCCGGGCGCGGGCGCCAATGCCGCAAGGACTTCGTCGAGAAGAACAGGAATGTGACGAACCGGTCCGCCACCGGCATCAGTTGAACCTCCGCCAGGATTCGCCACCATTCCATTCCCTCGTTCTTTTAGGAACGCTTGCCCGCCAGCTTGCGCTCCCCTCGTGCCTGCGCCTGCGCTGCCACAAAAGCCTGCGGCTGCCAGAGCTGAAAATGATCCGCCCGACCGACGAAGGTCACTTCGTCCGAGATGCCGGTAAAGCCACGAATGAAATCCGTGACCATCAGCCGCCCCTCGGCGTCGAGCTTCATGAAGACCCCGCCTCCATGAATGAGAAGCGACATCTCGTTCGCATCCGGCGAAAACGGATCCTCCGCAGCAATCTGCCGTTCGAATCTTTCGAGAAGATCCGGACCGCCGATGCTGATCGCCGGAAACACAAAGTCCTGGAAGCAGTAAAGCTCCTGGACGTTGCGCTGCGCCAGCACGGAACGGAAAGCCGAAGGCACGGAAACCCGGCCCTTGGCGTCGATCCTGTTGGTCGCATTCGAAAGGAAGCGGCTCATGACACGAAACATCCGTTCCCGCAGGGATCCGGACGACCAAAAGACGCCCGAAACTCCCGATATCAGGCACAGCTTCGCAAGCCGGATGAGCAAAAACCCCTCCAACGCTTCCGGAGAGGAAGACGCCTTTGCTTTGCGATAAATGGGCAGGTAATTGCCCTGGTGCAGTGCGCATTTGGGATAGCATGGGACCATATGGGCGTCAATGGGATACGCCTATTTTGCAATAGGCGCATGATCAAAAATTTATAAGCCGTTAAGTTTAACAAAGGGTTAGCGGCGTCATCTTACAAATGACACGCATTGGTACACATGCAGGAAAAATCCATCCGATGGATGCATAAACATCAACTTGAAAACAGCCGGTTTCAGCGACTTACGCTGAAAATCCGGCTGCCGCGCGGTCAAGATGTAATCGCCAGTTGGCCTGTAAGCCGGGTTCTGTATGGCTCCGGCGTGAACCGGAACGTGGCAGCCATTCCTCTGGGACAGCGTTCGCACGCTGCCTCACGCAACCCACCCGGATGACTGGCCTGGAAACCAGCCGGAAGGCCTTTCGGCCTACCGCGTCATCCCTATTCGGTCTTGCTCCCGGTGGGGTTTACCGTGCCATTTCCGTTGCCGGAGATGCGGTGGGCTCTTACCCCACCCTTTCACCCTTACCTGTCATGACAGGCGGTTTGCTTTCTGTGGCACTTTCCCTGAGGTCGCCCTCGCCGGACGTTATCCGGCACCGTGTTTCCGTGGAGCCCGGACTTTCCTCACCCTACCGCCTTTCGGCATTGGTAAAGCGCGGCTGCCCAGCCAACTGGCAGGGCTCCCATAAACGAGAGAGATCGCAATTGCTATCGAAATCAAAATTTACTTACCGAAATTGCGGTGTGAAATCCGTGGAATAGCCCTGTTCGCTGATTCCGCCTGACAAAAGCAGCTCGGCCCCAAGTCGACCGATTTCGTCCGAGCTCTTGGCCGACGTCCCGGCGCAGCCCGTCAACACCGCGATCTCGGGCGATGAGCTATAGCCGATCATCGGATAGCCGCTTTCCGTATGCGACACGACGCAGGCGGCCGTCGAAATCGAAAGCGGCACCATATCGGGCACAAGACCTGCAACGATGTGCTTGAGATGCGCGCGCACCGTATCGCGCCCCTCGGTCTTGAACCAGGCGCGCATTTCCGTGTCGTCGCTGAGCGCCAGATCGTCAGGATCGCCGCCGATCTTCAGGTAGAATTTGCCGTCAGGATAGCGGATCGGCGGCAGCAGGTAGATATCAATGCCGGGCGCCCGGAGAATGAGCGACGGCATCGCAGCCAGGCGCGCCGCGTCGGCATCGCTTACCTCGAAAAGCGTCACTGTCCGGGCATAAACCGTCATGGCAACGGGCTGCGGCAACAGATTCTCCGCAATGGAAAATCCGCCAGCTGCCAGCAGCACCTTCTCAGCACGATGGCTCAGGCCACCGGCCGTCTCGACGACAGCCGATCCACCTTCGCTGCGGATCGAAACGACATGATCGCGGATGATCGTGGCGCCTGCCCTTTCCGCCAGCAACGATTGGGCTTTCACAAGCTTACGCGGACTGATGTGGCCGGCCCCTCTCGCCTCGAAGACGCCCGCGCGCCCATCGGGAAAGGCGAAGAAGGGAAAGGCAGCCTTCAGCCCTTGCTCGTCGAGCAGGCTGGTCTCGACGCCGAGCGAAACGGCGGCCTGTCGGGTTTTCTCGAGATAATCGCCCCCGGTCGGCGCGACGACGACACAGCCGACCTCGCGATAGAAATCGATGCCGCTGTCGCCGGCGATCTCGCCATAGCGGTCGATCGAGCGGTTGGCGAGCAGTGCCCAATTGCGGTCGGGATCGATGGTGCGAGTGATGCGCCCTTCATCATAATGGCTGGCGAAGACACCCTGATGCATCTTGCGGTCATCAGGCTCGTCCGGGCCAATCACCGCGACACCGTCCGCTTGGCGCGCCAGATGCCGCGCCGCCGCCGCCCCCATCAGCCCGCGGCCGACGACGATATATTTGAAATCGACTGCCATGCTGTCTCCTCTCAATAGCGCCGCTGTAACACTTTGAATTGCTGCATAATTCCCTAATCGATTCCGATTAGGGAATTATGCAGCGGCGAAAACCGGCGTCAGTGCGCCGCCGAAATCCGCTTCGCCAAGCTGCCCTTCCGCCAGAAGCACGGCCCCTAAGCGACCGAGTTCGTCGGAAGATTTGGCCGCGACGAAATTGCCGCCGGTCAGCACCGCGATGCGCGGCGACTGCGTAAATCCGGCATAGGGATAACCGGTCGGCGTGAAATTCCCCACGCAGGGCGCCGAGGTCACACGGCAGCCGGCAAGCTCCGGCATCAACTGCAAGGCGACGCGCGAGAGATGATCGCGCCCGGCGGCACTGCCGTCGGAACGGAACCACGCCCCCGCATCCTCCAGCCTGTCAAAGGAAAGCGCCTCGGTGTCGCCACCGAGTTTCAGATAGGTCTTGCCGTCGGGATAACGCACCGGCGGCAGGATATAGATATGATCCTCTTCCCGGTCACCGAGCACGATCGTCGACGGCATATCGCCGAAGATCGCCATCTCGCGTTCGCCAATCTCGTAGAAGGCGACCGTTCGCGCCATGACCCTGATATCGACGGGACGCGGCAGCAGGGCATGGAAATTACTGAACCCGCCAGCAGCGACCAGCACGCGCTCGGCGCTATAGCTTCTACCGCCGGCCGTCACCTCGACGTGGGAACCCGCATCGCGCACCGATGTTGCGGTGGCCTCGATCAGCGAGACGCCGCCCTGTTCGGCAAGCTTGGCCTGCGCGCGCACCAGCGCCCGCGGGTTTATGTAGCCGGCGCGCGTGCGTTCGAAATATCCTGTGAAATCAGGATCGACATGAAGATAGGGAAAGCGTCCGCCGAGTTCCGACGATGCGATGGTCTCGATATCGCTGCCGAGCGTCCGGCTGACCGTCAGCGCCCTTTCGATATAGTCCTGCTCGTTCTTCTCAGGACCGGCAAAGAGGCAGCCGACCTCCGAATAGAAGGAGATGCCGCTCTTTGCCTCGATCTCGCCATAGCGGTCGAGCGCGCGGGCCGCGAAGGTTCCCCAGGCAAGATTGCCGTCGAAGGTGCGGGTGATGCGCGCTTCGTCGTAATGGCTGGCGAAGACGCCGTGATGGGCCTTGCGCTCCTCCGGCTCACGCGGGCCGATCAGTGCGATGCCGTCGACCATCGAGGAGAGATGCGCTGCGGCCGCGGCACCCATCATGCCGCGGCCGATAACGATAAACCTGAAATCGACTGCCATATCGCACCTCGCTAAATTCCAGCGATACCATGGCAATCGTCTTGAATCATCCAACTCTTGTCAGGGATAAGCGCTTCAGGCTCAGAGCATTGCCAGAACCTTGCCGCAATAGGACTTGGACACCGGGTTCATGCGCGTGGCGCCATGGCCGGCATTGTATTTGAGGATTGTGTTGCAGGTCTCGCCACCACCGAGATCATGGGCGGCAGCCAGATATTTCATGCCGTACTTGATGTTGGTTTCCGGATCGAACAGGCCCTTGGCGCTGCCGGAATAGCCCATCATGCGGGCAGTTGCAGGCTTTATCTGCATCAGGCCGATTTCACCGTGGCTGCCGCGCGCATTCGGATTGAAATTGCTTTCGATGCGGATGACCGCGGTCGCAAGCGCAACCGGTACATCATATTGGCTCGCATATTTGCTGATCAGTGCGGAATAGGAATTGCCGGAAACATTGGCGACGGGATAACCGCTCTGGCGCTCGACCGTCTTCAGCGGGCGTTCCGCAGTCTTGAGCGGACGCTTCGCCGGCTTGACCGAACGCTCCGCTTTCTTCAACGGACGCTCTGTCTTCTTCGAAGGACGCTCGACTTTCTTCACCGGCGCATCGGCTCGCACACCCCAATCATTCGCAAAGGCAAAGCTATTTCCCGCCAGCACCATGCCAACGCATGTTGCAGCAACAACAATCAGTTTTCTCATGTAGTCTTGAACACTCCGACCCAAAGAATTTCCGGACTGCGCGCCTCGCCGTCATAATGAATACCAGATCAATGACCGATCGGGATTCGCGGTAATTCTTATCGTTTCACATAGCGCCCGTGGTTTAACTCGAAAACAGCCCCGAGCACCGCTTGGCGGAGGTTCTTAGACCATCGCAATGAGGAGATAATAGGGAAATGATGTGGCAGGCCGAATTTCACGCTGCAGTGCGAAATTCGGCGTTTCAGCAATTGTCGAGGAATCAGGAATAACGCGGCAAAGCCGACAGCAGCCGGTGCAATGTGTCGATCGTCGAGAAATCGGCGATGCCATCTATCCGTTCGGGCCGAAAATGCCGCTGGAAAGCTTCGACGTCGCCCGCCGTTTTTTCGGAGAATTCACCTGTGATTTCAGTGCTGTAACCATAGAGCGACAGCATCGATTGCAGCGCTTCCACGGGTTGACCGGTATCGCCGCGTTGGAAGAAGCGCCCACCGGTGATCGTTGCCGGCTCGACCCAGTGCCCAATGC
Organism: Rhizobium leguminosarum; assembly: GCF_001679785.1. Taxonomy (NCBI): domain Bacteria; kingdom Pseudomonadati; phylum Pseudomonadota; class Alphaproteobacteria; order Hyphomicrobiales; family Rhizobiaceae; genus Rhizobium; species Rhizobium leguminosarum. Next base: position 2,482,848 of record NZ_CP016286.1, read on the forward strand.
CCGCTTGGTGGAGCGCGGCCCAGGGGAATTTCTCGCCCGGATCGACCTTGCGGATCGGAGCGACATCGGAATGCCCGAGGACCCGTTCAGGTGCGATCGACCAACGTTTGACACAGTCGCGACACAATTCGATCACCGCGGCGATCTGCTCTTTCGGATAATCAGGAAGCCCGCCCGGATGGCCGGCATTGGCGATCTCGATGCCGATCGACAGCGAATTGATATCGGTCTCGCCGTGCCAGCTGCTTTTTCCCGCATGCCAGGCACGCCGCACTTCCGGCACGAGCTGCACGACCTCGCCATTCTCATGCACGAAATAATGGCTGGAAACCTGGCTTTCGGCGCGACAGAGCCAGTCGAGCGCACCATCTGCCGTCGGCATGCCGGTATAGTGCAGCAGGATCATATCGGGACGGCGCCCGTCCGCCCGTTCGCCATGGTTCGGCGAAGGCTGCACGCGGGCGCTTCTGCAGTCGGCCTCGAAAGAGGTCATGCGGCGCGGCGTTCCTTCTCGATCGCCTCATAGGCCGCGTTCAGCGCCGCCATGCGCTCATTGGCGATCACATGGAATTCCTTCGGCACGCCGCGCGAAATCAGCCGGTCGGGATGATGTTCGCTGACGAGGCCGTGGTAACGGCGGCGGATCGTCGGGAAATCATCGGAAGGCGAGACGCCGAGCACCTTGTAGGGATCGCCGCCGGACGAGACGTGGCGGGCGGCGATCTGCTCGAAGCGGATCTCGCTCATCTGGAAGATCTCGCCGATATGGCGCAGGAAATTCAGTTCCTTCTCATGGATCAGCCCGTCGGCCTTGGCGATGTGGAAGAGGCCGTCGAGCACGTCTTCCAGCACCGGGCAATTGGCCGCACAGGTTACGCAGAGCGTCGAGAGCCGTTCGGCATAGGCTTCGTAGCCGGCGACGTCCTGGCGCGCGAGATTGTAGAGCCTGGCGACATTCTTCGCCTGATCCTGCGGAAACTCGAAGATTTCGCGAAAGGCTTCGACCTCCTTCTCGCTGACGATGCCGTCGGCCTTGGCCATCTTGGCCGACAGCGCGATAATCGCCACGGAGAAAGCCACCTTACGCCGGGTCTCGGGATCGCCTTCAAAAACCGTGCGGATAGCCTCGACCACCGCAGACAGCGCATTGCCTGCAGTATTGCCAATGGCATTCAACAGTTTTTCCCAGAAGGACATCGAAAATCTCACACACTTGTCAACTTATAGAGAAACAGCTTGACCAAAGAATCGCAGCCTTTGCAAGGCGACTATTCGTCGTAGGGGCGAACACAGTTTTCACGATTTGGTAATTGTCGCACCGCAACAAACGATTCATCACGCCCGCTTTCATCTCGCGTGAGGGCATGGACGGCGGTCGCCGACATTGCCCGGGCACGTGGATTCCGGAACGCGCGGCGGAAATTTCCACGGGCAGTTCTCGACAAGCAGACCGGGTTGAAACGATTATATCAGCACTTCGCGTCGCCTTTGCGGTTCAACACGGCAGAAACGCGCATTTTTCGTAAATTCTTTACTTTACAGGGCCCTTTCCCTGCCGCATCCATGCGCTAGCTAACGCTGCCGCACCGAAACACCTAGGAGGGATTATGGCCAAACAGAAAGTCGCAATGCTGACCGCCGGAGGCCTGGCGCCCTGTCTTTCGTCCGCCGTCGGCGGCCTTATCGAACGCTACAGCGACGTCGCGCCCGAACTCGAAATCGTCGCCTACAGGTCGGGCTACCAGGGTGTGCTCCTCGGCGACAGCATCGAGATCAACCGCGCGATGCGCGAAAAGGCACCGCTGCTGCACCGCTACGGTGGCTCGCCGATCGGCAACAGCCGCGTCAAGCTCACCAATGCCGCCGACTGCGTCAAGCGCGGCCTGGTCAAGGAAGGCGAGAATCCGCTGCGGGTCGCCGCCGAACGCCTCGCCAATGACGGCATCACCATTCTCCACACGATCGGCGGCGACGACACCAACACCACGGCCGCCGACCTTGCCGCCTACCTCGCCGCCAACGGCTACGATCTCACCGTCGTCGGCCTGCCGAAGACTGTCGACAACGACGTCGTGCCGATCCGCCAGTCGCTCGGCGCCTGGACGGCCGCCGAAGTCGGCGCGCATTTCTTCGACAATGTCGGCAACGAGCAGACCGCCGCCCCCCGCACCCTCGTCATCCATGAAGTCATGGGCCGCCATTGCGGTTGGCTGACGGCCGCCACCGCCCGCGCCTATCTGCAGCGCGCCAGCCGCAACCAGTATGTCGACGGCCTGATGATGGACGCGCACCTGAAGAGTATCGACGCCGTCTACCTGCCTGAGATGGCCTTCGACCTCGACGCCGAGGCCGCTCGGTTGAAGGAAAGCATGGACCGCAACGGCCACGCCACGGTCTTCGTCTCGGAAGGCGCCTGCCTCGACGCCATCGTCGCCGAGCGCGAAGCCGCCGGCGAGACCGTCAAGCGCGATGCTTTCGGCCATGTGAAAATCGACACGATCAATGTCGGCGCCTGGTTCCAGAAGCAGTTCGCCAATCTGCTCGACGCCGAGCGTTCCCTGGTGCAGAAATCAGGTTATTTCGCCCGCTCGGCGCCCGCCAACGGCGATGACCTCAGGCTGATCCAGAGCATGGTCGATCTCGCCGTCGAAAGCGCGCTCAATAAAGTCTCCGGCGTCACCGGCCATGATGAAGGCCAGAACGGTAAATTGCGCACTATAGAATTCCCGCGCATCAAGGGCGGCAAGGCTTTTGAACTTTCGACGGCATGGTTTGCCGAAGTCATGGACAATATAGGCCAGAAATACAAAGAAGCGTGATTGACGGATGGTTAATATGATGTCTTTGCTTGTTCCTGAGGAATAGGAGGAGACACCATGTCACTTGAAGCTTGGCTCGCTTTTGCGGCCGCATCCGCCATCATGCTGGCCATACCGGGGCCGACGATACTGCTCGTCGTTTCTTATGCGCTCGGTCATGGGCGCCGGACGGCGTTCGCGACGGTGGGCGGCGTGGCGCTTGGTGACTTCACGGCGATGACGGCTTCTCTCTTCGGTCTCGGCGCCGTTCTGGCCGCCTCCGCGACCCTCTTCACCGTCTTGAAGTGGATCGGCGGCGCCTACCTGATCTGGCTGGGAATCAAGCTCTGGCGGGCTCCCATCATCGGCGAACCGGTTGCCGACAACGACAACCTGCCGGAGGAGAAGTCGCTTAAGATCTTCCTCCACGCCTATGTCGTCACCGCCCTCAATCCGAAGAGCATCATCTTCTTCGTCGCCTTCGTGCCGCAGTTCCTCAATCCGGCCCTGCCCTTCGTCGGGCAGATGGCGATCATGGAAGCGACCTTCCTCGTGCTGGCGATCCTCAACGCTTCCACCTACGCCTTTCTCGCCCACAGCGCACGCGGACTGATTCGCAAGGCGAGCATCCAGCGCGCCGTAAACCGAACCGGAGGCACTCTGCTGATCGCTGCAGGCGCCGTAACGGCGGGGTATCGCCGTATTGCAGCGTAGAAATATTCCGAAATATTCCGTGGTTGCCGGAATGCCACGAATAGGTTAATGGGGTCACCAGGGCTTAAGGCTTTTGGTAACTTTTATACGCTGCCGGGGCGGCGCGATTTCACGAAAGTGGCGGAATGGTAGCGATCGGATTATCCGGCCTGAAACGCAGTCTTGTCGTCTCGACGATACTCTGCGGCGTGATGACGGGATGTACGAGCGTCGAATACACGTCCCAGGCCGAACTGACAGCCGCCCAGACCGTCGTGCCGATGCCGAAACCCGGCGAAGATGCAACACTCGCCGCGATCCCGACAGCCGAAGGCGCAGCCGGTCAGGCGATTGCAGGCGCCACCATTCCCCAGGCATCCCCCTCCCTGACCGCAACGGCGATGCCGACCGTGACGGCCTCCCAGCCTGGCGATCTTACCATGCAGGCAGGCATGCAGCCGGCAGCTTATGCGCAGATCCCGCTGACGCCCGAGATGACGGCGATCCAGTCCGTCGTGCCGACGCCACGCCCGGGAGCGCCGGCACAGCCGACGACGCAGCTTGCCTTTGCCGCGACACCGCAAAACAGCGCGCTTGCAGCGCTTGCTGCAGTCGACACCACGCCGCGCGCCAGCATGGACTACGGTTTCGACGAATCCGGGCCGATGGATCCGCCGACCGCCCCCCCGATGTTCAGCGACGACGATAAAGACGATGCGCCGACCGTCGAGAAGAGCTTTGTCACCAAGCTCATCCAGAAATATTCGAAGGTCTACGAAATTCCCGAGACCCTGCTCCATCGCGTCGTCCATCGCGAGAGCCGCTATAATGCGAAGGCCTACAACAAGCGCGGCTATTTCGGCCTGATGCAGATCAAGTACAACACCGCCAAGTCCATGGGCTACGGCGGTGCCCCGGGCGGCCTCTTCGATGCCGAGACCAACATCAAATATGCCGCGAAATATCTGCGCGGCGCTTGGCTCGTCTCCGACAGTAAGGAAGACGACGCCGTTCGCCTTTACGCGCGCGGTTATTATTACGACGCCAAGCGCAAGGGCATGACCGACATTGCCCAAGGTAACTACTGAAACCGGGCAATTGCTGAAAGCAGGGATGACGACTGAAACGGTGGCCTATGGCTGCGGCTGGGCTTGTCATTGCGATCCGGCCTGCTGCTGCGCCCCCGATTGCGGCAGGGCCGTCAGGATCGCCTTCAGCAGGGTCTGCGGCTGGTAGTCGAGCCGACTCGGTGTCAGGCCAAGCCTGACGACCACCAGATTGGCGGACGGCACGATCGCCACGCTCTGCCCGTCGTGCCCCGTCAGCCAGAACGTATCCTCCGGCAGCCCGGCCTCAGCACTCGAGCCGCGGCCGGGTGCTAGCCAGGCCTGGCCCTGCGAATACCGCCCGTTCGAAGCCGCCGTCGGGGTGCGCATGGCGCCGACAAAACCCTCCGGCAACAGACGCTGGCCGTTCCACACGCCATCCTGCAGCAGGAACTGCCCGAAGCGCGCCCAGTCATGGGCCGTCGCATAAAGATAAGAGCTTCCCGCGAACGTGCCGCGCGCATCGAGTTCGAACACGGCGCTCGTCATGCCGAGCGGGGCAAACAACGCGTCGCGCGGATAGGAAAAAGCCGCCTGAGCATTGCCGACCCTGTCCATCCAGATGCGCGAGAGCAGCACGGCCGTGCCACTCGAATAGCGGAATCGCTTGCCGGGGGCCGCCTCCATCGGCGCATTGGCCGGCAGCGATACCATGTCGGGATCGAGATAGAGCATGCGCGTTACGTCAGCGACATCGCCATAATTCTCGTTGAAGGCAAGGCCGCTTTCCATGCCAAGCAGGTCGGAAACCTTTATTTTGGCGCGAGCACCGTCCTTCCACTGCGCCAGCAGATGATCGTCGTCGAAGGAGATCTTGCCGTCGAGCATCAGGCGGCCGAGGATCGCAGCATTGACCGTCTTCGTCATAGACCAGCCGATCAGCGGCGTCTTCGCCGAGAATCCGGGGGCATAGGCTTCCGCGACGATGCGACCATCCCGCACCACCACGACCGCCCGCATGGCCGGGCCGGCAAGCCCGGCATCGGCCAGCACAGCGGCAACCTTCGTGTCGGGATCGCCGACGCCCTCGCCCTGCGGCCATAACGCAGGGTTCGTTTCCATCTTGGCCGGCGCGTCGAAGGGGACGGCATTCGCCGCCGCCTCGAAATCGCCATCCGGCACACTCGTGCAGCCGAGCCCACCGCGATAGAGCGCATAACTCGATGCAAACAGCCCCATGAAGCGAGCCGTCAGTCGGCCATTGTCACGGTTGACACTGACGCGCACAAGCCGCAGCAGCGGGTTTCCCGGCGCCTGCACATCGTCCTCCAGTACGTCCTCGGCGTTGCGCCCGGCGATGAAGACGTTGGAACAGACAATCTTAGCGGCATAGCCGTCCCCGACACGCAGGAGCTCCGGCGGACTGACGAACAACCAGGCGGCGCCGGCAACGACGAAGAGAACGAGAAGGAGAGCAAGCGCCTTCAAGACACGCAGGACAAATCGCATGGCATTCCTCCGAATGCCCGGAGAGAAGCAGGAATTCCGTCTGCCGGAAAGGGGGCGGCGCGAAGAAGATCCGTCGCCTCGATCACTTTCCGAGGAGCTTGATGTTTTCGAACGGCGCGCGCCCACAGCCCACGTCATCAAACTGTAGCAGTGGCGCGCTACACGCCCTGAACGCTAAAAAGGTGACAGACTCATGTCAGAATTTGCACCGGATGCCGGCTTCCGCAAGAACCGGAAACTCAAAGACGCCCTTCTCCGCCACAAGGCTTTTTCGAAGGATGGCTTTTCCGAGCGTCTCTTCGGGCTTCTCTTCTCCGGCCTCGTCTACCCGCAGATCTGGGAGGATCCGGATCTCGACATGCAGGCGATGGAGCTGAAACCGAACCATCGCATCGTCACCATCGGCTCCGGCGGCTGCAACATGCTCGCCTATCTCTCCAAGGCACCCGCCTCGATCGACGTCGTCGATCTCAACCCGCACCACATCGCGTTGAACCGCCTGAAGCTTGCCGCCTTCAAGCACCTTCCCGGCCATGCCGATCTCGTCCGCTTCCTGGCAATGCCGAACGAGAAGTCGAACAGCCGCGCCTACGACCAGCATCTCGCCGCCCGTCTCGATGAGCCGACCCGCAGCTACTGGAACGGCCGTAAGTTCGGCCGTCGCCGCGTCACAGTCTTCGACCGCAACATTTACGAAACGGGCCTGCTCGGTCGCTTCATCGGCGCGGCTCATCTTCTTGCCCGCCTGCATGGCGTCAAGCTGCGCGAGATGACCAAGACCCGCTCGATCCGCGAGCAGCGCCAGTTCTTCGACGAGCAGATCGCGCCGCTCTTCGAAAAGCCGGTCGTGCGCTGGATCACCGGCCGCAAAAGCTCGCTCTTTGGCCTCGGCATTCCGCCGCAGCAATATGACGAGCTCGCAAGCCTTGCCGCCGATCATTCGATCGCGCCGGTGCTGAAGCACCGCCTGGAAAAGCTCGCCTGTCATTTCCCGATGAGCGATAACTATTTCGCCTGGCAGGCTTTCGGCCGCCGCTACGGCACCGAAACGGAAGGCCCGCTGCCGACCTATCTGAAGTCGGAACACTATGAGGTGATCCGTACCAATGTCGACCGCGTCAACGTTCATCACGCAAGCTTCACCGAGCTTCTGGCCCGGGAGCCGGCCGCCTCGCGCGATCGCTATATCCTGCTCGACGCGCAGGACTGGATGACGGACGAGCAGCTGAACGACGTCTGGAGGGAGATTACCCGCACGGCGCGCGAAGGCGCCCGCGTGATCTTCCGCACCGCCGCAGAAAAGAGCATCATCGAAGGCCGACTGGCTCCGGTGATCCGCGACCAGTGGGATTACTTCGAGGAGAAGTCGCGTGAGCTGACCGCGCTCGATCGCTCGGCAATCTACGGCGGCTTCCACATTTACGGGAAGAAGGCGTGAGCAAGGTCGATACCGATATGGCGGCAAAGGACGATGAACATGCCAGCCTGATGGATGGCATGTACCGCTATCAACGCCATATCTACGACCTCACCCGCAAATATTATCTTCTCGGCCGCGACAGCACGATCCGTAATCTCGACGTTCCCGAGGGCGGCACCCTGCTTGAAGTCGGCTGCGGCACCGGGCGCAACATGGCCTTCGCCCACCGGCATTTCCCGACCGCCAAGCTGTTCGGCCTCGACATTTCCCAGGAAATGCTGATTTCGGCGCGCAAGACCTTCGCCAACAAGGCGACAATCCCGGAATTCCGCGTCGCCGACGCCACGGCGTTCACGCCGCCCGAATTCGGCGTCAGCGGCTTCGACCGCATCTTGATTTCCTACGCCCTGTCGATGATCCCGGACTGGCAGCGCGCCGTCGATGCATCGATCGCCGCACTCAATCCCGGCGGCCAGCTGCACATCGTCGATTTCGGCCAGCAGGAAGACCTGCCGGGCTGGTTCCGGCGCATGCTGCAGTCCTGGCTTGCGAAATTCCACGTCACGCCGCGTCCCGATCTGCGCGAGGTCCTGGAAGCGCAAGCCCATGAAAACAACGCGAGATTGTTGTTTAATACCGTCGGCGGCGGTTATGCCTGGCGGGCAGCTATTATCAGCGAGCGCTCATAATTCGCTTGAAACTAACCGATTTTTTACGTTGATATGGTGAAAAGAGGGTTATCCTCTGCTGACTCGTCTTTTTCGAAGGTCAGGTTGTGGGGCAAAGAGATCATTCGAGCTACGACGGGACGCCCATGCGCCGGCTTTTGTTTTGCGTTTTTCCCTTGGCCGTCCTTTTGGCCGGCTGCAGTTCCTCCGGTTATGACTATCTCGAAACGGCGTCGATCAAGCCGAAGACGCGCTTCAAGGACACCGATCCCCAGGATTTCGGTCCGAAGCATCCGCAGAAGAATCCGGTGCACGGCATCGATATTTCCAAATGGCAGGGCGATATCGACTGGAGCACGGTGAAGAATTCAGGCGTCGCCTTCGCCTTCATCAAGGCGACGGAAGGCAAAGACCGGCTCGATCCCCGCTTCGAAGAATATTGGCGCGAGGCCCGCGTGGCCGGCATCCCGCACGCCCCCTATCATTTCTATTATTTCTGCTCCTCGGCCGACCAGCAGGCCGACTGGTTCATCCGCAATGTGCCGAAGGACGCCATGCGCCTGCCGCCGGTGCTCGACGTCGAGTGGAACGGCGAATCGAAGACCTGCCGCTACCGCCCCGACGCCGAAACGGTGCGCGCCGAAATGCAGCGTTTCATGGACCGGCTGGAGACCTATTACGGCAAGCGCCCGATTATCTATACCTCGGTCGATTTCCACCGCGAGAATCTCGCCGGCCACTTCCAGGATTATCATTTCTGGGTGCGTTCCGTGGCAAAACACCCGGAGGTGACCTATTCCGATCGCCGCTGGGCCTTCTGGCAATATACCTCGACCGGCGTCGTTCCCGGCATCAAGGGACCAACCGATATCAACGTCTTTGCCGGCAGCGCGAAGAACTGGAACAACTGGGTCGCGACCGTTTCCAAGGATAGAGATTCTTAGTAACGTCTTGCGATGTTTCTTGCTTCCGTCACATTCGTCTGTGAAAGCGACGGCAATCTGTTTGATATAAGGACCGCATCCATGCACCGCTCGCTCGCAAGCCGCTCTGCACTCGCCCTTCTGTTTGCCCTCGCCCTTGCAGGCGGCGCGGCCGCCCAGCAGGCGCAGGGCGCAGCCCCGGCAGCGCCCTGCGGCGGCGATCTGTCCGCCTTCCTCGAAGGCGTCAAGAAAGATGCTATCGCAGCCGGCGCCAGTGCGGCAGCCGCCGACGAGGCCTTCGCCGGCGCCGATATCGATCCCAAGGTCCTGAGCCGGGATCGCGCCCAAGGCGTCTTCAAGCAGACCTTCCTCGAATTCTCCCAGCGCACCGTCAGCCAGGCCCGCCTCGACATCGGCCGCCAGAAGATGAAGCAATATGCCGACGTCTTTGCCCGCGCCGAGCAGGAATTCGGCGTCCCCCCGGGCGTCATCACCGCCTTCTGGGCGATGGAAACCGATTTCGGCGCCGTCCAGGGCGATTTCAACACCCGCAACGCCCTGGTGACGCTGTCGCATGACTGCCGCCGCCCGGAACTCTTCCGTCCGCAGCTGATCGCCCTTATCGAGATGGTCCAGCATGGCGACCTCGACCCCGCCACCAATACCGGCGCCTGGGCCGGCGAGATCGGCCAGGTGCAGATGCTGCCGCGCGACATCATTGCCTATGGCATGGATGGCGACGGTGACGGGCATGTCCGCCTGAAACAGAGCAGCCCGGACGCCATCCTGACGGCAGCGAAATTCATCCAGCACCTCGGCTTCGAGCGCGGCCAGCCCTGGCTGCAGGAGGTGACCCTGCCCGATAACCTGCCCTTCGAGAAATCCGGTCTTGGCGGCACGATGAAGGCCGCCGAATGGTTCGCACTCGGCGTCAAGCCGCGCGATGGCAACACAGCTTTCGGCGATCTCGAAGGCGACCTCGTTCTGCCGCAGGGCCGCATGGGACCGGCCTTCATCGCCTATCCCAATTTCAAGATCTATCTCGAATGGAACAAGTCGTTCATCTACACGACCTCGGCCGCCTATTTCGGAACGCGCCTTTCGGGCGCCGAGCCTTATCTCAAGGGCGCGCCGGAACAGGGGCTCGCCAGCGATCAGATGAAGGCGCTGCAGACCAAGCTGCAGTCGCTCGGCCATGATGTCGGCGAGATCGACGGCATCCTCGGCTCCGGCACGCGTGTCGCGATCCAGAAGGAACAGAAGCGCCTCGGCATGCCGGCCGACGGCTGGGCGACGCCTGCCCTTCTTAACGCCCTTTGATCCCTGCTAACATTGCACCGCCATCCGCTTCGCAAGTAACGGGTGGCGCGATCCGCCGCCTGCGCTAAAGCATGAAACCGAAAACCGTTTTCGGCAAAAACGGCTTGCGGTGGAGGAATCGGCATGGACGGCAGAATGAATGCCTGGACCTGGGCGCTGCTGGTGCTGCTCGGCCTGATCTGGGGCGGCTCCTTCTTCTTTGCCCGTATTGCCGTCCAGCACGTGCCGCCGCTGACCCTCGTCTTCTTCAGGCTGCTGCTCGCGGCGCTGGCGCTGCATATCTATATCGCCGGCCGTTTCGACTTCTATGCGATCCTCAAGGGCCGCTGGCGTGAGTTCCTGATCCTCGGCCTCATCAACAATGCCCTGCCGCATGCGCTGATCTTCTTCGGCCAGACCCGCATCGGCGCGGGTCTGGCGGCGATCCTGAATGCGACAACGCCGATCTGGACCGTGCTGATCGCCAACTACTTCACCTCAGACGAGAAGCTGTCGCCGGCAAAGATCGCCGGCTGCCTCGTGGGCCTGGCGGGAACGATCGTGCTGATCGGCCCCGGCATGTCGGCCGGTGGCGAAGCCCCGCTCTGGGCGCTGCTCCTTCCCGTGCTTGCTGCCATCTCCTATGGTTTCGCCGCCACTTACGGCAAACGCTTCAGGAATGTTCCAGCCCCTGTCACCGCAGCCGGCCAGTTAACCGCCTCCTCCCTGATTGCGCTGCCGCTGTCGCTGCTGGCCGACCGTCCCTGGGCGCTTGCAGCACCGCCGCTCGATGCCCTCCTCGCCATCCTGGCATTGGCGCTGCTGTCGACCGCCTTCGGCTACATCCTCTATTTCCGGATCATGGCGGCAGCCGGCGCCACCAACGCCTCGCTCGTCACCCTGCTGGTGCCGCCGAGCGCCATCCTTCTCGGCGTGCTCTTCCTCGGAGAAAGGCTGGCACTGAGCGAGTTTGCCGGCATGGCGCTGATCGGTTTCGGCCTCGTCATTCTCGACGGACGCGCCTATCGCCTGCTGGCCAAGGCCGCCTGAAACCGGTTGCGAATTCCGCATGTTTTCAACCGGTTGCGATCCCGCCATGTTTTGGGCGCATAGGTAAATGCGCAATCGCCCGATTTAACGGCATGTTAAAATCTGTGAACAAAAATTTGTTGCAAATTAATAAGTAATTTCAAACACTTGCTAAAACGCTATTCGACCAATCCACTGAACCCTTCTGCAGCGCAGCATAAAATTTGCTTTCCAAGCGACATATTTCAGACATATTATTGGCCGGTTAACGCGAGGAGACAGACATGGGACTCACGCAATCCTTGAATGTTCTGTTGGTCAGTGCAGCGTTTGCTTTCGTCTTGTCCATGCTCTTCATCTGAGCTGGCCGACGAAAGTGTAACGACTGATAGTGCCTAAACTCCTGAACAACTGATCAATCCGCCAACGAAAAAGCGCATGTCCCGCCCGACATGCGCTTTTCACTTTTACAGCGCCGCGCGTCTTTCAGGCGCGCAAAGATCAGGCGGCTGCGCCCGCACTTTTTGTTTGCCGGCGGGAGAGGCCGAGATTGTCTAGCACGGCGGAAACCAGCGGAGCACGGTTCATCGTATAGAGATGGAAGTCGTGGATGCCGCGCCGGACGAGATCTTCGATCTGTTCGGCAGCGACTTCGGCGGCGACCTTCGCCCGCTCCTCGGGCTTGTCGTCGAAGCCTGCGAAGCGCTCGTCGAGAAAGGCGGGGATGATGGTGCCGCAGGCCCCAGCGAAGCGCTTGAGCTGCGTCAGGTTCTGGATCGGCATGATGCCGGGCACGACAGGGATCGAGATTCCGGCGCCGCGCACTCGCTCCAGGTAACGCTCGAAATTGTCGTTGTCGAAGAAGAACTGCGTCAATGCCCGGTCGGCGCCATTGTCGGCCTTGCGCTTCAGCATGTCGATATCGGCCGCAGTATCGCGGCTTTCCGGGTGTTTTTCCGGATAGGCGGAAACCGAAATCTCGAAATCGCCGATTTCCTTCAGGCCGGCCACCAACTCCGCCGCATTGGCATAACCGCCGGGATGCGGCTGGTAGGGCGCGCCAGCGCCGCCGGGCGCATCGCCGCGCAGCGCAACGAAATGCGTCACGCCGGCCTTGCGGAAGGTGTCGACCACCTGATGGGTCTCCTCCTTCGTCGCGCCGACGCAGGTGAGATGCGAAGCGGTGGCAAGCGGCGTCTGCGAAAGGAAGCGCGTGACGGTGGAGAGTGTCGGCGCCTTGGTGGTGCCGCCGGCGCCATAGGTCACCGAGACGAAATCCGGGTCCCAGTCCTGCAACTGGCTAACAGCGTGCCAGAGCTGTCCTTCCATCTCCTCCGATTTCGGCGGGAAGAATTCGAAAGAGACTCTGATGTCGTTGCGGCCGCGTGCTTCGTTTTTCAAAGCCATGTCATACCCTCCCGGCAAATGTAGGTTCGGCGCCCTCGCTTGTCTGCGAAGCCATGAGGCGCCTCGGATCGCGCGCGAGCCAGACGGTGACCGTCAACCCCTGCCCGCTTTGCTGACCCGGATGAAGATCGACGACCTGCTCGACGTCGAGCCCGGCCTTGCGCAACCAGTCGGACATCGCCTGGTGCGAAAAACCGAGACGGACATGCGCATGCTCGTCGCGGAGATATTCGAGCGTGTGCGGCGCAAGGTCGATGACCACGAGCCGGCCGCCCGGCCGGAGCATGCGCGCCGCTTCCGCGATCGCAATCTCCGGCTGATCGAAGAAATGCAGCACCTGATGGATCGTCACCAGATCGAAATCCTGTCCCTCGAAAGGAAGGTTCAGGATATCGGCGTGGCGCACGGTGGCCTTGGTGATGCGGGACTTGTCAAGATTGGCGCGCGCCACACTCAGCATGTCGCGGCTGGCATCGACGCCGGTCGCCCGGCGGTAGAGCCCGGACAGGAGTTCGAGGATGCGGCCGGTGCCGGTGCCGAGATCGAGCAGCGAGTCGATCGGCTGGCTGCCGAGCAGCCGGATGACGGCGGCGTCGACCTCCTCATCGGCCGCATGCAGGCGGCGAAGCTCGTCCCATTCGGCCGCGTTGCGGCTGAAATAGGCCTGTGCCCGCTCGGCGCGATGGCGCTTGACCTGCGAAAGCCGCTCGCCGTCACGAAGGATGGTCGGATCGTTCTCGGAAACATGCTTCAGCAACGCCCGCACCAACATAGCGGCCTTACCGTCCTGCTTGAGGCGGAAATAGGCCCAGGCGCCCTCCTGGTAGCGTTCGATCAGTTCGGCCTCGCCGAGCAGCTTCAGGTGGCGCGAGATGCGGGGCTGGGATTGACCGAGAATTTCGGTAAGATCGGTCACCGTCAGATCGCCGCCGTCAAGAAGCGCCAGAAGACGCAGGCGCGTGGGCTCGCCGGCCGCCTTCAAGACGTCCACCAGCGCATCCAGTCCAAGCTTCAAGGGTTCGCTCATCTTCGATCCAATCAAGATATAAAGATATCTTTATGTGATTTGAAAAGCGGTGGCAAGCGGCAATTCGCACTCTCCGCGAAATTGGCTGCTCAGATTGCGACAAGGCGTGACATGAAAAAGCCCCGGCCGAACCGGGGCTTCCGCAAGCAAAAATGAGCGAAATCAGCGTGTCAGGCGCTTATGGGCCTGGCTGCCCGGGTTGAGGGCGTCGGGGCCGAGGCGGCGCACCTTGTCCTGTTCATAATCCTCGAAGTTGCCTTCGAACCATTCGACATGGCCGTCGCCTTCGAAAGCGAGGATATGCGTCGCCAGGCGGTCGAGGAACATGCGATCGTGGCTGATGATGATGGCGCAGCCAGCGAAGTTCTCCAGCGCGTTCTCCAAGGCACCCAGCGTTTCCGTATCGAGGTCGTTGGTCGGTTCGTCGAGCAGCAGAACGTTGCCGCCGGCCTTCAGCATCTTGGCAAGGTGAACACGGTTGCGCTGACCACCCGAGAGATTGCCGACCTTCTGCTGCTGGTCGCCGCCCTTGAAGTTGAAGGCGCCGCAATAGGCACGGGAGTTCATGTCGAACTTGCCAAGCTTGATGATTTCGGCGCCGCCGGAGATTTCCTCCCAGACCGTCTTGTCGGCCGCAAGGGTGTCACGGCTCTGGTCGACATAACCGAGATGCACGGTCTCGCCGATGCGGATCGAACCGCCATCCGGCGTTTCCTGGCCGGTGATCATCCTGAATAGCGTCGTCTTGCCGGCGCCGTTCGGGCCGATGATGCCGACGATGCCGCCTGGCGGCAGCTTGATCGACAGGTCGTTGATCAGCGTGCGGCCCTCGAAGCCCTTGGTGATGCCGTCCATCTCGATGACCACCTGGCCGAGGCGCTCGCTGACCGGGATGATGATCTGCGCGTCGCCAGGACGCTGCTTTTCGGCGGCATCCACCAGTTGCTCGTAGGACTTGATACGCGCCTTGGATTTGGCCTGACGGGCCTTCGGGCTGGACGCGATCCATTCCTGTTCGCGGCTGATCGCCTTCTGGCGCGATGCGTCTTCGCGGCTTTCCTGCAGCATGCGCTTGGCTTTCGCCTGCAGGTAGGCCGAATAGTTGCCTTCGTAAGGAATGCCACGGCCGCGGTCGAGTTCTAGGATCCAGCCGGTGACGTTATCCAGGAAGTAGCGATCGTGGGTAATCATCATCACGGCGCCCGGATAGTCGCGCAGATGTTTTTCGAGCCAGGCGATGGTTTCGGCGTCCAGGTGGTTGGTCGGCTCGTCGAGCAGCAGCAGATCCGGCTGCGAAAGCAGCAGGCGGCAGAGCGCGACACGGCGGCGCTCACCACCGGAAAGGCTGGTGACTTCGGCGTCGCGCGGCGGGCAGCGCAGGGCTTCCATCGCCATCTCGACCTGGCTTTCCAGATCCCAGAGGTTCTGGCTGTCGATGACGTCCTGAAGCTTGGCGCCCTCTTCCGCCGTCTCGTCGGAATAGTTCATCATCAATTCATTGTAGCGATCGAGGACAGCCGTCTTCGAGGCAACGCCTTCCATGACGTTCTCGAACACCGTCTTGTTAGGATCGAGATGCGGCTCCTGCTCCAGATAGCCGACCGTCGCACCTTCGGCGAGCCAGGCTTCGCCGGTATACTCCTTGTCCTGACCTGCGATGATGCGCAGCACGGTGGATTTACCCGCGCCGTTCGGACCAAGGATACCGATCTTGGCATCCGGATAGAACGAAAGGTGGATATTCTCCAGGATCTTCTTGTTGCCATAGGCCTTGTTGAGGCCGGACATATGATAGATGAACTGACGTGCCATGCTGCGCTGCTCCGGGCGGGAAACTTCGATTGTGCCGCTATGTAGGCGAAACAGCGCCTGCGGGCAACGCCGAAACCCGGTTTACTCAGGATTTCCGGTCAAAAGCCCGCAGCATCGACGACGCCCTCGTCACAACCGAACGACGTTTTTCCAGCACCCTGGATCAGATCGGCAAGGCCGGCACTTTTCGCCGATGCCGCCCCGGCCGCTTCCGAAAGCCCGATCGTCAGTTCGCTGATCATCCTGACATTGCCGGCCCGCCGGCAGCTCATCTTGACGCGGTCGCCGGCACCCGGCCCGAAGCTCTTGTCGAAAGCCGCCTTGATCGCGTCGGCCTTGACCGGCTTGCCGATATTGGCGGCGAAAAGATCGCGCACCGCCGACGCGTTGAGCGCGCTTACGAGATGCATGCCGACGCCGAAATAGTCGTCGGCGCTCATCTTCGTGCAAGTGCCATGCTTCACCCATTCATGCCGTTCCAGGCCGGATTGCGTGCCGGGCATCGCCTTTGCGAGCGCCGACTTCGTCTCGGCCGCAAGCGTGACCTCCGGCAGCTTGTTCCAGTCGCCATCCTTGTCGGCGGCCTTCTGCTCGGCGCTCACGCCGCAATAATCCTGCCGCATCGGCCAAAGTCCGTGCAACGAAAAGTTCGTCGCGTCCGGGCGCTCGCCGGTCTGGCTCGCGCACTCGGCTTTCTTCTGGTTCGTCTGGCAAAAGGCCGGCTGCCAGCTCGCCGCCAGAATGAAGCGGGTGCGCCCGCCGGCCTCCTGCGCCACGCCGGCGCCGGCAACAACCATCGACACGGCAAACGTCAAGGTACGCAACTGCATGCTGCTCATTTCAACCCCCAAAAAAAGAACAATACAGGAACAAATAAGCATCAAAATCAAAAGACCGCAACCCTGAATCGCAACAAGGCCGCAATTTGTTATCGGATAATCAAATGCCCATGTTGCAATTGCCCGGCGATCTGGTCTGTTGCCGCCGGGAGGACCCACATGTTTTCTGAAACGCAAAGGCTCGCCGTGCCAGGGGCGTCGCTGGCCTATCACCATGCTGAGGCCATCACCGCTCCACGCGGCATCCTGTTGATATCCCATGGCTTGGCCGAACATTCGAAACGATACCGCTCCTTTGCCGAGGCGATGGCGGCGCGCGGCTATCATGTCTATGTCCATGATCACCGAGGCCACGGCGAGACGACGGCGCCCGATGCGCCGATCGGCCGCTTTGCCCGGCGCGGTGGGGTCGAAAGGGTGATCGGCGACGTCATCGCCATGCGCGGCCATGCGGCCTCCCGCCATCCCGGCCTGCCGGTGGTCCTCTTCGGCCATTCGATGGGCGGCCTCATCGCGCTCAATGCTGTCGTCACGGCTCCGGCCGACTTCGATGCCGTCGCCGTATGGAATTCGAATTTCGCCGTCGGCCTTGCCGGCCGCGCCGCCCAGGCGGTCCTCCTTGCCGAGCGCATGCTGAAGGGCTCCGACGTGCCGAGCGGCTTGCTGCCGAAGCTCACCTTCGGCACCTGGGGCAAATCCATTCCCGGTCGCCGCACCGAGTTCGACTGGCTGTCGCGTCTTCCTGATGAAGTCGACAAATATGTCGCCGATCCGCTCTGCGGCCTTGACGCCTCAGTCTCTCTCTGGCTCGATCTCTTCGAGCTGACCTTTCGCGCGCCACAAAAAATCCACCTCGACCGGCTGCCGCGGGACATGCCGATCCATCTCGTCGGCGGCGGAGAAGACCCGGCGACGGAGCGTGGAAAAGCCGTGCACTGGCTGTCAAACCATTTGAAAGCCCAAGGCTTCTCCCGTATCAGCACCGAGATATATCAGGACATGCGGCACGAAACACTGAATGAGATCGGCGCGGAAGCGGCGATCGCAGCCTTCGCGGACTGGTGCGACAGGGCCGTCGCACGATCCTGAGCGATCAATATCCTGAGTGACAGGGACTTCATGATGAACAGCACCTCCGCCCGCCCCGTTTCGTCCGCCTCCGACGTGACGATGGGGCTTGTGCTGATGTTTATCTCGGTGATGTTCTCGCCGCTCATCGACATTTTCGCCAAGCTTGCCATCGTCACAGTCCCGTCCGCCGAAATCACCGCCGGCCGCTTCGCCGTGCAGGCGCTCTGCATGCTGCCGATTGTGATATGGCGGCGCAGCTTCGCCGATTTTTCCTGGCGCCAGAATCTGTTCCATGCCATCCGCGGCGCGATCATCACGATCTCGATGATTTCCTTCGTCACCACGCTGAAATACATGGCGGTCGCCGACGCGATTGCGATTTTCTTCGTCGAGCCGATCATGCTGACGATCCTCGGCGCTATCTTCTTGAAGGAGACGATCGGCTGGCGGCGCTACAGCGCCTGCGGCGTCGGCTTCTTCGGGGCGATGCTGATCATTCAGCCGAGTTTCGAAGAAGTCGGCTACATCGCGCTTCTGCCTGTCGTCAGCGCGCTCTGCATCGCCATCTTCGTGCTGATGACGCGCGTCCTCTCGCATAGGGAGGACCCTTGGGCGATGCAGTTCCAGATGAGCATCTGGGGCCTGTTCTTCTGCGCCATCCTGCTTTTCCTGGGCCAGGGAACCGGCTCCGATCTCTTCGATCCGGTCATGCCGGATGGCCGCGCCTGGTTCTATGTCGCCGGCGTTGGCGCCATGGCCGCGATATCGGGCATCCTCGGCGTCTATGCCTATCGCGCAGCACCAGCCTCGACGCTCGCACCGCTGCAATATTTCGAGATCGTCTCGGCGACGATCTTCGCCTGGCTGGTCTTTGGCGACTTCCCGGATGCGATCAAATGGCTCGGCATCATGATTATCATGGCGTCGGGCTTCTACATTGTCTGGCGCGAGCGCCGCTTTGCATCGAAACCGGTATCCGGTACATCAGAGGCGACGCTGGCGCCCTAGATCTAAGAACGAGAGCCCGGAGGAACATGACGGAGACCGTGACGAAAAAACCGCCCCTGGCCGGCATCCGGGTGATCGAGCTTGCCCGTGTGCTCGCCGGCCCCTGGGCGGGACAGATGCTCGCCGATCTCGGTGCCGACGTCATCAAGGTCGAAAATCCCGACGGCGGCGACGATACGCGCCAGTGGGGGCCACCCTTCGTCGAGGGCGCCGACGGCGAGAATCTCTCGGCCGCCTATTACCACGCCGCCAATCGCGGCAAGCGCTCCGTCACAGCCGACCTGAAGAGCGCCGAAGGTCAGGATCTCGTCCGCCGCCTCGTCTCCACCGCCGATGTGGTGATCGAGAATTTCAAGCTCGGCGGCCTCGTCAAATACGGGCTCGATTATGACAGCCTGCGCAAGGTCAACCCGAAGCTCGTCTATTGCTCGATCACCGGCTTCGGCCAAAACGGCCCTTATGCCAGCCTCGCCGGCTACGATTACATCGTCCAGGGCATGTCCGGCTTCATGTCGATTACCGGTGAGCCGGACGGCCAGCCGATGAAGGCAGGCGTCGCCATCGCCGATATCTTCACCGGCATCTATGCCGTCTCGGCGATCGAAGCCGCTCTGATCCATGCCCTGAAGACCGGTGAAGGCCAGTTGGTCGACATGGCGCTGCTCGATGTGCAATCGGCCGTGCTCGCCAATCAGAACATGAATTACCTGGTTTCCGGCGAGGCGCCGACCCGCCTCGGCAACGCCCACCCCAATATCTCGCCTTATGAGGTCGTGCCGACGGCGGACGGGTACCTCATTCTCGCGGTTGGAAACGACGGCCAGTTCCGCCGCCTCTGCACCATCCTCGGCCTGGAGGCCATCGCCGGCGACGAGCGTTTCGCCACCAACAAGGCCCGCGTCGGCAATCGCGGCGAAGTGCGCCGCCTCGTCTCCACCGAAACGCTGAAATGGCAGAAGGCGGATCTGCTGAAGGCCTGTGAAGAGAACGCGGTTCCATCAGGCGCAATCAACACGATCGAGGAAATGTTCGCCCATCCGCAGGTGCAGGCCCGCGGTCTGCGCATCGACCTTGCGGATGCCGCCGGAACGGTGATCCCCGGTGTCAGGACGCCTGTTGTGCTGTCGGAGACGCCGCTGCGTTATATCAGGCCGAGCCCGCGTCTCGGCGAACACCAGGCAGAAATTCTGGCGGAACTCGCCGAGCGCGAGAGGAAGGCATCGTCATGAAGAAGGCATTGTCATGAAGAAGACTGGCGGGGAACTGATCGTCGAGGCGCTGAAGGCGAACGGCGTCAAGCGTCTCTCCTGCGTGCCCGGCGAGAGCTTCCTCGCCGTGCTCGACGCGTTGCGCGACAGCGATATCGACGTCCTCGTCTGCCGCCAGGAGGGCGGAGCGGCGATGATGGCGGATTGCTGGGGCCGGCTGACCGGCGAACCCGGCATTTGCATGGTGACCCGTGGCCCCGGCGCCACCAACGCCTCCGCCGGCCTGCATATCGCCAAGCAGGACTCGATCCCGATGATCCTGTTCATCGGCCAGGTGCAGCGCGAAGCACGCGAGCGCGAAGCCTTCCAGGAGGTCGAGTTCCGCCGCGCCTTCACCGAATTCGCCAAATGGGTGGGCGAGATTGACGATGCTGCCCGTATTCCCGAGTTCGTTACCCGCGCCTTTGCGGTCGCAACCTCCGGCCGGCCCGGCCCTGTCGTGCTGACACTGCCGGAGGACATGCTGCGCGATGAGGTCGAGGCACCCCGCGCCAGGCACTATGCCAATGTCGAGGCCCATCCCGGCCGCCGCCAGATCGACGATTTCTATCTCCGCCTGCTAAAAGCCGAGCGGCCGATGATAATCCTTGGCGGCACACGCTGGGATGCTGATGCCGTCGCCGATTTTCAGAGCTTCGCCGAGCGTTTCCAACTGCCCATCGGCTGCTCCTTCCGCCGGCAGATGCTGTTCGATCATCTCCATCCCTGCTATGCCGGCGATGTCGGCATCGGCATCAATCCGGCGCTGGCAAAGGAGATCAAGGAGAGCGACCTGCTGATCCTGCTTGGCAGCCGCATGTCGGAAATGCCGTCCTCGTTCTATACGCTGATCGATATCCCCTACCCCCAGCAATCGCTGGTGCATATCTATCCCGACGCTTCCGAGCTTGGCCGCATCTATCGCCCGGATCTTGCCATCTGCGCGGCACCTGCCGATTTCGTCGCGGCCCTCGCCGATCTGGAAGCGCCGGCCGAACCGCACTGGACCGGGCGCACCGCGCGCCTGCACCAGGCCTATCTCGCCTGGTCGACGCCACCATCGACAGGTCCGGGCGCCGTCCATATGGGGCCGATCATGGAATGGCTGGAGGCCAATACCGGGCCGGAGACGATCTTCACCAATGGTGCGGGCAACTACGCCACCTGGGTGCACCGCTTCCATCGTTTTCGCCGCTTCAACACCCAAGCCGCCCCCACCTCCGGCTCGATGGGTTACGGCCTGCCGGCCGCCGTCGCTGCCAAGCGGCTCTTTCCCGAGCGCGAGGTTATCTGCTTTGCCGGCGACGGCTGCTTCCTGATGCACGGCCAGGAATTCGCCACCGCCATCCGCTACGGCCTGCCGATCATCGCAGTCGTCGTCAACAATGGCATCTACGGCACGATCCGCATGCATCAGGAGCGCGAGTATCCCGGGCGCGTCAGCAGCACCGATCTGACCAATCCCGACTTCGCAGCCCTTGCCCGCGCCTATGGCGGCCACGGCGAGACGGTGGAGACGACGGCGGATTTCGCCCCGGCCTTCGAGCGCGCACGCGCCAGCGGCAAACCCGCGATCATCGAGATCAAGCTCGATCCCGAAGCGATCACGCCGACACGCACGCTCTCGGAAATCGCGCAAACAAAAAGCCGGTGAGAAAACTCACCGGCCTTGAAGGATAAAGCATGTCGCGCAAAAGTGTGCAGCGGTTTTGCGACAACGACATGCGTAAAAACAAAGACTTAAAGCGCAAGGAGCGAATCTGAAAGATCGCGACGCGCTTTAGGGACGCTGCGACTTCAGTCGAGTGCGGCCGTGATGATGAACTCGACCTTGTATTTCGGCGCAGCGAGCTTGGCTTCGCTGGTGGCGCGGGCCGGCGGATTGGCCGGATCGATCCAGCCTTCCCAGACGGCGTTCATCTCGGCGAAATCGGCGATGTCGGCGAGGTAGATGATCGTCTGCAGGATCTTCGACTTGCTGCTGCCCGACGCAGCCAGCAGGCGGTCGACTTCGGCAAGCGAGGACTTGCACTGATCGGTGACGCTTTCGCCCTCGCCGACCTGGCCTGCGAGATAGACTGTATTGCCGTGAATGACGGCGCCGCTCATGCGCGAGCCGACGTCGATACGCTTGATGCTCATCATAGTCTCCTGAGTGAATGGAAGGTGGCGGCGCTGAGGTTCAGCGCCGGAAAGTTTGCACCCGGAACGGGGCTCAATTGCGGATATGGTGGGTCTTCTGGTAGATCGCCGTCGAGCGTGCGCCGGAACGGCAATAGCCAAGCATCGGCCGCGGAAATTCGTCGAGCGCGTCGACCATGCCCTGCACGGCTTCCTCGGTCACGCCCATCGGCCCAACAGGCACATGGGCAATTTCGAGACCGAGCTCCCTCGCGCGCGCCTCGATGACGGAGAACGACGTCTGGTCGGGACTTTCATGGTCGGGGCGGTGGCAGACAATCGATTTGAACCCCAGCGCCTTGATCTCGTCGAGCTCCTCGAGCGTGATCTGGCCCGAAACCGAATATTCATCGTCGATCTGGCGAATATCCATCGTCTTGTCTCCTCAAAAATCGTGGGCTGAAGGTCTACGACGGAGGTCTGCCAGCGTCAACAACACTTCGCTCACAGGAAGGTAAAGGTCAGCGCATAGCTGCGGCTCTCGCCGGGTGCCAGCATGTTGAATTCACAAGCTGCCTCAAGCTCGTCGCGCGATATCCAGCGATGCGAAACCGGCTCGATGCCGATGATATGGGCCGGCGCCTTCTGGTTCCGCCAGACCTGCAGATGGGGCAGCGTGTCGGCACGGAAACGCACCCGCAGCGTCCTGCCGCCGATTGCGGCGATCGGTCCAAGGCGGACCTCCGCGAAACCCTCCTCCGTCGCCGGCGCCGCGACGCAGAAGATGCCGCCCGGCTCCTCGCCGAAGGCCCAGGGGAAACCGCCATTTTCCAGCATCCGGCCTTCGAGCCGTGTGCCCCCGTCCAACCATTTGCCGCCAGTGTTCATGTGGTACATCAGGAAGGTCGGCACCGTCCTATCGCTGGTATTGACGACCCGGTCCTCAAGCCGCACCTCGCCGGTCGCCCCATCGATCCGCCACATCCGCTCGATGCGCTGCGGCAGTCCCTCGACGGTAGTAATGTCGATATCGGCCCGGCATTCGGCATTGCCGTTCTCGAACTTCGTCCACAGCACCTTTGCCGCATGACCGGAGGCCGATCCGTGCAGCGGATAGACCTTGCCATCGCCCCGGCCGGGGATCGACTGGCGGTGGCGGATGTGGTCCGGCCCGCAGGTGAACAGGAAGCCTTCGAGCGAGTGATCGATTCGCGGATCGCCATCGTCGGGAATGGCGCGTTTCGGCGCGATGTCGACGCCTTCGACGATGCATCCGCCGATATCCAGCACCGATGTTTCATCCAGCATCAGGCGTGGCCCGCTTGCGGCGGCAAATTCGATCATCACGGTCTCCTCAGGGATTATCGACTCTTTAGCGCCGTGCGTCCTTCCGGACGCCACAAAGGACGCTCTAACTCTTTGAATCCTCGCATCGTCCATTCCGAAAATCGTTTCCGATTTCGGAAAGCACGATGCGCTAGCGTTAGGTTTCACGCCGCCATTCGTCAATCAGTGCGGCTCCTATCTTGTGTTTTTGCAGCAACCGTGAATTTTGCGGAACTGACACAAGGACGCAAACGTTTATGAGTAAAAGGAAATCTTAGTGATTTTCATATTTTGTTCAGCACGCTTTCATAAATTCCACACTAGCGTCAAAATTCGCAGGTGTGTGTCTGCCAGTCACTGATCGAGGTATGATACGTGGATCGCTTTTTGAAGTCGGCATTTTGTCTCGCGGCCGTCCTGGCTGCTCTTGCGGCTACAGCGTCGCAGGCAGGCGCGCAGCAGTTCCGCGATCGCCGCCAGAGCGATATCGTGCTTGTGACGCCGAGCGGTGAAATCCTCGACTATGTTCCAGCCGGCTATATCTACGCCCGCGACCGTAGCGGCAATCGTGTCTTGATCGACGACTATGGCAACGTCGTCGCCACCGAGATGCGCGCCCGCGGCTACTATCCGCCGCGGCCCGGCCCGCGCGAAGTCTATAACGGCCAGTACGGCAACGACCCCTATTATTCCGACAACAATCCCTATGGCGATATGCGTTATTCCGAGCGCGGCGCTGTCACCGGCGGCATACCGCAAGATGCCGCGATCGAGCGCCAGCCGCTCGGTGACCAGCCCTATCCCGAGGATAACAGCATCGGCAATCCGCAGCCCGGCGACGATTATGCCTCGATCGATCCCGACCAGCAGATCCCGCCCGCCGATCAGCCGAAGGCCGCACCCGATGAACCTGTCATCACGCTGAACAACAAATCGAAGCCGGAGATCGTCGCTTTGCAGGTCTTCCTCGACCGCGCCGGCGCCTCCCCCGGCGTCATCGACGGCCATATGGGTTCGAACGTCACCAAGGCGATCTTAGCCTACGATCAGATGACCGGCTCGAAGCTCGACCCGAACAACACCGACGCCATTCTGGAAGAGCTGCGCATGACCGGCGGGCTGCCCGTCGTCAGCTATACAATCACGCCTGCCGATGCGGCCGGCCCCTTCGTCGCCGAGATTCCGGAAGACTATTCGCATAAGGCGCTGCTGCCGTCGCTGGCTTACACCTCGACCACCGAGATGCTGGCCGAGCGCTTCCACATGGATGAGGCTTTCCTCAAGGAGATGAACCCCGGCGCTGATTTCACCGTTCCGGGCACCGTCATCAAGGTCGTCAATCCGGGCGAGCCGAAGAGCGGCGCGGTCGCCCGCATCATTGCCGACAAGGGCCGTAAGCAGGTCTTCGCTTATGACGGCGCCGGCAATCTGCTTGCCGCCTATCCGGCGTCGATCGGCTCCACCGATACCCCCTCTCCGTCAGGCACGGTCAACGTCGAGCGCGTCGCCCTCAATCCCGGCTACACCTACAATCCGAAGATCAATTTCCAGCAGGGCGCCAATGACAAGATTCTCAACATCCCGCCCGGCCCGAACGGTCCCGTCGGCACCGTCTGGATGGCGCTTTCCAGGCCGACCTACGGCATCCATGGGACGCCCGAGCCCTCGAAGATCGGCCGCACCCAGAGCCACGGCTGCATCCGCCTGACCAACTGGGATGCCATAGAGCTTGCCAAGATGGTCAAGCCGGGAGTGACGGTCGAATTCGTCGACTGAAATCATTCTCACGATAACAACGACAAGGCCGCCAGATCGCTCCGGCGGCCTTATCGTTTCAGGTGGGAATATATATTCAGGCGGCGGAGCGGACCATCGGGCTCGTCACGCGGGCGGATGCCGTCAGCCTCGCCGGCAGCTTGCGCATTATTTCTTCGGCAAAACAGGCAGCGTTTTCCCGGGCCTTGTCGAGATTGCTGACGCGTGTAGGATCGATCGTGTGCAGCGTGCCGCCACAGTCGAAGATGTCGCGGAAGGCGGAGCGTTCGATGATAGCGGTATCGAGCACCGGCACATGCCGCTCGCTGAGCAGCGACTTGACGACTTGCAGCGCCCGCGTCGTCACCATCGAGTTGACGCGGGTGAGCACCACCGAATGGCCGATCTTGATGCCCGCCTTCTCATCCAGATATTGCAGCAGTTCGAGCACCTGCGCGCCGCCGCGCGCATCCATCGCACAGCCCTGGATCGGGATCAGCACATGGTCGGAAAGCCCGACGGCGGTGGCGAGCAGCGGATTGCGCGCACCCGGCAGGTCGACGATGAAATAGTCGGTATTGTGCTTGTTCTCGCTGATATGCAGCGGCAGCGACGCAGTCGTCACGAAATCGATCACCGAAACATTGGGCACATGACCTGATATTTCGTGCCAGCGTGAAATCCAGTGCTGCGGGTCGGCGTCGAGAATGGTGACGCGATAACCTTTGCGGGCAAGCTCGGTCGCGAGCAGCAGAACAGCGGTCGTTTTGCCGGCGCCGCCCTTGGTATTTGCGAATGTGATGACAGGCATGTTCGGTCCTCGGAAGGAAAATGGTGCGAGCTGGAATCGCTCTTTTACGCACCCTCGGAGCATTGTGCGGTTAATGCATCCTTTCTAATTATGGTTAACAAATTCGAAACACGCGCGGCGAAATTGCAGCCGGTATTTTTCACATCCCTAAAACTAGGGACGTTGCCGAAACGAACAAAGGCCTGGAAACCGAGGTTTTCCAGGCCAGTCTCTTGGTCCGCTCTTATGTTGTCAGAAGCAATCCCTGAAAAGGGCCTTGGTATTTTCGAGCGTCATTGCAATCGGGTTGCCGCCAGCACTCGGATCTTCGATCGCCATGGCCGACAATTCGTCGATGCGGTCGGCAGCGATTCCCATCGCCGACAGCGTCTCTGGCACGCCGAGTTCGGAGCGGAGCTTCAGCACATAATCGTAGAACCCGTCGAAACCGCCGGAAATGCCGAGATAGGCCGCGGCACGGCCGATCTTCTCCTCGATCGCCTTGCGGTTGAAGCGCAGCACCGCCGGCATCACCACCGCGTTGGTCATGCCATGATGGGTGTTGTAGACGGCACCGATCGGATGCGACAGCGCGTGAATGGCGCCAAGCCCCTTCTGGAAGGCGACCGCGCCCATGGCGGCAGCGGCCATCATGTTGGCGCGAGCTTCCAGATCCGTGCCTTCCCTATAAGCGCGCGGCAGGAATTCCTTGACGAGCCGCATGCCTTCGAGCGCGATGCCGGCTGACATCGGGTGATAGAAGGGCGAGGAATAGGCCTCCAGGCAATGGGCGAAGGCATCCATGCCGGTGCCGGCCGTGATGATCTTCGGCATGCCGACCGTCAGTTCCGGATCTGAAATGACGACGCCAGGCAGGAACTTCGGATGGAAGATGATCTTCTTCACATGTGTTTCGGAATTGGTGATGACGCTGGCGCGCCCGACTTCCGAACCAGTGCCTGCCGTTGTCGGCACCGCGACGATCGGGGCGATGCCGTCCAGGCTCGCACGCGTCCACCAGTCGCCGATATCTTCGAAGTCCCAGACCGGCCGCGTCTGGCCGGCCATGAAGGCGACGCACTTGCCGAGATCGAGGCCGGAGCCGCCGCCGAAGGCGACGACGCCGTCATGACCGCCGTCCTTGAAAGCCCTGACGCCGGCTTCGAGGTTTTTCTCGTTCGGGTTTGGATCGACATCAGCGAAGATCGCCCGGCCGAGACCGGCATCTTCGAGAATATCGAGCGCGGTCTTGGTGATCGCCATCGAGGCAAGGCCACGGTCGGTGACGAGCAGCGGCTTCTTGATGCCGAGGCTCTTGCAGGCGTCGGCCAGTTCCGCGATGCGGCCTCGGCCGAGCTTGACCGATGTCGGATAGCTCCAGTTTGCGGTGATGTTGCTGCTCATGCTGTGACTTTCTTCAGATGGAAGGATTTCGGACGCGTCAGATTGTGGAAGCCGATGATCGACAGCGAGCCGCCGCGACCGGTCTCCTTGACGCCGGTCCAGCAAAGCGCCGGATCGAGATAGTCCGCGCGGTTCATGAAAACGGTGCCGGTTTCGATCTCGCGGCCGAGCCGCCCTGCTCGCTCGGCATCCCTGGTCCAGAGCGAGGCCGTCAGCCCGTACTGGCTGTCGTTCATCAAGGCGAGTGCCTCCTCGTCGCTCTTCACCTTCATGATGCCGACTGCCGGACCGAAAGTCTCCTCGCGCATGAAGGCCATTGAGTGGTCGACATCGACGAGGATCTGAGGTGCGAGATAGGCACCGCCGTCATCCTGGGGGAAAAGCTTGGGATCGACAAGCGCTTTGGCGCCCTTGGAGACCGCATCGGCGATCTGCTCGCGCACCACCTTGGCGAAGCGCTTGTGCGCCATCGGCCCGAGCGACGTCTCGGGATCGAGCGGATTGCCGAGCTTGTAGTTCGACACCCAGGCAACCGACTTCTCGACGAAGGCGTCATAGAGCGATTCATGCACATAGATGCGCTCGATGCCGCAGCAGCACTGGCCGGAATTGTAGGTCGCGCCGTCCATCAGCGTGTCGACGGCCGCCTCGAGATCGGCGTCCTCCATGACATAACCCGGATCCTTGCCGCCAAGTTCGAGGCCGAGGCCGGTGAAGGTGCCGGCAGCCGCCCGCTCCATCGAGCGCCCGCCCTCGACCGATCCGGTGAAGTTGACGAAATGGAAGCTGCCGGCGGCAATCAATGCCGACGTCGTTTCATGATCGAGGAAGACGTTCTGGAACACATCCTCGGGAACGCCGGCCTCGGTGAAGGCCTGCACCAGCCGCTCGCCGACCAGCAACGTCTGTGAGGCATGTTTCAGCACCACGGTATTGCCGGCCATCAGTGCCGGCGCGATCGTATTGATCGCCGTCATATAGGGATAGTTCCACGGTGCTACGACGAAGACGACGCCATGCGCCTCGCGCTCGATGCGACGCTCGAAACGCTCACTCTCCTCGACGACAACGGGCGCTAGCGCATCCGCCGCTATCGAAGCGACATAGTTGGATCGCTCGTTGAAGCCCTTGTATTCGCCACCATACTTGACCGGCCGACCCATCTGCCAGGCGAGCTCCGGCACCACGACCTCGGACATCTCGTTCAGCCGCGCAGCACCCTTCAGCACCAGTTGCACACGCTCTTCGAGCGGCCGCTTCGCCCAGCCCTTCTGCGCCTTGCGGGCGCGCGCCACGACATCCTTGGCCGCATCGAAAGAAAGGGCTGCGCGCTCGGCATAGACCGAACCGTCAACCGGTGAAATGCATTGGATCATTGCCATGATCTGTTCCTGTCCTCGTATGCGTCAAAATTATTGAGGGCCATAGCCCTCATCCGCCTGGCGGCACCTTTGCCTGGGTCGAGCCACAGGTCTCGACCGTTCCTTCTAACTCCCGCAAGCGGGCGAAGGGGCGGCAAGCAGCCCGCAAATGCCTATTAAGCTCTTTCGAAACCGCGCGCCACTTCCCAATCGGTGATGCGGCGGTCGTATTCTTCCTGCTCCCATTCGGCAGCGCGGGTGTAATGGTCGATCACGTCGTCGCCGAAGGCTTTGCGCAGCATTGCCGATTCCGTCATTTCAGTCGCCGCCGCGCGTAGCGTGCGCGGGATCTCGCGAACGCCCTTGCCGCCATAGGCGTCGCCGACGAAGGGCGCTTCGAGCTCAAGCTTGTTTTCGATCCCCTCAATGCCGGCGGCGAGCAGCGCGGCGAAGGCGAGATAGGGATTGAGATCGGAGCCGCCGACGCGGCACTCGATACGAATTCCCTTGGTCTCCTCGCCGCAGAGCCGGTAGCCGGCGGTGCGGTTGTCCTTGCTCCAGATCGCCTTGGTCGGCGCGAATGTGCCGGCCATGAAACGCTTGTAGGAATTGATGTAGGGCGCCAGGAAATAGGTGATCTCGCTCGCATGGGCGAGAAGCCCGGCGACGTAATTGTGCATCAGCGGCGACATGCCGTATTTGCCGGTATGGTCGAAGAACAGCGGTTTTTCCTCCAGGCTCCAGAGCGACTGGTGGATATGCGAGGAACTGCCGGCGGCGTTGTAATTCCACTTGGCGAGGAATGTGATGGCTTTGCCCTTCGACCAGGCAATCTCCTTGCAGCCGTTCTTGATAATCGCGTGCCGGTCGGCCATGGCGAGCGCATCGGCGTAGCGCACGTTGATCTCCTCCTGGCCGGCCGACGCCTCGCCCTTGGAGTTCTCGACCGGAATGCCGGCGCCCTGCAGCCCGGTGCGGATCGCCCGCATCACCTCTTCCTCCTTGGTGGTCTGGAAGATGTGGTAGTCCTCGTTATAGGCGCTGGCGAGCTTCAGGTTGCGGTAACCGGAGGCCTGTGCCGACTCGTAGGTCTGGTCGAACAGGAAGAATTCGAGCTCGGAGGCCATGTAGGCCTTCATGCCCATATCCTCAAGCCGCTTTACCTGCTTCTTGAGGATCGCGCGCGGCGAGTGGGCAACCTCCTCATGCGTGTGATGATCGAGCACGTCGCAGAGCACCAGCGCCGTGCCTTCGAGCCAGGGAATACGACGCAACGTCGCAAGATCCGGCTTCATCGTATAGTCGCCGTAGCCCTTCTCCCAACTCGTCGCCTTGTAGCCGGAGACGGTCTCCATCTCCATGTCGGTGGCGATCAGGTAGTTGCAGCTGTGCGTTTCTTTCCAGGCGCTCTCGACGAAATATTCCGCCTGGAAGCGCTTGCCCATCAGCCGGCCCTGCATATCCACCTGGCAGGCCAGAACCGTGTCGATGCGCCCTTCGGCAACATCCTTCCTGAGATCGTCGATTGTGTAGCTGCTGCTCATGATTGATCCGCCTGAATTGGGAATTGAGAAAATCGGGGCAACGAAATCGCATGCGTTCGGCCGGACTTTGCGGCCCGATGCCTTTTCGTTGAACCGGTGATGGGGCCGCAGGATGCGGCCCCGCCATTTGAGAGGGAAGCCTTGATGCTTAGTTTTCGCCGCTCTCGCCGACTGCTGCTTCGGCGACCGCGATCTCGGCCTGACGCTTTGCCACTTCGGCACCGATCGGCGGGCCCTTGAAGCGGCGGCTTTCGAAGCCGAACCAGACGATTGCCGTCAGCACCAGGAAACCGACGGTGATGTAGAGCGCCCATTCATTCGGTGGCTGGATGCCGAGGATGAAGATCAGGATCATCGCGATGACAGTCAGCACCGCAAAGAGCTTGAAGGCGCCTTCGCCGAGGTTCCACGGACCCATCTTGTCCCACTTCGACGTGCCCCAGGCAAAGAGACCGAGGGTGATCGGGATCGCGAAGGAGAAGAACAGGAAGATGACCGTGCACGACACGACGATCGTATAGACCGGCGTATCACCGATCGTAGCGAGCGAAGAGCCCCAGACGAACAGAACCGACAGGATCGAGCCGGTCCAGATCGCGGCCACCGGCGTGCGATACTGCGGACTGACCTTCGACAGCGCCTTCGATGCCGGCAGGCCGCCGTCACGCGAGAAGGCGAAGATCATGCGCGAGACAGAGGTGACGGTCGCAAGGCCGCACAGCCACTGGCTGACCAGGATGGCAAGATAGAGAATATCCTTGACGATCGGGTTCACCTGGCTGTCCATCGCCCAGAAGAACACGTTCCAGCCCTGCTTTGCCGCATCGTCCATGTTTGGCAGCATGAGAACGAAAGAGCACAGCATGATATAGCCGAAAAGCGCCGACCAGAGCACCGAGGCGACCATGCCGCGCGGGACCGATTCGGCAGCCTTGACCGTCTCTTCCGACGTATGCGCCGAGGCGTCATAGCCGGTGATGGTGTAGATCGGCAGCAGCAGACCGAGAAGGAAGACCCAGGCGCCGGAGGTGATCGGCCAGACATTGCCGCCGACTTCGCCGGAATAGTTGGCGAAGGTGAAGAGGCGACCGATCTCGTAGGAGGGCGCTGCGATGAGGCAGACGACCGCCAGCGCGATCGAGGTCGCGAAGATGAGATAACCCGAGAAATCGGTCAGCTTCGCGGTCAGTCCGATGCCCATGTGATTTACGAGCGCCTGCGCACCGGTGATGATTACGAGGAAGATGATGCGTACCGTCGTCGAGTCGGTCAGCCCCAGATAGGTCGTGCCGAACGAACCCATGAAGAAATAGTAGGTGCCGACGTTGATGGCGCCGAGCACGGTGACGAGACCGAGCAGGTTGAACCATGCGGTCAGCCAGCCGGTGAAGCGGTTGCCGAGGATCGAGCCCCAGTGATAGAGACCGCCGGCCGTCGGATAAGCCGAGCTGATCTGCGCCATGGCAACGGCGAAGACGAGCGAGATAAAGCAGCCGACCGGCCAGCCGATGCCGATGGCGGCTCCGCCGGCACCGGAGGTCGCCTGTGCCAGCGAATTGATGCCACCGGAAAGGATGCAGATGATGGAGAATGAGACGGCGAAATTCGAGAATGAACTCATTCGCCGTTCGAGTTCCTGGGCGTAGCCCATGGAATGCAGGATGTGCACATCCTGCTTCTTGTCTAGTTCGGTATAGTCCGACATGACTTCCCCCTGTTCACGATCGGCCGCGGGATTGCGGGCCGATTCAGTGCCAATTGTCCGCGGCATTTGCGCCATGCAGACGTTCGCAGTTAAACTGCTCCCTCGGGTCTTCTTTTTCTTCAGCCGTCCAGACTTTGCTGGAGCAACCCTTTCAAATAATCGGCCATGACCCCTTGGCCGATATCGTCTGCGATGAGGTCGTTGCGGACCTCGATCATTACATTGCGCAAGCCATTCGAAAGCCCGTGCAGGATCAGCGTGTGGGTGACGCCGTCCTCGGGTCCGTAGGGCTCGTTACGTTCCGTCCTGTAAAGCGGCGCCTTGGCCGCGACCTCCAGCATGCGATCCGCGAGCCGGCTGTCCTCGTCGTGCAATATGCCGAGTTCGACGGCGCGTTCGCGGCCGTGATAGACCGGCGTGAAGCTGTGCATCGTCACGATGATGCTGTCCTGCCCCCTAGCCCGGCGATCACGGATCAGCCCGCGAATGGCGTCGTGGAAAGGCACGTAAAGCGAGTCGGTGCGCGCAAGCCGTTCTTCCGGGCTCAAATCCCTGTTGCCGGGAATGGCGTAGATCTCGCTGGTCTCCGGCATCGCGCCGGGTGAACTGGGCGGCCGGTTGCAGTCATAGATAAGCCGCGAGAACCGCTGGTAAACGAGCGTCGCGTCGAGCGCTTCCGATATGTTGCGGGCGACCGCAAGCGCGCCCGGGTCCCAGGCAATGTGACTGGAGAGCGCTTCGCTGGGCAGGCCGAGATCGCCGAAAACGGCTGGAAGCGCATTCGAAGCGTGCTCGCAGATCAGAAGCACCGAGCTCCGGCCTTGGGTGCGTTCGATCCCGACGCAGTCGCCGTCCGCTTCGCTGAGGATTTTCGGCCGGGCCAGCACCAAAGGCGCCACTCCTATCCCTTAACAAATTCTTGATGAAGAAAAGAATTCTTCAGGTTTCGGTCAGTGTCAAGCATGGACTGAAAATTTCTTTTCATGACAGTGGTTGACATGGATTGTGACAGCGTTGTTAACTTTGAGTGGGAAAGTGGCGCCAGACCATCCCGGGGAGCATAGTTACGTGACAGTTGCGTCGAAGACGGTTTCGGACGTCATACACTCGCATTTGGGGGTGTTGACGCGTGCCGAGAAGCAGTTGGCCGAAAGCCTTCTCGACAATTATCCGGTTTCCGGCCTCGGCAGCATCACCACGATTGCCGAGAATGCCGGCGTCTCGACGCCGACTGTCGTGCGCATGGTGCAGAAGCTTGGCTTTAAGGGCTATCCGGACTTTCAGGCGCATCTGCATCAGGAAGTCGAGGCGACGATCTCGAACCCGATCGCCAAGCACGACCGCTGGGCGCAGAACGCACCAGGCACCCATATTCTCAACCGCTTCGCCGATGCCATCATGGGCAATCTGCGCCAGACGCTGACCGATCTCGACACCGCGACGTTCGACAGCGTCGCCGCGTTGCTCTCCGACCGCAAGCGCGGCCTTTATTTCGTGGGCGGCCGCATCACCGGCGCGCTTGCCGAATATTTCTTCACCCATATGCAGGTGATCCGGCCGGCAACGACGCTGCTATCGTCGAATTCCAGCAGCTGGCCGCAATATGTCCTCAACATGAATGCCGGCGACATCCTGATCATTTTCGACATCCGCCGCTATGAGCAGGAGATGGTGAGCCTTGCGACCGCCGCCCGCAAGCGCGGCGCCGAAATCATCGTCTTCACCGACCAGTGGGGTTCGCCCGCGGCCAAGCTCGCCAGGCATGCCTTCCGCGTCCGGATCGAGGCGCCGTCGGCCTGGGATTCCTCCGTCGTCACCCTTTTCATCGTCGAAGCGCTGATCGAGGCCGTGCAGAATTCCACCTGGGACGAGACGAAGGAGCGCATGAAGACGCTGGAAGGCCTGTTCGAGCAGACCAGGCTTTTCCGCAAACCGGGTTAGGAGGACAAGACTAAAACAGAAGAAAAACAATGACGGATTTTTCGCGGAAACAGACGGCGTTGTCGCAAATAAAGCATTTGTCGCAACCCCCGCTATTCACAGCAGAATTAACGTCACCGAACTGTCACACAAGCTTCATGTAATCTCATTAACAGCATCGCCAGACACTGAAAACCCGAAGGAGAACAACAGTGATCTCTAACATTTCTCGACTTCTGTCGCTTTCTACTGCGATGATCGTGGCCTCGACCGCGATTGCCGCCGCCGAGCCGAGCGCTGAGCTTATCGCCGCCGCCAAAAAAGAAGGAAGCCTGACGACGATCGCTCTTCCGCACTCCTGGTGCGGCTATGGCGACGTCATTGCCGGCTTCAAGGCCAAGTACGGCCTCGAGGTCAACGAACTGAACCCGGATGCAAGTTCGGGCGACGAAATCGAAGCCATCAAGGCCAACAAGGGCAACACCGGCCCGCAGGCTCCTGACGTCATCGACGTCGGCCTCTCTTTCGGCCCGTCCGCCAAGAAAGACGGCCTGATCCAGCCTTATAAGGTCTCCACCTGGGATTCCATTCCTGACAGCGCCAAGGATGCTGAAGGCTACTGGTACGGCGACTATTACGGCGTTCTCGCGCTCCTGGTGAACAAGGATCTCGTCAAGGAATCGCCGACTGACTGGGCCGACCTGAAAAAGAGCGACTATGCAAACAGCGTCGCCCTCGCAGGCGATCCGCGCAGCGCCAACCAGGCTGTCCAGGGCGTCTACGCCGCTGGTCTTTCCGCATCCGGCGGCGACGCGGCCAAGGCAGCCGAGGAAGGCCTGAAGTTCTTCGCCGAACTGAACAAGAGCGGCAACTTCGTGCCTGTCGTCGGCAAGGCTGCTCCCTTCGCACAGGGCTCCACGCCGATCGTCATCGCCTGGGACTACAATGCCCTCTCGTGGGGCGAAGGCCTGAAGGGCAATCCTCCCTTCGAGGTCGTTGTTCCGAAGACCGGCGTCGTAGCC
This sequence comes from Rhizobium leguminosarum, assembly GCF_001679785.1. Taxonomy (NCBI): domain Bacteria; kingdom Pseudomonadati; phylum Pseudomonadota; class Alphaproteobacteria; order Hyphomicrobiales; family Rhizobiaceae; genus Rhizobium; species Rhizobium leguminosarum. The sequence goes on from NZ_CP016286.1 coordinate 2,517,592, forward strand.
GGCGTCTATGTTCAGGCGATTTCCGCCTTCGCTCCACACCCGAACGCTGCCAAGCTCTGGATGGAATATCTCTATTCCGACGAAGGCCAGCTCGGCTGGCTGAAGGGCTATTGCCACCCGATCCGCTTCAACGATCTTGCCAAGAACAACAAGATCCCGAAGGAACTGCTCGACAAGCTGCCGCCGGCAGCAGCCTATGAAAAGGCTGTCTTCCCGACGCTGGAAGAGCAGGCCGCCGGCAAGGAAACCATAACCAAGAACTGGGATTCCGTCGTCGGCGCCAACGTTCAGTAAAGTTCGATCCTGCCTCCCCGCCGCAAGGCGGGGAGGTTTTCTCACTCCGACGCCCCAGGATGAGCTTTTCCATGAGCACCGTTTCAACGCCGATGGCGAGCAGTGCCCCCTTGATCAACAAAGACCGCGTGATCGACTGGCTGGGCATCACACCCTTCATTATTTTCTCCCTGCTATTTCTGATCATCCCCACGCTTTATCTCGTGGTGGGCGCGTTCCTGACGCCCGAGGGCGATTTCACGCTGAAGAATATCGGCGATCTTTTTACGCCATCGATCATGAGCGCTTACTGGATCAGTATCCGCGTCTCGGTCGCCTCCGCCCTCGGCGGCGCGTTGATCGGCTTTTTCCTTGCCTGGGCCGTCGTGCTCGGCGGTCTGCCCGCCTCCGTACGCTCGACACTGCTGACCTTCTCCGGCGTCGCCTCGAATTTCGCCGGCGTGCCGCTTGCCTTCGCCTTCCTCGCAACGCTCGGCCGCACCGGCCTTGTGACGATCTTCCTGCGCGAATGGTTCGGTTTCAATCTTTACGGTACCGGTTTCAACCTGCTGTCCTTCTTCGGCCTCACCATCACCTACATGTATTTTCAGATTCCGCTAATGGTGCTGATCCTGACGCCGGCCCTCGACGGCATGAAGAAGGAATGGCGCGAAGCATCGCAGATTCTCGGCGCCACCAACCGCCAATACTGGACGATGGTCGCGCTGCCGATCCTCTGGCCGAGCCTGCTCGGTACGACGCTGCTGCTTTTCGCCAATGCCTTCGGCGCCATCGCCACAGCCTTTGCGCTGACCGGCAGCTCGCTGAACATCGTGCCGATCCTGCTTTATGCGCAGATCCGCGGCGACGTTCTGCATAATGCCAACCTCGGTTACGCCATCGCGCTCGGCATGATCGTCATCACCGGCGTCTCCAACGTCCTTTACCTCCTGCTGCGCATGCGCGCCGAACGGTGGCAGAAATGAAAGCTCAACGTCTCGGAGCCTGGATCGCCATCATTCTCGGCGCGTCCTACTTTATCATCCCGCTGATCGGCACAATCGAGTTCTCGCTGCGCATGCGCCGCGGCGAATACAGCCTCGATGCCTATCAATCGGTCTTCTCAGATATTCAGTTCCGCGAGACCTTCGGTTACTCCATGCTGATGGCGTTACTCACCATCGTCTTCGGCATGCTGCTCGTCGTGCCAACGGCCTATTGGGTGCGGCTGCGGTTGCCGCAGATGCGCCCCATCGTCGAATTCATCACGCTGCTGCCGCTTGTGATTCCCGCAATCGTCATCGTCTTCGGTTACCTCAGGATGTATAATTCGTCATCCTACCTGCCGCTGACGGGTTCAACGACGGGCACCAACATCCTGCTGGTCTTTTCCTATATCACCCTGTCCCTGCCCTACATGTACCGCGCCGTCGATACCGCCATGCGCGCCATCGACGTCCGCACGCTGACGGAGGCAGCCGAAAGTCTCGGCGCCAGCTGGACGACCATCATGTTCAAATGCATTTTCCCCAACGTCATGAGCGGCGTGCTTTCAGGCGCGTTTATCACGCTCGCGATCGTCATGGGCGAATTCACCTTCGCCGCACTGCTCAACCGTCCGGCCTTTGGTCCCTACCTGCAGCTGGTCGGCGCCAACAAGGCCTATGAGCCTTCGGCGCTCGCCGTCATCGCCTTCTCGATCACCTGGCTCAGCATGGGCCTGCTCAACCTCGTTTCCCGCGTCGGCAAAGCCCGCCCGGCAAAGGCTTAAGGTATCTGGTTCATGTCTTTTCTCACGCTGACCAACATTCAGAAATCCTTCGGCCCGGTTCAGGTCGTCAAGAACTTCAACATGACGATCGAAAAGGGTGAGTTCGTCTCCTTTCTCGGCCCGTCAGGCTGCGGCAAGACGACCGTCCTGCGCATGATCGCCGGCTTCGAAACGCCGACCGGCGGCACGCTGACGATCAATGGCAAGGATCAGAGCTCGCTGAAGCCGAACCAGCGCAATATCGGCATGGTCTTCCAAGCTTACGCATTGTTCCCCAACATGACGGTACACGACAACGTCGCCTTCGGTCTCAAGGTCGCCGGCGCCCCGAAGCCTCAGATCGACGCCCGCGTCAAGGAAATGCTCGGTCTGATCAAACTCGATCATCTGGCCGACCGCTTCCCCTATCAACTGTCGGGCGGCCAGCAGCAGCGTGTCGCCCTTGCGCGCGCGCTTGCCGTCAAGCCGCAGGTGTTGTTGCTCGACGAGCCCCTCTCCGCGCTCGACGCCAAGATCCGCGTCTCACTGCGCGAGGAAATTCGCCAGATCCAGCAGCAGCTCGGCATCACCACGGTCTTCGTCACCCATGATCAGGAAGAAGCCCTGTCGATCTCCGACCGCATCGTCGTCATGAATGCCGGCAAGGCCGACCAGATCGGTTCGCCCTTCGAGATCTACAACACGCCGGCGACGCGCTTCGTCGCCTCTTTCGTCGGCACGCTGAACCTGATCGAAGCCAAGGTCGTCGATCCCGACAGCAACCGCATCCAGATCGGTGATCAGGGCATAACGCTGAAGCAGTCGGTGGCCGCTCACAAGACTGGCGAAACCATCTCACTGGCCCTGCGTCCGGAAGCCGGCTCGCTCTCCGACAGCGTCAAGAGCGACACGGCGCTGACCGGCCAGGTCGTTTCGGCCCACTTCCTGGGGTCGGTCATTCGCACCCGCATGAATGTTGGCGGCAACGTCATCTCCTTCGACATGTTCAACAGCCCCGGCATCACCCCGCCGCAGGCCGGCGAAACCGTAACCCTGCGCTTCATGGCGGCCGACCTGCTGATCATCCGCGACTGATTTCGCCAATACTGCTGAGGCAAAAGGCGCCGCGAAACGGCGCCTTGTTCATTTTAGCTCGTCCGATCCGTCAGCAATCGTGATGCAGCCATCACCACAAGGTACTTGAACTCTCCGAGGTCGGTGCCAGAAGCTGAACAAACCAAATGAACCGGGGTAGCCTCCGCCTGGCACTTTAAGAAGTGGGATATTTCAATGATTACCTGCCACCTGCGCTATGTGATCGATCCGTACAAGCTTGCGGAATTCGAAGAATATGCCCGACTCTGGATTCCGATCGTCAACAGGATGGGCGGCACCCATCACGGTTATTTCCTGCCGTCCGAAGGCGCCAACAATATTGCCGTTGCGCTGTTTTCCTTCCCGAGCCTTGCCGCCTACGAGGACTATCGCACACGTATGGCAAGCGATCCGGAATGTCAGGCGGCTTTCGAACTCGACAAACGCAACCGCAGTATCGTCAGCTATGAACGCAGCTTCATGCGGCCCCTGCTCGGCTGATCAAACCCGCGCACGACGGGAAATGAAAAACCCCGCCAAGCTGGCTGGCGGGACTTTTTCGTTCAGTTATGCGCTTAGCGGATCGCCTGGTCGTCTACATCGAAACGATGCACGTGCGCCTGGTCCGGCGTTGCATAGACGATCTCGTCCGGCTCATACTGGTGCTCGCCGAAAAGACGCGCCGTCAACAGGCCGCACTGATCGGATTCCAGATAGATGATCGTGTCGGCGCCGAGATGCTCGACATGCACGACCTTCGCAGCCCAAGTCCCGCGTTCGCGCGATAACGTCAAATGTTCGGGACGCACGCCGATCGTCTTGGCGCTGTGATCGCCGACCTTCTCGGCCGCGATAAAATTCATCTGCGGCGAGCCGATGAAGCCGGCAACAAAGACATTGGCCGGTCGTTTGTAGAGTTCCATCGGCGAACCGATCTGCTCGATCGCCCCGGCATTCAGCACCACGATCTTGTCGGCAAGCGTCATCGCCTCGACCTGGTCGTGGGTGACATAGATCATCGTCGCCTTCAGGCTGCGGTGAAGCCGGGCGATTTCGAGGCGGGTCTGGACGCGCAGCGCCGCATCGAGGTTCGACAGCGGCTCGTCGAACAGGAAGAGTTCCGGTTCGCGCACGATCGCACGGCCGATGGCGACGCGCTGGCGTTGGCCGCCGGAGAGCTCGGCCGGCCGCCGCGCCAGATAGGGTTTCAACGAGAGCATGCCGGACGCCTTGCCGACACGCCTTTCGATCTCATCCTTGGCGGTGCCGGCCTGCTTGAGCCCGAGCCCCATATTGTCCTTGACCGTCAGATGCGGATAGAGCGCGTAGGACTGGAACACCATGGCGATGCCGCGCTTGGCCGGCGGCGTCAATGTCTCATCGCGACCATTGATGACGACGGCGCCTGAGGTGACGTCTTCGAGGCCAGCGATGCTGCGCAACAGCGTCGATTTCCCGCAGCCCGACGGCCCGACGAAGATGACGAATTCGCCATCCTTGACCTCGAGGTCGATGCCTTTCAGCACCTCATGCGTGCCATAGGTCTTGCGGATGGATTTGAGTTGAAGCGATCCCACGGGTCTTTCCTTATAATCTGACCGGCTGGCCGGTGCGCACGCTCTCGTCGGCGGCAAGGCAGATGCGCAGCGACGCCACCGCATCCGCCATATGGCGGTCGAGGTCCAGATCCTCGCGGATCGCCCTCAGCATGAAGGCCTGCTCCAGGTCGCAGAGCGCCTGATGACCGGGCTCGCCTTCCATTGTCATGTCCTGGTCAGGCCGGATGAATTTGCCGTCCGGGCCGGTCTCGGCCGTGTGCAAGCGGATAACCGACGTCTTGGTGTGCGTGTCGATATCGTCGGACTTGGCGTTCGGATCCATGACGATCGACACAGCACCCTTCGGCGACATCACATCTTTCACGAAGAAGGCGGTTTCCGAGATCATCGGTCCCCAGCCGGCCTCGTACCAGCCGACGGAACCGTCCTCGAACAGCACCTGCAGGTGACCGTAATTATACATGTCGGCAGCGATCTCGTCCGACATGCGCAGCCCCATGCCGCGCACCTCGACGGCCTTGGCGTCGGTGATCTGGCACATGACGTCGACATAATGCACGCCGCAATCGACGATCGGCGAGGTCGTGCGCATCAGCGACTTATGCGTCGCCCAGGTCGGGCCGCTGGACTGCTGGTTGAGGTTCATGCGGAAGACGTAAGGCGGGCCGAGCTTGCGCGCCTCTTCGATCAGCCTCATCCAGGAAGGGTGATGGCGAAGAATATAGCCGATCACCAGCTTGCGCGCCGCCTTCCTGGCCGCCGCAACGACGCGCTCGGCATCGGCGACGGTGGTCGCCAGCGGCTTTTCCACGAAGACATCGCAGCCGGCCTCGAAGGCGGCGACAGCATAATCGGCATGGCTGTCGGAATAGGTGTTGATCGAGCAGAGGTCCGGCTTCAGCTCGGCCAGCGCCGCCATGAAGTCGGGATGGATCGTGTAGTCCTGCAGCTCAGGCTCCAATTGCGGCGTCGAGCGGTTGACGAGACCGACGATCTCGAAGCCCGGATTGTTGTGATAGGCGAGCGCATGGCTGCGGCCCATATTGCCGAGGCCGGCAACGAGGACGCGGATCGGTTTTTCGGTCACTTGACGGCTCCTGACGTGATGCCGCGGATCAGCTGCCGCGAGAAGATGACGTAGAGGACGAGGATCGGCAGGATCGCCAGCGACAGCGCCGCCAGCACCGCGTTCCAGTTGGTGACGAACTGGCCGATGAAGATCTGCGAGCCGAGCGTCACCGTCTTGGTCGCCTCGGAGGGCGCCAGGATCAGCGGGAACCAGAGATCGTTCCAGATCGGGATCATCGTGAACACCGCAACCGTCGCCATGGCCGGGCGCACCAACGGCAGCACCAGGCGGAAGAAGATCGCATATTCGGACAGCCCGTCGATGCGGCCGGCATTCTTCAGATCGTCCGAAACCGTGCGCATGAATTCCGACAGGATGAAGATCGCCAGCGGTATCCCCTGTGCGGTATAGACGAGGATCAGCGCCGTCAGCGTATTGACGAGGCCGGCCGCCACCATGCCCTGCAGGATCGCCACCGTGCCGAGACGGATCGGGATCATGATGCCGATCGCCATATAGAGCCCAAGCAGCGTATTGCCGCGGAAACGGTATTCGGAAAGCGCAAAGGCGGCCATGGCGCCGAACAGCAGCACCAGCAGGATCGAGACGATCGTGACGATGAAGCTGTTCTGGAAATAGGTGGCGAAATCGCCCTGCCCCAGC